>NZ_QKTE01000007.1:0-167917 GCF_003234735.1 Curtobacterium sp. MCLR17_040 | reverse complement strand
GCGCGGTCAGTGCGCCCAGGACGAAGACGTAGAAGAGTCGCTGCCCGCGGGAGAGCGAGTCTCCGGGGTGCAGGACCCGGATCGAACCGGTGGTGGCGGGCGCGGTCACGAGCAGCAGTCCTTCGACCTCGGGGCGGGGGGGGTGATCGCGGGTCGATCGAATCGATTCGTCCGCGGAACCATCCTACGGTCGCCGGTGCGTGCACGGCGCCGCCGGTGCGGGCCGCCCGCGTGAAGCGGCTCGTGCTGCCCCTCGGCCCGGCGAGGACCATGCGGTAGCGTCGGGTTGCTCGGGGGCCTTCCGGGTGAAGCGGATCAGAAGGGGGTGGGCGTCATGGTGGATGCCCGGATCCTGCACACCACTGCAGCGCTGCGCGAGGCGATCCTGCGACTCGCCGCGGACCGACCGGTCTCGGAGATCACCGTCGCCGACGTCACGCGTGCCGCCGGCATCAACCGGGCCACGTTCTACTCGCACGCCGTCTCCCCCGGATCGCTGCTCGCCGACGTCCTGACGCCGGAACTCGACCGCATCCGGCAGGACGACGCCGACGAGCGCCGGGCCGCCGCCGATCGGGGCGCCGGAGCCGACGAGCTCGCGGCCATCACCCGGCGCGGCATCAACGCCGTCGTCGAGCACGTGACGACGCACCGCGACATCTACGGCAAGGCGCTGCCGGACCCGAACGACGCCTCGCTGCACCGACTGCTCGTCGAGCACTTCACGGTGTCGAGCGCCCTGCACATCCGCGAGCTCGACCCCGCCCACCGGCCCGACCTGCTCGACGACGTCGCCGCGGGGTTCGTGGCGCAGGGCTTCGTCGGGGCGATCGAGGCCTGGCTCGCCGGGCCCCGTCGGTCGCGGAAGGCGCTGGTCGAGACGATCACGCTGTCGTTCCCGGCGTGGTGGAGCTGAGCGGACCGTTCCTACTCGGCGTCCGTCGTGTCGCCGTCCGTCGGGTCGGTCTCCGGCTTCTCGCCACGCTGCAGGGACTGCACGACGTCGACCGCCGTCGCCGCGGTGTCGGCGTCGTCGCCCTCCGACGGCACGCGGTAGTCGGCGGACACTCCGTCGCCACCGGTGCCGGTCGCGGGCAGCGGATCACCGAGGGACACGACGACGACCCCGGCGTCGTGGGCGGTCTGGATCACGCCGGTCAGCGCGGACGGTCGGGCGGCGTGCACGAGCAGGGCCTTGGCCCCCTTCCGCACGAGCTGGGCGACCGCGGTCCGCTGGGACGCCGCTGCACCCGATGCCGGAGCGACCCGGACGTCCGGCCGGAACCCGGCATCGGTCAGGTCGGTGCGGAGCCGGTCGGCGAGAGCCGCGTCGTCGTGCACCAGGACGACACCGATCACGGCCTGCTGGTCGAAACCCCCGTCAGAGCTCGTCAGGTCGGTGCTCTGCACGGGTGTGGGGGCAGCCGACGTCGTGCCCTGGCACCCGGCCAGGGTCAGGGCCGCCGCCAGGGCGACGGTCACGGCGACGATGCGCAGCACGGTGGTCTCCTCTTCGGTCCGGTCTGCCACGCTACCCGGCGGCCGGGCCGTGCGACGACGGAGTCCGCGACGGGACTGTTCCGCCCGGGCCTGCCGGGGCTGTCGTCACCGGCGCAGGCACGGGGCCGAGCCGTCGGACGGCCGCGATCGCCAGCGCGGCGAACCCGATCATCGCCGCGAACACCAGGGGGAACGACACGGTGCCGTCGGCGCCACCGGTCGCGGTGAAGAGCAGGCCGGTCACCGCGAGACCGATCACGCTGCCCGCGGCATCAGCGATCGTCAGGGCCGAGCTCGCGAACCCGTCGTCGCCCTCGCCGGAGAACCGCAGCGTCAGCATCGAGGCGCGCGGGTAGATCGCGCCCATGCCCGCACCACCGACGAACCAGCCGGCGACCAGCACCCACCACGACAGGTCGAACGTCGCGACTGCGAGCGCGGTCACCAGACTGACGAGCACCAGCGTCAGCCCGACCCCGAAGGTGCGCCGGGCGGTGAGCCGCCGCTCCCCCAGACGACCGTGCGCCCAGCTCGACGCGGCCCAGCTGAGTGCCGCCACCGTCAGGGCGAGCCCGGCGGCCGACGGCGACAGCCCGTGTTCGGCCTGCAGCAGGAACGGCACGTACGCCTCGCTCCCGAAGAACGACGCGGCGACGAGCCCGCGCAGCAGCACGACCGACGGCAGCCCGGCCGCGGCGCGGAACGTCCCGGTCGGCAGCAGCGGCCGCAGGGCGAACCAGGTGCCGACCAGCCCGACGACGACCGCCGCGACCATGCCCCACGGGGTCAGGTCCGGGGCCACGTTGAGCAGCAGGATCGACACGGCCGCCGCCACCGACCACCCGATCCGGACCCGCTGCCACGGCGGGCGGAGCGACGCGGCCGGGGCGTGCAACCGGCCGAGGGTCGGCACGAGCAGGACGAACGCCGCCAGCGCGATCACCAGGGCCCCGGCGAACACCCAGTGCCAGTTCCAGGTTTCGGTGACGATGCCGGCCAGCGCGGGACCGATCAGCGCGGGGACGACCCAGGCCGCGGCGAACCCGGCGAACACCGGTCCGTGCAGCTCGGCGGGGAAGATCCGGGCGACCAGCACGTACAGCACCACGTCGATCGCCCCGGCGCCGAACCCCTCGATGAGCCGGCCCGCCAGGAACACCTCCATGGTCGGCGCGAGCATCACCACAGCGGTCCCCACGGCGAAGAAGACCGCCGACACCCAGGCCACGATCCGCCCGCCCGCGCGGTCGGCCCAGTTGCCGGCGAGGACCATGCCGGGCACCCCGGCGGCGAGCGGAGCGGCGAAGGCGAGCGCGTACAGGGTCTCGCCGTCCAGGTCGCGGCTGATCACCGGCATGATCGTCGTCATCGCCAGGTTCTGGAACGCCGCGACGCCGACGATCGCGACCATGCCGATCGTCGCGAGGGCGTACGGCCCGCTCAGCAGGCTGGTCCGCGACGCCGTTGTGCTCACCTGATCATCGTAGGGGTGGGCGCCGACGACACGGTGGCGCGTCCCGCGTCCCGCGTCAGCAGGGCCCGCGTCACCGCGGCAGCAGGGCCCGGTTCAGCGCGCCAGCGCCTGCTCCAGGTCCGCCACCAGGTCGCCGGCGTCCTCGATGCCCACCGACAGGCGGACCACGTTCTCCGGCACGGCCAGCTCGGTGCCCTTCACCGACGCGTGGGTCATCTCGCTCGGGTACCCGATGAGCGACTCCACTCCTCCGAGCGACTCGGCCAGGGCGAACAGCTCCGTCGACTCCGCGAACCGCTTCGCCGCCTCGGCGCCGCCGGAAAGCGCGACCGAGAGCATCCCGCCGAAGCCGCGCATCTGGCGTGCGGCGACGTCGTGCCCCGGGTGGTCGGGCAGGCCCGGGTAGTAGACGCGCTCGACACCGGGCGCGACGACGAGCGCCTCGGCGACGGCCTGCGCGTTCCGCGAGTGCCGCTCCATGCGCACCGCGAGCGTCTTGATGCCGCGGGTGGTCAGGTAGGCGTCGAACGGCGACGAGATCGCACCCGCGCCGAACTGCAGGAACTGCACCTTCGCCGCGAGCTCCTCGTCCGCCAGCACGACGGCTCCGCCGACGACGTCGGAGTGTCCGCCGAGGTACTTCGTGGTCGAGTACACGACGACGTCGGCGCCGAGCGACAGCGGCTGCTGCAGGTACGGCGACGCGAACGTGTTGTCGACGACCACCAGTGCGCCCGACTCGTGCCCGAGGGTCGCGAGCGCGGCGATGTCGGCGATCTTCATGAGCGGGTTCGTCGGCGTCTCGACCCACAGCACGGTGGTGGCCGGTGCGCCCTGCAGGGCTGCACGGACCTGGTCGAGGTCGCTCATGTCGACGACGACGAGCTCGACGCCCCACGGCACGTGCAGCCGGCTCACCAGGCGGTGGGTGCCGCCGTACACGTCGTTGCCCATCACGACGCGGCCACCGGGGACCAGCGCGGCACGGAGCAGGGCGTCCTCGGCGGCGAGCCCGGACGCGAACGACGACGCCGCGACGCCGCCGTCGAGGTCGGCCAGGAGCACCTGCAGCGAGTCACGCGTCGGGTTGCCGGCGCGCGAGTACTCGTAGCCGTTGCGCATGCCGCCGACGCCGTCCTGCACGTACGTCGACGTCAGGTGGATCGGCGGGATGACGGCGCCGGTGGTCTCGTCGGGCTCCTGGCCGGCGTGGACGGCCCGGGTGCTGAACTCGGTCATGCTCGGTGGTTCCTTACTCGGAGAGGTAGGTGAGGAGGTCGTGCCGGGTCAGCACGGTGACGGGCTTGCCGTCCGCGACGACGAGGAGCGCGTCGGCCGACTCGAGCGCACGACGCGCCGCGGAGACCGACTCGCCGACCCCGATGAGCGGCAGCGGGTCGCCGACGAAGCCGGTGAGCGCGTCCGACATCTTCGCGGTGCCGGTGAAGACCTGCTCGAGCAGCGCCTTCTCCTCGACGGCGCCGACGACCTCGCCGATGACGACGGGCGGCTCCGCGCTGAGCACGGGCATCTGCGAGACGCCGTACTTGGTCATGATGTCGACGACGTCGCGCACGGTGTCCGCCGGGTGCGCGTGCACGAGGTCGGGCAGGCGGCCGTCCTTGCCGGCGATGAGCGAGCCGACGGTGCGCTCGTCGTCGGTCTCGGCGAAGCCGTAGGAGCGCATCCACCGGTCGTTGAAGATCTTGCCGAGGTACCCGCGGCCGCCGTCCGGCAGCAGCACGACGACGACGTCGTCCTCGGTCAGGTCACGGGCCGCGCGGAGCGCCGCGACGACGGCCATGCCGCTCGATCCGCCGACGAGCAGTCCTTCTTCGCGCGCCAGGCGCCGGGTCATCGCGAAGGAGTCGGCGTCCGACACCGCGATGATCTCGTCCGGCACGCCGGCGTCGTACGCGCTCGGCCAGAAGTCCTCGCCGACGCCCTCGACCAGGTACGGGCGACCGGTGCCGCCGGAGTACACGGAGCCCTCGGGGTCGGCCCCGACGATGCGGACGCCGCCGTCGGACGCCTCCTTCAGGTACCGTCCGGTGCCCGAGATCGTGCCGCCGGTCCCGACGCCCGCGACGAAGTGGGTGATCTGCCCCTCGGTGTCGCGCCAGATCTCCGGACCGGTGGTCTCGTAGTGGCTGCGGGGACCGTTCGGGTTCGCGTACTGGTTCGGCTTGTAGGCGCCGGGGATCTCCTGCACGAGCCGGTCCGACACCGAGTAGTAGGACTCGGGGTGCTCCGGCGCGACCGCGGTCGGGGTCACGACGATCTCGGCGCCGTACGCCGTCAGCACGTTGCGCTTGTCCTCGCCGACCTTGTCGGGCAGCACGAAGACGCACCGGTAGCCGCGCTGCTGTGCGACCAGGGCCAGACCGACGCCGGTGTTGCCGGAGGTCGGTTCGACGATGGTGCCGCCGGGGCGCAGGTCACCGGAGGCCTCGGCCGCGTCGATGATCCGGGTGGCGATGCGGTCCTTGGACGACCCACCGGGGTTCAGGTACTCGACCTTCACCAGGATGGTCGCCCGCACCCCCTCGGTCACCCGGTTGAGCTTGACGAGCGGGGTGTCGCCGACGAGGTCGACGACGGAGTTCGCGTAACGCACGGCGTCGAGTCTAGGACGCGGTCCCCGCGTCCCGCTGGGATGTGTCGTGCGCGGACAACGCACCGTGATCCCGCGGCGGGCGACGTGCCCTGGTCGCGCTGCGCGCCGGACGGGAGGCCCGTGCGGACGCCACCACGGGCCTCCTGTCCGGCGCTCGGTCGCGACCACGACCGGTCAGGGCCGGACGACGTCCGCCGACGTGTTCTGCTGCCGGTGCAGCTGGGCGTACGTGCCGTCGAGGGCGAGGAGTTCGTCGTGCGTGCCCTGCTCGACGATCTGCCCGTGGTCCAGGACGAAGATGACGTCGGCGTCGCGGATCGTCGACAACCGGTGCGCGATCGAGATGGTGGTCCGACCGGCCGCCGCAGTGTCGAGCGCCGTCTGCACGACGTGTTCCGAGATGGAGTCGAGTGCACTGGTGGCCTCGTCGAGGACGAGCACCGGCGGGTCCTTCAGCATGACCCGCGCGATGGCGATGCGCTGCTTCTCGCCACCGGACAGGCGGTAGCCGCGCTCCCCCACGACGGTGTCGTAACCGTCCGGGAACGACGCGATCGTGTCGTGGATGTTCGCCGCACGGGCCGCACGCTCGAGCTCGTCGTCGGTGGCGTCGGGCTTGGCGTACCGCAGGTTCTCGCCGATCGTGGCGTGGAACAGGTACGTCTCCTGGCTGACGATGCCGACGTGCCGCATCAGGTCCTCGTGCACCAGGTCGCGGACGTCCTGCCCGGCGAACCGCACCGATCCCTCGGTCGCCTCGTACAGCCGGGGCACCAGGTAGGACACCGTCGTCTTGCCCGCGCCGGAGGGACCGACGAAGGCCGCGAACTGCCCGGGGCGGAGCTCGAACGACACCCCGCGCAGGGTCGGCTTGTCGGCTTCGCCGTCGGGGTAGGTGAAGACGACGTCGTCGAAGGCGACGTGGCCGACCTTCGACTCGTCCACGGGCCGGGCGGTCGGCGAGTCCGTGATGGCCGGCTTGAGGTCGAAGTACTCGAAGATGCGGGCGAAGAGCGCACCGGAGGTCTGCAGGTCGAGGACCACGCGCAGCAGCCCGACCGTCGGGAACAGCAGCCGGGACTGCACCGTCGTGAACGCGACGATCGTGCCGGCCGTGATCGGGACGTCCCCGATGATCAGGTACGCGGCGACGACGTAGATGATCGCCGGGATGATCGACAGGAAGATCTGCACGATCGCGAAGAACCACTGCCCGGACATCTGCTGGCGCACCTGCAGGGTGATCTGGTTGCGGTTCTCGTCCCCGTAGCGGCGGGTCTCACTGGCCTGCTGGTTGAAGCTCTTCGCCAGCAGGATGCCCGAGACGCTCAGCGCCTCTTGGGTGATGGCCGTCATGTCGGACAGCGACTCCTGCGTCTGCGCGGCGATGCGGGCGCGGACCTGGCCGACGCGGCGCTGCGCGATCACGAGGAGCGGCAGCAGGACCACGGCGACCAGCGTCATCTGCCAGCTCAGCAGGAGCATCGCGACCACGGCGGCGATCACGGTCACGGTGTTGCCGAGCACCGACGAGATCGTGTTGTTCAGCACGCTCGCCACGCCGCCGACGTCGTTCTGCAGGCGCGACTGGATGACGCCGGTCTTGGTTCGGGTGAAGAACGCGAGCTCCATCCGCTGCAGGTGCGCGAACAGGCGCATCCGCATCGCACCCATGACCTTGTTGCCGACCGTCGCGGTCAGGTACGTCTGCCAGACGCCGACCCCGGCGCTCGCGATCCAGAGCAGGACCATCGCGGACACGAGCTCGATCAGCACCGGCACGTCCGGGCGACCCGACGGCGGGAACAGCCCGCGGTCGAACGCCTGCTGGGTGAGCAGCGGCGGCACGACCGAGATGGCCGCACCGATCAGCACGAGGACGACCGTGAGCATGATCGCCCGGCGGTGCGGCTCGAACAGCGCGGCGATGCGCCGGACCAGGTGCGGGATCCTCGGCGCCTCGGCGTTGGCGGCCTTCTGCGCGCGGAAGTCGCCGCTCGAGATGCGCCCGCCCCCGCGCGGACCGCCGCCTCGCCCGCCGTGTCCCATGCTCATGGAGCCACCGTAGCCCCGCGCTCGGACATCGACCGCCCTGTCCACAGCACCGCAGTATTTGACCCCGTTCAGGGGGCGTGCGAGCATGTGCCGTCCCCGTCCCCGCACCACCGAGGTCCCATGTCGTCCGCGCCGTCACGTCCCACGTCCCTGGGGGCGCAGCTCGCCCGCCGCAAGCCGATCGAGCAGCTGCAGGCCGAAGCCTCCCGCGGTGTGAACGGGGAACCGCTCCGTCGCTCGCTCGGGGTCTGGCAGCTCACGATGATCAGCGTCGGGGCCACGCTCGGCACCGGCATCCTGGTGGTCCTCGGCACCGCGGTCCCGCTCGCCGGTCCCGCCGTCTGGATCTCGTTCGTCGTCGCGGGGATCGCCGCGCTGCTGTCCGCGCTGTCGTACGCCGAGATGGCGGGCGCCGTCCCGACCTCGGGGTCCAGCTACTCGTACACGTACGCCACGATGGGCGAGGGCATCGCCTGGATCTGCGGCTGGTGCCTCGTGCTCGAGTACGCCGTCTCGGTGGCCGCGGTCGCCGTGGGTGCCAGCGAGTACGTCGACGAGACCCTCCGCGTGTTCGGACTGCACCTGCCCACCGCACTCTCCGCTCCCCCGGTCGACGGCGGCGTGGTCAACCTGCCCGCGGCGGTCCTGGTCCTGCTCGCCACCGCCGTGCTGCTGCCCGGTGCCCGCGAGAGCGCCTGGGTGAACACCGTCATGGTGATCGTGAAGATCGCCCTGCTGGTCTTCTTCGTCGTCGTGGCGTTCACGGCGTTCCGGGCGCAGAACTTCGAGCCGCTGGCCCCGATGGGCGCCGCCGGGGTCACCGCCGCCGCGTCACGGCTCTTCTTCTCGTACATCGGCTTCGACGCCGCCTCGACCGCCGGTGAAGAGGCGAAGAACCCCCGCCGCGACCTGCCCCGGGCGATCATCGGCTCGATCGCGCTCATCACCGCGCTGTACATCCTCGTCGCGATCGCCGCCGTCGGGGCCCGCTCGTGGACCGCGTTCTCGTCGTCCGAGGCGTCGCTCGTCCGCATCGTCGTCGACGTCACGGGGCAGCCGCTCGTCGCCCTCGTGTTCTCGATCGGGGCAGTCGTCGCCATCGCCAGCGTCGTGCTCACCGTCCTGTACGGCCAGACCCGCATCCTGCTCACGATGTCCCGCGACGGTCTGGTGCCGAAGGTCTTCGGCCGGGTCTCCCGCCGCACCGGCACCCCGATCGCGAACACGCTCATCATCGGGATCGCCGTGACGATCGTCGCCGCGCTCGTGCCCCTCGGGGAACTCGCCGACGCCACGAGCATCGGCACCCTCGTCGCCTTCGCCCTGGTGAACGTTTCCGTCATCGTGCTCCGCCGCTCGCAGCCCGACCTGGAGCGCTCGTACCGGGTGCCGCTGTTCCCCGTCGTGCCGATCCTCGGCACCCTGAGCTGCGTGCTGCTCGCGGTGTTCCTCGGCACCACCACCTGGATCGCCTTCGGCATCTGGATGGTCGCCGGCGCCCTGCTCTACCTGGCCTACGGACGCCGCCACAGCACCCTGCGCTGACGCGCGCGCCGCGCCGCCCCGCGCCGCGCAGCCCGCCCGCCCGCGCCGAGTCTCGGCCAGGCGGACTCTCCACGGCTCACCAAGGCGCGAAAACGTCTGCCCAGACGAGACTCGGCACCGTCCTCGAGACAGTCGTGACCTCCCTCTCTCCACAGATCCCGCCGGAGGGCACACAGCGCACATCAGAGTCCGCACACTCGCATCATGCAACTGCACCAGACACGGCCCGATCTCCTCCGCGCCGAGCGGTCGGATCCATCGCAAGCACGACAACTCCGACGGCTCTATGCCGCTGGGCGAGTCGTTCGGCTCCGTGCGGGTATCTACATGGACAAGCGGGTGTGGGATGCACTCGACAAGGCGGACAAGCACCTCGCCATGGCTCGGGCTGTCGCTCCCGACCTGGGTCCGACCAGCGCGTTCTCCCACGTCACGGCTGCGCTCATCCATGGCTGGCCGTTGATCGGACCGGCTCCGGAGCGGATTCACGTCGTCGACTGGGAGCTGGTCGGCGTCGAACACCGGGTCGGACTCATTCGACACGGTATCGACCCCGCTGGCCTGCGCCTCGGCCGCAGCCGATTCGACGGCGTCCCGGTGGTCGATGCGCTTGGAACGGCGATGGCCGTCGCGCGAACGTGTGACCCGGCAGTAGCCGCCGTGGCCATCGACCATGCGGTACGCATGAAGGCGATCGACAGGAAGGTGTTCGAGGAACATCTGCCGCCGCCCGCATCGCGTGGTGGCCGGAGGGCTCGGCTCGTCGCCACTGCGCTCGATCCGGCACACGAGTCACCCGGTGAGTCGTACTCTTCGATCCGACTCGTGCAACTGGGAGTGACCACCATCCACCCGCAGCATGAGTTCGTCACGAACGGGTTTCGCGACCGCGTCGACTTCTGGTTGCCCGACGCCGGAGTCGTCGTCGAGTTCGATGGCAAGCAGAAGTACGTCGACCGCGAGATGCTCGCAGGTCGCGATCCCGGCGACGTCCTCTGGCAGGAGAAGCGCCGGGAGGACCGCATCCGTACCCGCCGAGAAGTCCGGTCCGTCATCCGGGTGACCTGGTGGCACCTCGAGAGCCTCGACCGGTTCCGTGCGCTGCTCCGCTCGCACGAGGTGTTGATCGCTCCATGAGCAGCTCCTGCGACGGGTCCAGTCTCGGCCCACCGGACAACTTCCCGCTCCAACGGCCGGCAAAGTGTCCGCACAGCCGAGTCTCGGCGACAGTCAAGCCGCCGCCGCCGCGCGCAGCACCGCGCACACGACGAAGGCCGCCACCCCGAGGGGCAGCGGCCTTCGTGACCGGAACGGTCGAGACTACGCGAGCTCGATCGTGGCGCCAGCGGCCTCGAGGGTCGCCTTCGCCTTGTCGGCGGTCTCCTTGTTCGCACCCTCGAGGATCTTGGCGTCGGCGGTCTCGACGAGCGCCTTGGCCTCACCGAGGCCGAGCGACGTCAGGCCACGGACCTCCTTGATGACCTGGATCTTCTTGTCACCAGCGGACTTGAGGATGACGTCGAACTCGGTCTTCTCCTCAGCGGCCTCGGCCGGAGCAGCTGCGCCGGCGGGGGCGGCAGCGGCGACCGGGGCGGCCGCGGTGACCTCGAAGACCTCTTCGAACTTCTTCACGAAGTCCGAGAGCTCGATGAGCGTGAGCTCCTTGAAGGCCTCGATGAGCTCGTCCTGCGAAAGCTTCGCCATGATTTTCTCCTACTACTAGCTAGTACGTGTGGTTGATGAACGCGAGCCTGATCAGGCCGCGGACTCCTGCTTCTCGCGAAGGGCGTCCACGGTGCGGACGGCCTGCGAGAGGGGTGCCTGGAACAGGTACGCAGCACCGAACAGCGAGGCCTTGAGTGCGCCGGCGAGCTTGCCGAGCAGCACTTCACGGGACTCGAGGTCGGCGAGCTTGTCCACCTCGGTCGCGGTGAGCGGGTTACCGTCGAAGTAACCGCCCTTCACCACGAGCTCGGGGTTCGCCTTGGCGAATGCACGCAGCGACTTCGCGACGGCGACGGTGTCACCGTGGACGAAGGCGAGAGCGGACGGACCGGCGAGTTCGTCGTCGAACGACGAGATGCCGGCGTTGTTCGCCGCGATCTTGGTCAGCGTGTTCTTCACCACGGCGTACGTGGCGTGCTCACGGATCGAGTTGCGGAGCTCCTTGAGCTGCGCGACCGTGAGACCGCGGTACTCGGTGAGCAGAACGGCGTTCGAGCTACGGAAGGACTCCGTGAGCTCGGCGACCGCAGCTTCCTTGTTCGCCATGGTTCTCCTTGGGGGTCTTGCCGGCAGCCCCAGGTCCACGAACGAAAAAAGCTCCGGCGCAGAGGCTCGGAGCTGCTCTCACCAGATGGTGGGAGTGGTTCGGAACACCTGCGCGGGATGCCTCACGAGTGAGGACCTTCGGTCACGATGTTCACAAACACGTTGCGAGCAGCACGACATCCGGCGGTCTTTGGCTTCGAGAACTGTACCAGACGCCGTGGGCGTCGCCAAACAGCGGTCGGGAGGCGCGGTGCGGGCCCGCACCGCGCCTCCCGACCGTCAGTGGGTCCGGTCCACCGCAGCGGGTGTCGCCGACCAGTCCGCGGACCCGGCAGGGTCAGCCGACGACGACGCGACAGCCCCGGCCCCGGCCCCGGCGACAGCCCCTGCCGCGGCGGCAGCCGCAGCCGGGTCGCGGGGCAGGTGCACCGTGAACACGGTGTCCCCCGGCTCACTCGTGACCTCGACCCGGCCGCCGTGCGCCTGCACGACCGCGTCCACGATGGCGAGCCCCAGGCCGGTCGACCCGACCGTGCGGGACCGCGAACTGTCCGCCCGGGCGAAGCGCTCGAACAGCTTCGGGAGGAACTCCGGGTCGATCCCCTGACCGGTGTCGCGCACGGTCAGGTCAACGCCGCCGTCGACCGGGGCGAGGCCCACCGTGATGCGGGTGCCCTCGGGCGTGTGGGTCCGGGCGTTGGTGACGAGGTTGACGATGACCTGGTGCAGGCGTGCGGCGTCGCCCGTGATGGTGACCGGCTCCGGCGGGACGTCGACCTCGATGGGGTGTTCGGGCGAGGCGGCGTGGGCGTCGTTCACGGCGTCGAGCACCAGTCCGGTCAGGTCGACCTCGGCGAACTGGATCTCGCGGCCTTCGTCGAGCCGGGCGAGGAGCAGCAGGTCCTCCACCATCGAGGTCATGCGGATGGACTCGGACTCGATGCGGCTCATGGCGTAGACGACGTCCTTCGGCAGGTCGCCGCCCATGCGCCGGGTGAGTTCGGCGTACCCGCGCACCGAGGCGAGCGGGGTCCGGAGCTCGTGCGAGGCGTCGGCGACGAACTGCCGCACCTTCTGCTCCGAGCGTTCCCGCGCCTGCATCGCACTGCCGATGTGCCCCAGCATGCGGTTGAACGCGCTGCCGACCCGGCCGACCTCGGTGCGGGGGTCGGTGTCGGGCACGCGGACACCGTCGAGGGCGTCGCTGCGGTCGAGCGGCATGCGCGCGACGGTGGACGCGGTCTCGGCGACGCGCTCGAGCGGCCGGAGCGACTGCCGGACCACGAACGCGGCGACGACCGAACCGGCGACCAGTGCGGTCGCCACGACGGAGAGGACGACCCCGAAGAGCTTCCAGACGCTGTCGTAGACGGGGGCCATCGGGAGTCCCACGACCAGGACGGCCGGGCCGACGTTGACGGCGGCGAGGCGGTACCGCCCGACGTTCGAGCCGAGGTCGATCGTCTCCGGGTCGGCGTCCACACGGACGGACCCCAGTGCCTCGGCGCTCGTCTGCGGGACCCCGCTCGGGCGGCCGTAGTCGTCGAGCACGTTCGCGATGACGACCTGCCCGTCGACGAAGTACGCCGTCAGGGTGCCGGCGGCCTGCCCGGACGGCCGGGACAGGTCGATGCTCGGCTGCCCCGACTGGTTCTGCTGCAGGTACCGCTGCGCCCGGTGGGTGGCGCTCGTGATCTGCTTGTCGATCGCGCTGGTCTGGATCGAGAAGAGCGCGATGATGCTGGCCGCCCCGATCACCGCGCTGACGGCGACGACGAGGGCGACGATGCTCAGGACGAGCCGGCGCCGCAGGGTCACGAGGTCGGCTTGATGACGTACCCGACGCCGCGCACCGTGTGGATCATCGGGGTCTCACCGGCGTCGATCTTCTTGCGCAGGTAGGAGATGTAGATCTCGACGACCGACGACTTGCCGCCGAAGTCGTACGACCACACCCGGTCCAGGATCTGCGCCTTCGAGAGCACGCGACGGGGGTTCCGCATCAGGAAGCGGAGCAGCTCGAACTCGGTGGCGGTCAGTTCGATCGGGCGGCCGGCGCGGTGCACCTCGTACGACTCCTCGTCGAGCACCAGGTCGCCGACGACGATGCGGGAGTCCCCGGCCTCGGAGATCGAGATCTGCGAGCGGCGGATGAGCCCACGCAGCCGCGCCACGACCTCCTCGAGGGAGAACGGCTTGGTGACGTAGTCGTCGCCGCCCGCGGTGAGCCCGGTCACGCGGTCCTCGACGGAGTCCTTCGCGGTGAGGAACAGCACCGGGGTGTCGTCGTTGTTCTGCCGCAGCCGGCTCAGCACCTGCAGCCCGTCGAGGTCCGGCATCATCACGTCGAGCACCATCGCGTCGGGCTTGAACTCCCGCGCGGTCGTCAGGGCGTCCTGCCCGCCGTTCGCGCTCTTGACGTCCCAGCCCTCGTAGCGGAGCGCCATGGACAACAGGTCGGTGAGGCTGGCTTCGTCGTCGACGACCAGGATGCGCAACGGGGTTCCGTCGGCACGGGTGAGGCGCGGGGCTGCTGCGGGCTGGGAGATGGTCACGTCTTCGAGTATCGAGAAGTTCCTATGAGTCGTCTGTGGCGCGGCCCAGTGCGTTCTGTGGATTGAGGACACGTCCACGTCTGCCGCTCCGTACGTTGGGAGCATGTTGCGATCTGCAGCCTGGCCCCCGTCGGCCCGGCACCTGGACACCGCGCGGATCGAACGGACGACCGGGAGGCCCGGCTCGCCACCGACGGACCGCCTCGCGGTCGCGCGGGCGGTCGCCGCCACCACCCCACCCCTGTCCGCCAGCACGGCCGGCGGGTTCTTCGGCACGCTCGCCGCGGTCGCCGCGGCGGACGTCGCCACCGCCCGCACCGTCGAACCGCACCTGGACGCGCTCGGGATCCTCGCGCAGGCCGGGGTCGACGCCCCGGACCGCTCGACCTGGGGCGTCTTCGCGGCCGAGGGGCCGGGCCTCCGGCTCGACGCCGCACCACAGCAGGACGGCACGGTCCTGCTGCGCGGCACGAAGCCGTGGTGCTCGCTCGCCTCGACGCTCTCGCACGCCCTGGTCACCGCGCATCTGGGTGACGAGCGGGTCCTCGTCGCCGTGGACCTGCGACAGCACGGTGTCACCGCGCACGACGAGGCCTGGGTCGCACGCGGCATGCCGGACCTGCCGAGCGGTCCGGTCGACTTCGACGGCGTCCGGGCACGACCCGTCGGCGCACCCGGCTGGTACCTGCGACGCCCGGGCTTCGCCTGGGGCGGCATCGGCGTCGCGGCCTGCTGGTGGGGCGGTGCGGTCGGGCTCGCCCGGGTGCTCCGGGACACCGCGGCCGCACACCCGGAGTCCGAGCTGCTGCAGGCCGCCCTCGGCGCCACCGTGGCCGACCTCGCCGACGCCGAGGACGCCCTCGCCGACGCCGCCGCCCGGATCGACGGGTCCGACCAGGGTTCCGACGACACCGACTGGCGGCTGCTCGCCCAGACCGTCCGGTCGCGGGTACGCCGTTCGGTCGACGCCGTGCGCGAGCGGGTGGTCTCGACGATCGGCCCGGCACCGCTGACCGCCGACCCCGCAGTCGCCGCACGGGTCGCCGACCTCGAGCTCTACGTCCTGCAGGACCACGGCGCGCGGGACCTCGCCCGCATCGGCCGGATGGTGCTCGAGCGGGGCGGCGTCGCGTGGTGAGCTTCGACCACCGCGAGCCGGGCACCGACCCGGCGGCGTGGACGGGGTTCCTCGACGGCCTCGACACACCGGCGATCGACCTGGCCGGCACCGGGTCGGTGGTGGTCGTCGCGCCCCACCCCGACGACGAGACCCTCGGCGCCGGTGGGCTGATCGCGGCCGCTGCAGCGGTCGGCATCCCCGTGCACGTGCTGCTCCTCACCCGCGGCGAGCGCTCCCACCCGGACTCCCCCACGACGACCCCGGAGGCACTCGCCACCGCCCGTGACGACGAGTTCGTGGCGGCCCTGCGCACCCTGCACCCCGACGTGACGTCGACGTCGGTGGGGATCCCGGACGGCGCGACCCGCGAACACCGAGACCGTGTCGTCGACAGCCTCGACACCGTGCTCGCCGATGCCGCCCGCCCCGTGCTGCTCGTCGCGCCGTGGCGCGGGGACGGGCACCGCGACCACCGCATCGCCGGCGAGGTCGCCCAGGCCACTGCGGCGAGCGCCTCCGACGTCGACCTGCTCGCGTACCCGATCTGGGCCTGGCACTGGGACGACCCGGACCACTCCGTCGCCCCGTGGGACGACGTCCGGGCCCTCGCGCTGCCCGACGACCTCGTCGCCCGGAAGCGTTCCGCTCTCGACGCCTATCCGTCGCAGACCCGGCCCCTGTCGGACGCACCGGGAGACGAGGCGATCGTCGACGACCGGCACGCCGCCCACCACCTGCGGACGACGGAGTGGTTCTTCGCACCGGGGTCCGCCGCGTCGCGGTCGCGCGAGTCGTTCGACGCCCACTACGACCGGAAGCCCGAGGGGTGGGACTTCGACGGGTCCTGGTACGAGCAGCGCAAGCGGGCCGTGACGCTGGCGGCGCTCCCCCGCCCGCGCTACCGGTCGGCGCTCGAGCTCGGCTGCGCCACCGGGGTCCTGACGGCCGCCCTCGCCGAACGCGCGGACGACGTGCTCGGCACCGACATCTCGGCGGCGCCGCTGGAGCGTGCTGCCCACCGTGCCCCGACCGCGCGGTTCGTGCAGGCGGCCCTGCCGGCGGAGTGGCCGGACGGGCGCTGGGACCTGGTGGTGATGTCCGAGGTCGGGTACTACCTGTCGCCCGCCGACCTCGACGCGACGATCGACCGTGTGCTCGGGTCGCTCGACGACGACGGCGTGCTCGTAGCCTGCCACTGGCGACACCCCGACGACGAGGCCGTGTCGAGCGGTGACGCGGTGGACGCGCGGCTGACCGAACGGTGGCCGCGTCCCGCTCTGCTCCGGCACGTGGAGGAGGACTTCGTCCTGAGTGTCCTGCCCGGCCCGGCGGTCACCTCGGTGGCCCGGGCCGAGGGGATCATCCGGTGACGCGACCGGAACAGCGTGCACGCATCGACGTCGTCGTCCCCGCGCACGACGAGGCTGACCGGATCGCCGCGTGCCTCGACGCGCTCCTGGTGGCCGTCGACCGGCTCGCCGCGGAGCGACCCGGATTCGACGCCGCCGTCACGGTGGTGCTCGACGGTTGCACGGACGGCACCGCTTCGGTGGTTGATCGGTACCCCGTCGACGTCCTGACCACGGACCGTGTCGGGGTCGGTCGGGCACGTACGATCGGGGCGACGCACGCGCTCCGTGCCCACGACGGCGATCCGGCTGCCCGGTGGCTCGCCCACACCGACGCCGATTCGCGCGTGCACGAACGGTGGCTCGTCCAGCAGTCCGACGCCCTCGCCGGTGGTGCGCAGGTGCTCGTCGGTGCCGTCGTCCCCGACCCGGACGACCTGGCGCCCGCGGTGCTCGACCGCTGGACGCGGGCGCACCCGCCCGGCGCTGCCCTCGGGCACGTGCACGGCGCGAACCTCGGCGTGCTCGCCGCGGCGTACGTCAGCCTCGGCGGGTTCGACCCCGTGCCCGAACACGAGGACGCGCGGCTGGTGGCCCGGGCGCGGGCGCTCGGCTTCCGGGTGGACGCCACCGTCGACCTGCCCGTGGTGACGAGCGGGCGCTTCGCCGGCCGGACGCCCGGCGGCTACGCGGAGCACCTGCGCCAGCGGTACGGCGACGTCGGCTGACCGCCCTAGGTGGAGGTCGGTCGCCGACCGGTCCAACGCTCCACCCAGCCGGCGACCGTCCCGAGGCGGATCGCCGCAGCACGTCGTCGCCGCCGGCCGAACGGAGCCCGGACGAGCGCCCACCCGGTGGCGAGGAGGTGACGGAGGACCTCGCGCGGGCGCCAGGCGGCACCGTGCGCTCGGTGCTTGTCGACGAGGACGCGGTCCCAGCGCGCGTAGTGCCGGTTGTTCCGGAACAGCTCCCGCGTGCCTCGGCGGAGCCGGTACTGCACCGACGCGGACGGCTCGAAGTGCGTCGGGAACCCGAGGTACGTCGCACGCCATGCCAGGTCGATGTCCTCGGCGGCACCGAGCGACGTGTCGAACCCACCGGTGGCCTCGAGGACGGTGCGCCGCATGCCGAGGTTGGCAGCGGACGTGTGCGGGAGGTGCCCGAACCGCACGATCGGCCATGCCTGCTCGGGCGCTTCCCACATCCACGGCTCGTTCAGTGCCTCGTGCAGCAGCGGCCCCGTGCAGACACCGGCGTCAGCCAACCCCCGGACCATCCCCTCGATCCAGGAGTCCGCGACGACGTCGTCAGCGTCGCAGAACAGCACGAGGTCGGCACGGAGCGCACGCCAGCCGGCGTTCCGTGCCGGGGCAGCGCCTCGGATCGCGGACGAGTCGATGGAACGGACCGTCCAGCCGCTCGGCCACGTCACGGCCGCGATGCGCGCGTCGACCAGGTGGCGGGGTTCACCGTTGCAGCTGACCACGATCTCGACGGGTCCGGTCCACGTCTGCCGGGCGAGTGCCGCGAACTGCGGGCCGAGCTCGACGGTGGTGCGCTGCCCGACCGGGATGACGACGCCGACCGTGGGCTGCGGTGAGACGCCGCTCATCGTGCGGGGTCCCGTCGACCGGCCGTCGCGCCGATCATCGTGGCCGCCGTGGTGATCCCGGCGGCAGGGGTCACGCCCGTGGCGTGGAGGTCACCGACGAGGACACCGCCGGCGAGCCCGGCGGCTCGACCGCAGGCGAGGTCGGACGGCCGGTCGCCGACGATCCACGATCCGGCGAGCCGGATGCCGAACGCTGCTGCTGCTGCCAGGACCATCCCGGGTCCGGGCTTCCGCCAGGGGTCCGGGTCGCCGGGCAGCCGAGCACTCCCGACCATCACGTCGACGTCCGCGCCGTGGGACTGCATGGCTCGGCGGATGTGCCCGTTCACGGTGTCGAAACCGGACCAGTCGTACCAGCCTCGGGCGATGCCGCTCTGGTTCGTCACGACGACCACCGGGACACCGTCGCGCCAGGCCCTCGCGGCCGCTTCGATCGCGTCGGGGACGAGCTCGGTGCGATCGAGCGACCCGACGTGCCCGTGGTCGACGACGAGCACGCCGTCCCGGTCGAGGAAGAGTGCGTCGACGCCGTCGAGCGGCCGTTCGGAGTGCCGTTCCAGCGACCGGTGGCGGTCACGCGAGACGGACACGGGTCCCGGTCTCCGAGAAGGCGAAGGGGACGACCCGTTCGGGACCGAGGGCACGGACGAACGCAGCACGCTCGGACGGGGGCACGACGAACAGCATGTGTCCGCCACCGCCGGCACCGAGCAGCTTCCCGCCGGTGGCCCCGAGCGTGCGACCGTGCTCGTACAGGTCGATGACGGGGCTCGCTGTCGTTCCGAGCACCTCGGCCTTGAGCATCCATGCCTCGTGCAGTGCGGGGCCGAAGGAGTCCGTGCGGCCGGTGGCGAGCTCGTCGCCCATCACCCGGGCGAGCTCCACCATCCGCGTCACGCGGTCCCGCGTTCCGCCCGGCTGCGACATCGTGCGGGCCTGGCGGCCGAGTTGCTTCCCGGCATCCCGCCCGATGAGGGTGTCGACCAGCACGAGCGACGACTCGAGTTCGTGTCGGGCCTTGGCCGGCATGTCGATCGACGTCGCGATCGTCGAGCCGTCGGTGTCGAAGTCGTACCGACGGAGTCCCCCGTGGGCGGACGCGGTCTGGTCCTGCAGCCCCACCGGACGCGCGCACCGGATCATCTCGATCTCACTGGCCGTGGCGGCGAGCGCGCTCGGCTCGAGGTCGACACCGCGGAGTGCCGCCAACCCCGCGACCAGGCTGGTGACGACCGCGCCCGATGTCCCGAGGCCGGTACCGGAGCTCCGGACGTCGGAGTGGATCGAGACGTCGACCGGGACCGCCGGGGTGTCGTGCAGCAGGGCTTCGCGCACGAAGTCGTGCTCGATGGCTGCCGGGGTGTCCACCGTCTGCACACCGTCGGTCGCGACGCGGATCCCGCCACGTGCACGGGGCCGGATGACGGTCTCGACGGCGAGGTCGATCGTGGTGCTGACCACACACCCGGGCTGCTCGGAGAAGTACGCGGGGAGGTCGCTGCCCCCACCGAAGAAGGAGACGCGGAGCGGTGAACGAGCGATGATCACGAGCGAGCGACCTGGACGCCGGCGACGAAGGCCCTGGTGAGCGCGTGGTGGTACGCGACGTGGAAGTCCTCGATGACGTCGATGTCGCAGGACGGCACCACGGCTGCCACGTCGACGACGTCGAGGATCGGTGGGAGTGCCTGCATCGCCCCGGTGAAGGCGAGTGTGACGGCACCGCGGTCGCGGGCGAAGTCGAGCGCGCGCAGCACGTTGGTGGACCCCCCGGAGGCGCTGAGGCCGAACACGACGTCCCCGGTGCGCATGAGGACCCGCAGCTGCTCGAGGAAGACGTCGTCGTAGTCGAAGTCGTTGCCGACGGCGGTCATCATGGCTGCGTTGTCGGTCAGTGCGAGGATCCGGAGCCGCTCGGCGACCGGAGCGAGCGGGTCGGCCTGCCGGGTCGGAGCCAGGCTCTTCGCGAGGTCGGCCGCCATGTGGCTCGCCAACGCCGCGCAGGCCCCGTTGCCGAAGACGTAGACCGAGCGTCCGTCGCGGTGCGCGTCGACGAGCACGGCCGCGATGCGCGCGATCTCGTCGACGGGGAACCGACGGGCGAACCGGTCGATCTGGACGGAGTACGCCTCGACGATCTGCGCGGCGGCCCGCAGGTCAGGGGCTGTGGTGGTGAGCATGGCTGTCCTTCGTTCGATGACGACAGCCAGCATACCTATTGCACATGCAAAATATCAACGCGTGATGGCAACCGCTGCGGCGAACGCGGCCGTGTAGCCGTCGATCGACCCGGTCTCGTGCCAGTCGCCGTGGATCTCCGCGGCCTGCACGCCGCCGCCGAGTGCGAGCGCCCCGAGCGCAGCACTGAGGTAGAGCTCCCCGTCGGCCGCGGGGGCGACGTCGCGGAGCGCACCGAGCACCGCGGGCGTGACCACGTACCCGCCGACCGAAGCGAGCCCGTCGACGGGTGGGTCGACCGGCTTCTCGACGAGTTCCACGACCCTCCCGCCGGGGTCCACGCGGGCGACACCGCAGCGCCGGAGCGCCGCACGAGGCGCCCGCACGACTGCGATGACGGGGAGTCCGGTGCTGCGGTGACGGTCGAGGACGACGGCGCTCCGGTTCTCGCCGAAGACGACCTCGTCACCCCAGAGCACGAGGAAGGACTCGTCGTGCACCCGAGTCGCAGCCGACAGGATCGCTCCCCCGTTGCCCGGCCCGGCGGTCTGGAGACAGGTCTCCAGCTCGATGCCGCGAGCTCGGGCTTCCGGCCGGAGGACGTCCGTGACGTAGTCGTTCAGCCCCGTCTTGTCCGGCCGTGTGACGAGGACGATGCGGTCGATCCCGGCGCCGATCAGTTCGTCGACCACGATGTCCAGCGTCGGCCGGTCGCCGAGTGGCAGCAGCTCCTTCGGGATCGCACGCGTCAGGCGACCGAGTCGGGTGCCCCGCCCGGCCGCGGGGATGACGGCCGTCCGTACGGGTGGGACCGGGGTGACGGGATCAGGGAACTGGGCCACGAGCGAGCGCCTTCCTGGGACGGGAACGGGGAGGTCGACGGCGCCGACGGGGTAGGGCCGACCGGACGTCGGGGAACACGAGGGCGACGAACAGCGCTGCGAGCGCCCCGAGGAGGCCCGGCAGGAGCACGGAGCCGATGGGATCAGCACCGACGCTGCCCCGGACCGCGACCGACACGAGGACCGCGGCGCTCGTGGCCGCAGCTGCGGGGAGGACGGGGAGGCCGAGGTCGCGCACCCGCAGTCCGGAGCCCCGCGTCGCCACCAGGAAGGCGGGCACCACGAGACAGCTACAGGCGATCGCGTACCCCGCGGCCATGCCCGTCGGCCCCCAGACGGTGCCGAGCACGAGGGCGCCGACGACGGCCGGCTGGGTGACCAGTGCCCAGCGGACCTGTCGCCCTGAACGGCCGCTGGCGATGAAGTACCAGACGGCACCGAACCCGAGCGCCTGTGCTCCGCCCGCGACGACGAGGAACGGCAAGAGCGCGGCCGAGCCGAGCCACTCGACCCCGAACAGCAGGCGGACGATCGGGTCGGCGAGCACTCCGAGTACGGCGAGGACCGGCCAGGCCAGGAGCGTCACCGTGCCGACGAGTCGTCGGAACCGGTTGCGGAGCACGACGGCGTCGATGCCGACCATCGCCGGGATCGCGATGCGCTGGACCGCCGCCCCGATCTGGTCCAGCGGCAAGGTCATCAGCTGCATGGCCTGGACGTACAGGCCGGATGCCGCCGGACCGAAGAGCACGGCCACCAGCACGCGGTCACCCGCCCGCGCGACGACCGAGACCACCTGGACCAACGACACGTCCCGCGCGAGCGCGGCCATGGTCCGGATCGATCGCCACGATGCCGCAACGCCGCGGGGAACCCGACGCAGGACGACGACGCCGACGGTGATGACGACCCAGACGGCCACCACCTGCGACACCATCGCGACGGGCCCGGCGCCGGCGAGTGCGAGTGCGATCGACACGACGGAACCGAGCACGACGGCGATCGACTCGACGAGTGCGACCCGCCCCATCTCGTGGTCGCGCACCATCGCGGCGATCGGGACGGCGACGAAGCCGGCGAGCGGGAAGGCCACCGCGACCGCGAGGAGCAGTCCACCAGAGGGCGACGACGGCAACGCCCCGCGGACCAGGAGTCCAGCGACGGCGACGAGACCCCCCAGCAGGAGCCCCGTCGCGGCACTGGCGCGGTGGAGCGCGACGTGGACGTCCGCCGGATGGACACCGGAGCGGAGGACGACCGCGGCGAACCCACTGTTCCGTACCAGCTCGAGGACGACACCGAGCGCGAGGACCGCTGCGGCGAGACCGTAGGCGTCCGGCCCCAGCACGCGGGCCACGACCACGTTCGAGACGATCTGCACGGAAGCCCGGAACGTGGTTCCGGCGATGCTGAACACCCCACTCCGAACCATCGTCACATATGCAGAATATCACGTGTCGGCAAACGACATCGATTCGCTTACACGGTTCATCGGAAGCAACAGTGCTCGCCACAACAACGCTGCCTAGCTTCTCCTCCGTCGGCCCCGCCGCGTGCTCTGCGCGGCCGGTGACCCCAGCCGGCCACCACCGAGGAGAACCATGTTCCTGACCTACCTCAGGCGCGAACTCACGAACCGCAAGAAGCAGACGGTCATCATCGCAATCGGGATGGCCCTGGCCATCGCCCTCGTGGTGATCGTGTCGTCGATCTCGGGTGGCGTGCAGGCAGCGCAGTCGAGCGTCCTGCAGTCCGTCTACGGCGTCGGCACCGACATCACCGTCACCAAGACCGCGACGGCGTCGACGAACGGCGGGCGTCCGAGCTTCGACTTCGGCAGCCAGGGCGACAGCGACGACGAGAGCGGTTCGACCGACCTGGCGCAGTCGCGGCTCGCGGTCGCGCGCGGCACGAGCACCCTGAACGCCGCGAACCTGTCCACGATCACGAGCACCGACGGCGTCAAGGCCGCGACCGGTGTGCTGGCCCTCGAGAACAGCACGTTCTCCGGCCAGGTCCAGCAGCAGTCGACCGACGACAGCAGCACGGACAGCAGCAGCGACTCCAGCAGCGACAGCACCACCCAGCAGGGCCCGCCGAGCGGGGACACCGGCGGTGGCGGCGGGTTCGGCGGTGGGTCGTTCAGCGTCGACTCGTTCACGGTGACCGGCATCCCGGTGTCCGGCGCGACGGTCGGTCCGCTCACGAGCACCGAGCTCACGAAGGGGCGCACCTTCGCCGCGAAGGACGCGGGCAAGGACGTCGTCGTGCTCGATGCGTCGTACGCGAAGAGCGAGTCGAAGGCGGTCGGCGACACGGTCGACATCGGCGGCACCGACTTCACCGTCATCGGCATCGTCAGCTCCACCGGCTCGGCCTCGACCACGGGCTCGAACACCTACATCCCGCTCGACACCGCGCAGGCGCTGGCCGACCTCGACGGCAAGGTCACCTCGATCTACGTCTCCGCCGAGTCCTCGTCCGACGTCAGCACGATCAAGTCCGCACTGCAGGCGAAGCTGACGAGCGCCACCGTCTCCACCGAGGCCGACCTGGCCTCGAGCGTGTCCGGGTCGCTCAGCACCGCGTCGAGCCTGGTCTCGAACCTCGGCAAGTGGCTGTCGATCGTGGTGCTCGCCGCGGCGTTCCTCATCGCGATCCTCTTCACGATCTCCGGCGTGACCCGCCGCACCCGCGAGTTCGGGACCCTCAAGGCGATCGGCTGGTCGAACGGCCGCATCACCCGACAGGTGGCCGGCGAGTCCCTGGTGCAGGGCCTGATCGGCGGCGTGCTCGGCGCCGCGGCCGGCCTGATCGGCATCCTCGTCGTGAACGTCATCAGTCCGACGATCTCGGCGAGCGCCTCGAGCACGACCGGCGGGGGTGCCGGTGGTGGCATGCCCGGCGGCGCAGCGACCGCGGCCGCGGGCAGCGGCACGACGGGCGGTGCACCGGCAGGAGGCTTCGGCGGCGGCGCGAGCACCTCGTCGACGACCGACGTGGTCCTGCACGCCCCGGTGACCGTCGAGATCATCCTGCTGGCGATCGGCCTCGCGATCCTCGGCGGCCTCATCGCCGGCGCGCTCGGCGGCTGGCGTGCGAGCCGGCTCCGTCCGGCCGAGGCGCTCCGGAGCGTGGCCTGATGCCCGGCCGCACCGACACGACCGAACCGACGACAGGAGCAACCGTGACCAGCACCGACACCGCGACCGGCGAGGCGGAGGCGAGCCGTGCCTCCAGTCCGATGTACCGGCTGACGAACGTCAGCAAGACCTACCAGCAGAAGAACCGGACCGTCACCGCCCTGACGAACGTCCACCTGACGATCCCGCAGGGGCAGCTCGTGGCCGTGCAGGGGCCGACCGGCGGCGGCAAGTCGACGCTGCTGCAGATGCTCGGGGCACTCGACCGGCCGAGTGCCGGGTCGATCCACCTCGGTGGCGACCGCGACGTGGCGAAGCTCGGTGACGGCGCGCTGACCGACCTGCGGGCGACCGAGATCGGCTTCGTGTTCCAGAGCTTCAACCTGATCCCGACGCTGACGGCGCTCGAGAACGTCGAGACGGCGTTCGCGGGGTCGCTCGCGAACCGGTCGCGGAGCGAGGTCCGCGAGCGTGCGGTCGCCGCGCTCCGCGAGGTCGGTCTGGGTGAGCGGATGGAGCACCTGCCGGCCGAGCTGTCCGGCGGACAGCAGCAGCGCGTGGCGATCGCCCGGGCGCTGGTGAAGAACCCGAGCGTGCTGCTCGCCGACGAGCCGACGGGTGCACTCGACGAGTCGACCCGCGACGAGATCATGGCGCTCATCGAGAAGCAGTGGCGGGAGCGCGGGCTGACCGTCGTCATCGTCACGCACGACTCGTGGGTCGCGAAGCGTGCCGAGCGGCGCCTGCACATCAAGCAGGGGCAGGTCCGCGAGGTCTAGCGGGGCGGGCGGGCGCAGGCGCGCGGGCAGGCGCGGGGCGTCCGATCGCGTTTCACGCTGAGCGACAGTCCACGCCTCTGGCGGCGCGTGGGCTGTCGCTCAGCGCGTGAAGACGCCGCCGACCCGCCGCCGCTGCCGCTACCCCGCCACCGGGTAGTCGCAGTACGCGAACCACGTCGAGTCCGGGGCCCACGGCGGCACGTTGACCGTCCCCTGGCCGCCGTCGAGGGCCACCAGGGTCTCGGGCTGGACCGCGATCCGGGCACCGCGGACGAGCGACCCCGGCAGCAGGCGCAGCTCGACGCGGTGGTCGGCCGGGTGGCCCTGCACGCCGGGCTCGTACGACAGGTAGAGCAGGTGTGCGGCGTCCGGGGACAGGTGCGGGAACCAGTTCACCCGGTCGTCGTTCGTCAGGCGGACCGGGCTGTCGTGCCCGGGCCAGCGCACGGCAAGCTGCGCGGTGCCGGGGGTGAACCGCTCGGTGTTCCAGAGCAGGATCCCGCCGGCCGGACTGATGGTGCAGCCGTCGTCGGGGTGCTCGTCCCGGGTGACGAACGTCGGCTCGCCGGTCTCCGCGTCGACCATCGCGACGTCGGTCGTCCAGACGCCGTCCTCGGACAGTTCCCCCACGATGGCGGCGAGGGCGCTGCCGTCGGGGGCGATGCCGTGCAGGTAGAACTTCCGTTTGGTGGGCAGGGCGGACGCGACGTCGGTGATCTGGGTCGCGGGGCCGCCCTCGGGCAGCGGAACGCGGTACAGCTCGCCGTCGCGGGCGCTCACCACGATGGAGCTGCCGGACGGGTCGAGCACGTGGTCGTTGTTGATCTCGTCGACGCCGTCCATCGGCACCGGCACGAGCGCGGTCTCGTCCAGCACGGTGCCGCTGTCGGCCAACGGCAGTCGCAGCAGCCACAGGTCGCCGTCGCCGTTGAGCACCAGGGTCTCGGCGTCCAGGACGTTCGGCGCCTCGACGAGCACCGTGGCCGACTCGAACACGAGCCGCGAGGTGCGGGACTCGACGTCGTACACGTGCACGCGGCTGGTCTGTCCGGGCAGCAGCTGCCGCCCGCGGGTCTCGTCGCTCATGGTTCCATCCTGTCGGTCGTCGGGTGGTCGGGGTCGGTAGGTCGTCGGGTGGGGAACGGCAAAACACCGGTGTCCACGCTGCACACCCCGTGATGCGGGGGCGTCGAGCGCGAACACCGGTGTCTTGCGGAAAGGCTCCGCCTACTTCACGGCACCCGCGGTCAGGCCGGCGACGAACTGGCGCTGGACCACGAGGAACGCGGCCACGACCGGGATCGACACGACGAGCGACGCCGCCATGACCTGGTTCCAGTACACGTTCGTCTGCGTCGAGTACTGCTGCAGACCGACCGCCAGGGTCGAGCCGAGGCCGTTCGTCATGACCGAGGCGAAGAGGACCTCACCCCAGGCCGTCATGAACGAGTAGATCCCCACCGCCACCAGACCCGGACGGGCCGACGGCAGGATGACCCGGAACAGCGCACCCATCGGGCCCGAACCGTCGACCATCGCGGCCTCGTCGAGTTCGCGCGGGATGGTCTCGAAGTACCCGGCCAGCATCCAGATCGAGAACGGGAGCGTGAACGTCAGGTACGTGATGATCAGGCCGAGCCACGACCCGACGAGCTGGATGCCGAGGGAGTTGCCGAGGTTCGTGAAGATCAGGAACAGCGGCAGCAGGAACAGCACGCCGGGGAACATCTGCGTGGAGAGCACCGCGGTGGTGAAGGTGCTCTTGCCCTTGAAGTTCCAGCGCGAGACACCGTAGGCGGCGAACGTCGCGATGATCAGCGAGAACACCGTCGCCACCGTGCAGACCACGAGCGAGTTGATGAAGTACCGACCGAGCGGCACCGTCGACCACATGTCGATGAACGGCTGGAAGGTGATCCGCGACGGGATCCACGTGAAGTTGTCCTGCACGTCGCCGAGGGGCTTGATGGCCGTGGTGATCATCACGTAGAGCGGCACGACCGTGAACAACGTCAGGACGACCAGGGTGATGATCTTGAAGGACTTGGCGCCAGTTGTCTCACGCACGGACGGACCTCCGGTTGGTCACGGCGAGGTAGATGCCGGTGACGACGAGCAGGAAGAGCAGGAGCAGGACGCTCATCGCGGCACCGGAACCGAAGTTCCAGGTGATGAACGACGCGTTGTAGATGTGGAAGCTCAGCAGGTCCGCGGCGGGTGGCTGCGCGGTCGAGCCGAACAGCACGAACGGCGTGTTGAAGTCGTTGAACGTCCACAGGAACATCACGAGCACGAGCGTCACGTTGACGGGGCGGACCATCGGCAGCGTGATCGAGCGCCACTGGCGGAACGGCTTGGCACCGTCGACCGAGGCGGCCTCGTACACGTCGTTCGGCACCGACTGCAGGCCGGCCATGAGCATCAGGAACGCGAACGGCCAGGTCTTCCAGATCGCCACGACGACGACGGCCACGAACGCGTTGTTGCCGATGAGCCAGAACGGGGCGTTGCCGCCGAACAGCCCGAGTTGGTCGACGAGCAGGTGGTTCAGGGCCCCCGAGTCACGCTGGAACATGAACTTCCAGGTGATGACGCCGGCGTACATCGGCAGCGCGTAGGGCACGAGGAACAGGGTGCGGAAGAGTCCGCGTCCGGCGAACGGCTTCTGCAGCGCGACGGCTGCGGCCATGCCGAAGGTCCAGGACAGCCCGACCACGAGGACTGTGAAGGCGCACGTGATGAGGAACGAGTTGAGGACCCCGCGGCCGATCGCCTGGTCGAAGTCGACGACGACCTGGTAGTTCCGGAACCCGGCGAAGGGCGCGGCACCCCAGTTCGCGATGAAGTACTTGGTGAGCTGGATGAACGAGATCCAGATGCCGGTGAGCATCGGGACGATGTGGATGAGCAGCTCGAACAGGATGGCCGGCGCGACGAGCGCGTAGGGCAGCCAGTGGGTCTTGCGCTTGCGACCTGGCGGACGGCCCGACATCGTCGGGGCCTTCGTGTGCGTCAGGTCGATGCGCTCCGAGTCGGGCAGGACCGTCGTGGACATCTGGTGGGGCCTTTCGGCAGGAGGGGCGTGCAGGTGCGGTCCGCGCGGCCGTGGCAGCGGCCGGGAGGCGCGGGGTGCGTGGGGCGTCAGCCGCACGGCCGACGCGTGGTCGGCTCCGGGGCGTGTGCCTCACGGCCGACGGGTGGTCGGCCCTGGAACGTCAGGGGCGGAGGCCCGGGCGCGTCCGTCGGACGCGACCCGGGCCTCCAGGGTGGATCAACCGGCGGCCTGGGACACCTGGTCCTGGGCGGTCTGCAGTGCCGACTTGATGTCGGCCTCGGAGACCTTGGAACCGGTCGCGATCTTGGCGAACATGTCGTTCATCGCCTTGCCGACCGTGGACTCGAACTGGTCCTCGGCGGGCACCAGCGGGAGCGGCTTCGCCTTGTTGTTGTAGATGTCGAGGAACGTCTTCGTCTGCTCGTCCGTGACGGAGTCAGCAGCCTCGGCGAGCACCGGCAGAGCCGAGTACGGCTTGTCCAGCGTCGTCTGCGTGTCCATGCTCGTCATGTACTTGACGAACTTGAGCGCGCCGTCCTTGTTCTTCGTGTTCTTGAAGACCGACAGGTTGATGCCAGCCGGGAACGAGGCGATCTGCTCGCCACCGCTCGGGGCGGGCAGCGCCACCACGCCGTACTCGGACGACTTCATGCCGAGGGACTCGATGGTCGCGTTCGCGTTGTTCTGGTTGAGGATGAACGCGGCCTTCTTCTTCGCGAAGTCCGTGGTCGACTGCGTCGCGTTGTCGTACTGCGCGTTCGACAGGTTGGCGACCTTCGAGTCCTGCATGAGGTCGAGGTAGCGCTTGATGCCGTCGACGTTGGCCTTCGAGGTGAAGGTCGGCTTGCCGTCCTTGTCGAACCACTCGCCACCGTTCTGCGCCGAGTTGATGAACGCGAAGTGCGAGTTCTCGGTGTAGGAACCACCCGCGAGGCTGAAGCCGTAGGTGTCACCCTTGGTCAGCTTCTCGGCGTCGGAGACCATCTCCTCCCACGTGGTGGGCGGGGTGATGCCGGCGTCCGACAGCATCTTCTTGTTGTAGTACAGGCCGTAGGCGAGGCCGTAGAGCGGGACGCTCGTGACCGTCTTGTCGGGCGCGCCACCGGTGGACAGGGCGACCTTGCCGAACTTGTCCTCACCGCCGATCGCCTTCATCTCGGCGTCACCGAACTCCTGGAAGGCGCCGGTGGCCTGGAGCGAGGTCGCCCAGGTGTTGCCGATGTTGACGACGTCCGGGCCCTGGCCCGAGGTGACGGCGGTCTGGATCTTGTTCTGCAGGTCGTTCCAGCCGATGACCTGGAGGTCGACCTTGATCCCGGTCTCCTTGGTGAACTTCTTGAGGACGGGGGTCAGCACCTCCTTGTCGTTCTGCAGGGACGTGCCCTGGTTGGACGCCCAGTAGGTGAGCGTCTTGGAGTCGCCGGAGTCGCCGGACGATCCGGAGGAGCAGGCTGCGAGGCCGGACACGGTGAGTGCGGCGGCCGCGGTGATGGCCAGTGCGCGGATGGCAGTGCGCATGACTCTCTACTTTCTCGTCGTTGAGATGGTGCAGGGGATGGTGCAGAGGTGGAGCTGGTGCTGCGGATGGTGCTGGTCGGGTGCTGCTGTGGGTTGCGGGCAGCGCCCCGGCGGTCAGGCCAGGGTGCGTTCCGCGGGGTCCCAGCCCTCGGGGAGGGTCGGGGAGGGCGACACGGTGCTCTCGACGAGCACCGCCTCGCCACGTTCTGCCGCCTCGGCGATGGAGACCATCACGTCGAGGACGTGGAAGGCGAGCGCACCGGGGACGCGGTTCTCGTCGCCGGCACGCAGCGAGCGGGCCAGGTCGACCACGCCGGTGCCACGCGAGTAGGTGGAGCCGACCGCGGGGATCGTCTCGGGCTCCTCGGAACCGAGGGCGTACAGTTCGGTGTCGCCGTCGAAGTTGTTCGGGTCGGGGAACACGACGGTGCCGGTCTCCCCCGCGATCTCGACGAAGCCGGTGCGGCCGCGGTCGGACTCGAACGAGAACACGCTCTGCGCACTCCCGCCGTTCTCGAACTCGATCAGCGCGGAGTGGTTCGTCGGGACGTCCACCGGGAACTCGGTGCCGGCCTTCGGTCCGGAACCGATGGTGCGGGTGGCGCGGGACTTCGACGCGGTGGCCGTGACCTTCTTCACCGGTCCGAACGTCTGGACGAGGGTGGTGATGTAGTACGGGCCGATGTCGAACAGCGGACCGGCACCGTACGCGAAGAGGAACTCGGGGCTCGGGTGCCACGACTCGGGTCCGGGGCTCTGGAAGAGCGTCAGGCCGTTCAGGGGCGTCCCGATGCGGCCGTCGCGGATGGTGCGGAGCGCGGTCTGCAGGCCGGCGCCGAGGAACGTGTCCGGGGCGACGCTGACGGTCTTGCCCGCGGCGGCCGCGGCGTCGCGGAGCTCCGCGGCGCTGGCACGGTCGAGGGCGTAGGGCTTCTCGCCCCAGACGTGCTTGCCGGCGGCCAGGGCCTGCAGCGCGACCTCGACGTGGGCGGCCGGGATCGTCAGGTTCACGACGATCTCGATGTCGTCGTCGGCCAGGAGCTCCTCGACGGTGCCCGATCCGGGGACGCCCCACTTCTCGGCCTGGGCGGCGGCGCGCGGCAGGTCGATGTCGGCGATGAAGCGGACGGTCACGTCGGGGAAGACGGTGAGGTTCGACAGGTACTGGTCCGAGATGACCCCGGCGCCGATGACACCGACGCCGACCGGGCCGGTGCGGGTGGTGCTGTCGGTCGCCGTCGCAGCGGCGGTCGTGGTGTCGGTCATGCGCGGGCCCCCTCGAGGAACGTGTAGGAGTCGGCGACGGCCTGGAAGACGTCACCCTCGTGGTCGTCGAGCTCGACGACGTGCAGTGCGTCGGGCGCCGCGGCGATGATGTCGCGGATCGGCATGATGCCGTTGCCGACGGCAACCTGCTGCTTGTCGTCGTGCGAGCCGTCGCCGTCCTTGACGTGCAGGAACTGGACCTTGTCGCCGTACTTGCCGATGACCGCGACCGGGTCGTCCCCGCCGACCTGCACCCAGTAGGTGTCGAGCTCGAGCACGACGTCGTCGGACAGGGCGTCGGCGAAGACCTCGTAGGCGCTGACACCGTCGATGCGGTTCGAGAACTCGAACGCGTGGTTGTGGTAACCGAGCACCAGGCCGTGGTCGGCGGCGCGCGGGGCGAGGGCGCTGAGTTCGCGGGCGATCGCCTCGACGTCCTCGCGGGTGGTCCAGCGGGACTCGTCGATGTGCGGGTCGATGAGGGTCCCGAAGCCGAGGGTGGTGGAGGCGTGGAAGATGCGCTCGAGGTCCTGCTCGCCGGCGTCCAGCAGACGGGCGTGGCCGCTCGGGGCGGCGAGGCCGGCGTCACGGAGGGCGGCGGCGAGTTCGTCGGCGTTGTCGACGAAGCCGAAGGCCTCGACGTTCGTGTAGCCGATGTCGGCGATGCGCTGCAGGGTGCCGGGCAGATCGGCACTGAGGGCATCGCGGACCGTGTAGAGCTGGACCGAGAGCGGTTGGGTCACCAGGGGTTCTCCTCGTCGAGATGGTGCGGTCGTCACTGACCGATCGTCACACTACGAGCACTTTTGTCGGCGGTCAAGCAGAAGTCCGAGGAATGTCGACGGACTTCATTGCGTGGCGCGAACGATGTGTGCTTCACTCCCCACATGGTCGACTTGAACCGGACGGCAGCGTCGCCTCCGGTCGGGACGAGCGAGCTCTTCCAGATCCTCCGCGACGGCGTGCCGCGCACCAGGGCCGAGCTCGCCGCACTGACAGGACTCGCACGCTCCACCATCGGCGTGCGCCTCGACTCCCTGATCGACATCGGGCTGGTCGGCGCCGTGGACACCGCTGTCTCCACCGGCGGACGTCCCCCCGCCCAGGTGGCGCTGAAGCCCCGTGCCCGGCTCGTGATCGCCGCCGACCTCGGGGCCTCGCACGGCCGTGTCGCCGTCACCGACCTGGTCGCGGCGCCACTCGCCACCCGCGAGGCCCGGATCGACATCGCCGCCGGTCCGGTACCGACGTTGTCCTGGCTCGTCGAGACGATCGACGACCTGCTCGCCGAGGTCGGGCGCAGTCGGCAGGACGTCATCGCGATTGGCATCGGCGTCCCCGGACCGGTCGAGTTCTCCACCGGCCGCCCGGCCAACCCGCCGATCATGCCCGGTTGGGACGGCTTCGACGTGCCCTCGTGGCTCCGTCAGCACATCGCCGCCCACGTCCTGCTCGACAACGACGTCAACATCGCGGCCCTCGGCGAGCGGGAGCACGGCTGGCCGGACGTCGACCACCTGCTGTTCGTGAAGGTCGCCACCGGCATCGGGTCCGGCATCGTCTCCGAAGGCCGGCTGCAGCGCGGCGCCCAGGGCACCGCGGGTGACATCGGCCACGTGCGGGTCTCCCGCGCCGGCGACGTCCCCTGCCACTGCGGCAACACCGGCTGCCTCGAGGCCGTGGCCTCCGGTCCGGCCATCGCCCGCGCCCTCCGTGCGAAGGGGCACGACGTGCACACGGGTGCGGACGTGATCGACCTGGTGAACCGGTCCGACCTCGACGCGATCTACGCCGTGCGACAGGCCGGTCGGGACATCGGCGAGGTCCTGGCGACCTGCATCTCGCTCATCAACCCGTCCGTCATCGCACTCGGCGGATCGATCACGCAGGCCGGTGAGCACCTGCTCGCCGGCGTCCGCGAGGTCGTCTACTCCCGCTCGATGCCCCTGGCCAGTGAGCACCTCGTCATCGTGCAGTCCCGCGCCGGGTCCCTCGCCGCGCTGCAGGGCGCCGCGGCCCTCGCCATCGGCTACGCCCTCTCCCCCGCCGGGGTCGACGAGCTGGTCGCGTTCGCCGAGGGGCGAGAACTCGTCTCCTGACGCACACGCGCGGTCGCGTGAGCGCGTCGGTTTCGGTCTTGCCGGTGGTCGGGGGGACAATCGTCGGGTGACGATCGTGCAGCCCACCCTGTGGGGCGACCTGGACCCCGGTCTGGAGGCGCATCCCGCCCCCGGTACGCCGGTCCCGGCTGCGCGTGATGCGTTCACCGCCCTGCGTGGCCACACCGAGCGCATCGTCGCGCACTCCTCGGACCGCGTCGCCTGGCTCCGCGCCCGCGCCATGGGCATCACCGCCACCGACGTCGCCCGGCTGGCCTCACTGCGCGCCGTCGAGGCCGTCGTCACCGAGAAGCGCTACGGCTCCCGGTTCTCCGGCAACGCGTTCACCGAGCACGGCAAGGACCGCGAACCGGTCATCGCCGCCTGGGTGGCCGCCACCCACGGCATCCAGCCCTCGGCACACCTCTTCCACGCCGCTGCGAACCGCGCCCACCTCGCCACCCCGGACGGCGTCGGGGTCGACGAGTCGTCCCGCGTGGTGCTCGCCGAGATCAAGACCACCGGCAAGGCCTGGCGGAGCATCCCCCGGCACTACCTCCGGCAGATCTGGTGGCAGCAGTACGTGCTCGGTGCCGACCGCACCCTGTTCGTCTGGGAACGCCACGACGGGTTCGTGCCGGTCGCCGACGAACCCGAGTGCCGCTGGGTCGACCGCGACGACGACCAGATCCGCGGGCTCGTGCAGCTCGCCGACCTGGTGCTCGACAAGCTCCGCGGCTTCCGCTCCTAGACCTTCACCAGCCGCAGCCGACTCATCCCGACGACGAGGATGCCGAGCAGCGTGATCGAGACCGCGATCCCGACCACGTAGATCGCGACGACGCCGTAGCCCTGCGCCGGATCAAGGAACGGGTACGGCACCCACCCGTCGGTCGCGCCGCGGACGAGCACCACGGTGGTCCAGACCGCCGGGTAGAGCAGGAACCACCACACGTGGCGGAGCAGCAGCCGTGCGCGGTCCGAGAACAGCAGCCAGTCGAGCACCGCGTACACCGGGATGATCTTGTGCACGATGTCGTTCGACCACGGCACCGAGGCCGACACGTTCGCGCCGGTGAGCAGCGTGTTGTAGACGATGCCGGTCGTCGCGATGTACACCGTCGCGGCGCCACGGAGCACCGAGACGGCGAGGTCCGCCCGCTTGCGACGGGCTGCGGCGACGAGCGTCACCGCGAGGGCCACGGCGATGATCAGGTTCGACTGGATCGTGAAGTAGCCGAAGAAGTTCCAGAACGAGTAGGTCGGGGTCTGCGAGCTCTCGAGCCACTGCGCCACGACCGCGACGACGATGGCGATGACGGCGATCAGTCGGAGCGAGTTCACGAGGGTGCGCACCCCACCACGTTATCGGGACACGCGCCCCACATGCGGAAAGGACCCGCACCGTTGCCGGTGCGGGCCCTTCCATGGGTCGGAGGACCCGTGAGTCAGTGGACTCAGATGCTGTTGACGTCCAGCGGGATGCCGGGGCCGAAGGTCGTCGAGACGGCGCCCTTCATGACGTAACGGCCCTTCGAGGACGACGGCTTGAGGCGGTTGATCTCCTCGAGCGCGGTCGAAATGTTCTCGTCGAGCTGCTCCGGCGTGAACGAGGCCTTGCCGACGACGAAGTGCACGTTGGCGTGCTTGTCGACGCGGAACTCGATCTTGCCGCCCTTGATGTCGTTGACGGCCTGCGCCACGTTCGGGGTCACGGTGCCGGTCTTCGGGTTCGGCATGAGGCCACGCGGGCCGAGCACCTTACCGAGACGACCGACCTTGCCCATGAGCTCCGGGGTCGAGACGGCGGAGTCGAACGAGGTGTAGCCCTCGGCGACCTTGGCGATGAGCTCGTCGCCACCGACCTCGTCGGCACCGGCGGCGATGGCGGCCTCAGCAGCCGCACCCGTCGCGAAGACGATGACGCGGGCGGTCTTGCCCGTGCCGTGCGGCAAGATGACCGTGCCGCGGACCATCTGGTCGGCCTTGCGGGGGTCCACGCCGAGCTTCAGCGCGACCTCGACCGTGGAGTCGGTCTTCGAGGAACCGGTCTCCTTGGCCAGGGCGACGGCCTCGGTCGGGGTGTAGAACTTGTCGGCCTCGATCTTCGCGGCCGCGGCCTGGTAGGCCTTGGACTTCTTCGCCATGGTGGTCTCCTTGCGAGATACGTGGTTGGCGAGCCGGCGAGGCTCTCCCACGGAAAGGTGTCTGGTGGTGGGCCGGAGCCCGATCGGTGCTTAGGCCTCGACCGTGATGCCCATCGAGCGTGCGGTGCCGGCGATGATCTTCGCGGCCTGCTCGATGTCGTTGGCGTTCAGGTCGGCCTGCTTGGTCTCGGCGATCTGACGGACCTGGTCCATCGAGATCTTCGCGACCTTGACCGTGTGCGGGGTCGAGGACCCCTTCTGCACACCAGCAGCCTTCTTGATGAGCTCAGCGGCCGGCGGGGTCTTCAGGACGAACGTGAACGAACGGTCCTCGTAGACGGTGATCTCGACCGGCACGACGTTGCCACGCTGCGACTCGGTCGCCGCGTTGTACGCCTTGCAGAACTCCATGATGTTGACGCCGTGCTGACCGAGCGCCGGACCGATCGGGGGGGCCGGGTTGGCGGCTCCCGCGTTGATCTGCAGCTTGATCAGGCCCGTGACCTTCTTCTTCGGTGCCATGACTTGTCTTCCTCCTGGAATCGAACACACGGGGATCCGTGCACTCTCCCGCTGGTCCGGCCGTTCCGGACAGCGGTGAAGGCCCGCTCGCACGAGGCGCGCGGGCCCAAACCCGTTCAGTGTAGTCGATCTCGGTGATCGCTACAGCTGGGTGGTCGCTAGAGCTTGGTGACCTGGTCGAAGCTGAGCTCGACCGGGGTCTCGCGCTCGAACAGCGAGACGAGGACGGTGAGCTTGCCGCTCTCCGGCTTGATCTCCGAGATCGAACCCGGCAGGCCCGCGAACGAGCCTTCCTTGATGGTGATCGTCTCGCCGATCTCGAAGTCGACCTCGGCCGCGGGCTGTGCCTGCAGGCCGCTGCCCTTCGCGCCACCCTTGGTCGGGGCGGCCTCGGCGACCTGCACGAGGGACTTGAGCATGCCGAACGCCTCGTCGAAACGGAGCGGCGTCGGGTTGTGCGCGTTGCCGACGAAGCCGGTGACGCCCGGGGTGTGCCGGACGACGGACCACGAGTCCTCGTTGAGGTCCATGCGGACGAGCACGTACGAGGGGATCCGGACGCGGGTGACCAGCTTGCGCTGCCCGTTCTTGATCTCGACGACGTCCTCCATCGGGACCTCGACCTGGTAGATGTAGTCCTCCATCGACATCGAGACCATGCGGTTCTCGATGTTCGACTTCACGCGGCGCTCGAAGCCCGCGTAGGAGTGGATGACGTACCACTTGCCCGGCTTCATCCGCAGCTCGGCCTTGAAGGCCTCGTACGGGTCGACCTCGGCGGGCTCGTCGTCCTCGTCCTCGGCGTCGAGTGCCTCGTCGGCGGCGAGCGTCTCGTTCGCCTCGGCGGCGGTCTCGGACTCGAGTTCGACTTCTTCCTCGTCCTCGACGGCCTCGACGGCGGCCTCGGCCTCGTCGGTGGAGTCGATCTCGAGGGCGTCGTCCACGACGGCGTCAGCCTCGGGGTCGCGGGCTTCCTGCAGGGCCGTCAGTGCTTCGTCGAGGCCGGCGTCGACGGTGCCGTCGTCGGGCTCGGAGCTGAGGCCGAGGGACTCGTCGTCGTCGCCCTCGATCGAGATCGCACGCTCTTCAGCGGACTCGACGGAGCGTCCTTCGCCGGTCTCGACGTCGCCTTCCTGGTTCTCCTCGACCTCGGAGGACTGCTCGGCAGCCGTCGCGAGGTCGATGTCATCGCGGGAGTTGTCAGACACAGTCGATTCTTTCCGTTCGGTGGTTCGGGTCGGGGTGGCGTTCGTTCATGGTCACGAGCGACGCCGTCACGATCGACGCCGTCTCGGGCGACCGTACTCCTCGGAACGACCGCACACGGCAGTCGACGTCGGGGTCAGGCCGTGGGCCCGTTGCCGAAGACGTACCCGACGCCGAGACCGAACACGAAGTCGAGGATCGACACCAGGATCATCATGACGACGACGAACACGAGCACGACGCCCGTGTAGCTGAAGAGTTCCTTGCGGGTCGGCGTCACGACCTTGCGCAGTTCGCCGATCACCTGGCGGATGAAGAGCACGATGGCAGCGATGGGCCCGCGGCGCTCGGCCCGGTCCTGCTTCGCCTTGGCGACGACGTCGTCCGCCGTCGTCTCCATGTCTTTGCTCGCCAACTTCTACCCTTCCAGAGTTGCAGGGCGGACAGGACTCGAACCTGCAACCTGCGGTTTTGGAGACCGCTGCTCTACCAATTGAGCCACCGCCCTTCGGACACGGTTCGTCACCGATCCGCGTTCCGGTGGACGAGTCTACGGGAGTCCGTCACACGGTGTCCACTTGGCCCCTTCCACGGCGTGCCGCGCCGGTAGGCTGGGCCCCGTGAGCACCGCAGCCCCAGGCCCCGAGTCCACCGCCCACGTGTCCGTCGACACCCCCGCCACCGCGCCGGTCGATCGTCCGCGCATCGCATCCCGCATCGCGGCCATCGCCGAGTCCGCGACGCTCAAGGTCGACGCGAAGGCCAAGGCACTCAAGGCCGCCGGTCGTCCAGTGATCTCGTTCGCCGCCGGTGAGCCGGACTTCGCGACCCCGCAGCACGTGGTCGACGCGGCCGTCGCTGCCGCGCAGGACCCGAAGAACCACCGCTACACGCCCGCGACGGGCCTGCCCGAACTCAAGCAGGCCATCGCCGACAAGACCGCCCGGGTGTCCGGCGTCAGCGTCGAGCCGTCGCAGGTCATCGTCACGAACGGTGGCAAGCAGGCGGTCTACCAGGCGTTCCAGACCATCGTCGACGCCGGCGACGAGGTCCTGCTGCCCGCGCCGTACTGGACCACCTACCCCGAGGCCATCCGGCTCGCCGGCGGCGAGCCCGTCGAGGTCTTCGCCGGCAGCGACCAGGACTACCTGGTGACCGTCGAGCAGCTCGAGGCCGCCCGAACCCCGGCGACCAAGGCGCTGCTGTTCTGCTCGCCGTCGAACCCCACGGGCGCCGTGTACTCCGCCGAGCAGACGCGGGCGATCGGCGAGTGGGCGCTCGAGCACGGCATCTGGGTGATCAGCGACGAGATCTACCAGGACCTGGTCTACGACGGGGTCCGGTTCGCCGGCATCCTGGCGGAGGTCCCCGCCCTCGCCGACACCACGATCCTGGTGAACGGCGTCGCGAAGACCTACGCGATGACCGGCTGGCGCGTCGGGTGGTTCATCGGCCCGGCCGACGCCGTCAAGGCCGCGTCGAACCTGCAGTCGCACCTGTCGTCGAACGTCTCGAACGTGTCGCAGCGCGCCGCGATCGCCGCCCTCACCGGTCCGCAGGAGCCCGTCGCCGCCATGCGCGAGGCCTTCGACCGCCGACGGAAGGCCATCGTCGACGGTCTCAACGCGATCCCGGGATTCCGCACGCCGACCCCGCAGGGCGCCTTCTACGTCTACCCGGACGTCACCGCACTGCTCGGTCGCGAGTGGGCCGGCACCACCCCGACGACCACGCTCGAGCTGGCAGACCTGATCCTCGAGCACGCCGAGGTCGCGGTCGTGCCGGGTGAGGCCTTCGGCCCCTCCGGCTACCTGCGCCTGTCGTACGCCCTGGGCGACGACGACATCGCCGAGGGCGTCGCCCGGCTGGCGGCGTTCTTCGCGTAGACGCTGCGCCCACGACACCCCGCGGAACGAAGAACGGGCCACCTCGTCGAGGTGGCCCGTTCTGCGTGCCGGGAGGCCCGTGGTGCGTCGTGCTCGTCCGTCCCGTCGCGCGGACGATCAGCCGAGCAGGTCCCCCACCACGACGGGTTCCGGGACGAGCGAGACACCGAAGCGGTTCAGGACGGTCACCTGCACGAACCGTGCGAGCTCGGCCACCTGCGCCGCCGTCGCCCCGCCGCGGTTCGTGAGCGCGAGGGTGTGCTTGGACGAGATCGCCGCGCGGGAGCCCGGCACCGCGTACCCGCGGTGCACGCCAGCGTGCTCGATGAGCCACGCGGCACTGAGCTTGACGTCGTCGCCCGCGGGCCACCGGGGCGCATCCGCCGGCAGGGTCTCGGCGAACGCCGGCGAGACGATCGGGTTCGTGAAGAACGACCCGGCGCTCCAGGTGTCGTGGTCGTCCCCGTCGAGCACCATGCCCTTCGAGCCGCGCAGCCGCAGGACCTCGTCGCGGACGGTCGTGGGTGGCACGAGCGCACCGAGCTCGACCCCAAGCGAACCGGCGAGCTGCGCGTAGCGCACGGGCACGCCGTGCTCGCCCGCGAGTCCGAGTCGGAACTCGACCGTCAGCACGACACCGCGCCGACCGTGCTTGAGGGTCGACGTGCGGTAGCCGAGCGCCAGCTCGGCTGCCGGGACCCACGCGCGCTCCCCCGTGGCCGCATCGAGGAACTCGACGCGGGTGAGCACGTCGGCGAGTTCGACCCCGTAGGCGCCGATGTTCTGCACCGGGGACGCACCGACGGTGCCCGGGATGCCGCTGAGGGCCTCCAGGCCGGTCCAGCCGTTCGCGACGGTCGTGGCGACGAACGGGTCCCACGGTTCCCCCGCGGCGACGCGGACGGTGACGCCGTCGGCGTCGCGGTCGGCGTCGACGCCCGTCGTCCGGACCAGCACGACGGTGCCGTCGAAGCCCTGGTCGGCGACCAGCAGGTTGCTGCCGCCGCCGAGGACGAGCCACTCGTGGTCGTCGAAGGCGTCGAGTGCGTGGGCGACGAGTTCATCGGTCGTCTCGGCCGTGAGCAGCCGGGTGGCGGCCCCGCCGACGCGGAGCGTCGTCAGGTCGGCCAGCACCGGCTCGGACACGGTCAGCGGAACACCACCGTGACCTGCGCCTTGCCGAGCACGGTCTGCCCGGCGGCGGTCACGGTGAGGTCGATGCGCTTCGGCCGGCCGTCCTCGTCGACGGTGCCGACCTTCGCGACGATGCCGACGGTGGCACCCTGCTCCGGGTCGACGACGACGGGGCGCGTGAAGCGGACGCCGTAGCCCGCGACCCAGCCGCTGTCGCCGAGCCACTCGGCGACCGGCTGCACGGCGATGCCCATCGTGAGCATGCCGTGGGCGAGCACACCGGGCAGGCCGACCGAGGCGGCGACGTCGTCGCGGTAGTGGATCGGGTTGAAGTCGCCCGAGGCGCCGGCGTACCGGACGAGCGAGTCGCGCGTGATGTGCACGTCGCGCTCGGCGACGACGGTGCCGACCTCGAGCGCGGTGGCGGGTGCGGCGGTCATGCGTCGTCTCCTCGGACCACGAGGGTGGAGGTCGCCGTGACGACGTGCTCCCCCTCGGCGTCGTTCATGGTGCTCTGGGCGGTGACCATCGCGTTGCCGCCGAGGGTCTTCACGCTGGTGACCGTCAGGGTCGCGGTGAGCTCGTCACCGGCGACGATCGGCCGGTCGTAGGTGAAGGACTGCTCGCCGTGGACGACGCGGGAGAAGTCGATGCCGGCGTCGGGCTCGTTCAGGAGCTGCGCGAGCGTGGCCTCCTGCACGACGACGGCGAACGTCGGGGGTGCGACCACGTCGTCGTAGCCGGCGGCACGTGCGGCGTCCGGGTCGTGGTGGACGGGGTTGGTCGCGAAGACCGCACGCGAGAACTCGCGCACCTTCTCGCGGCCGACCAGGTAGGGCTGGGCCGGCGGGAACGTCCTGCCGACGAGCTCGGGGTTCACTGACACCACGGCAGTCTACCGAGGCCCGTCCGGAGGCCGGTGATCGATGAGGACGCTTCAGCTAGACTGTCTGAGACCGATTCGGGGGAATCGGGGCGTGCCGTGCGGCACGGGTTCGTTCGGGACGGGGAGGGCCGATGGACACCACGACGGAGTTCGCCGTGCACACGGGAGACCGGTGCACCGCCATGGAGGTCGCGGCCGCCGCGCTGCGCCGCACGGGCCACCACGTCGAGTCGACAGGTGGCACGATGACCGCGACGGCGGGCAGCCGGACGCTCACGATCCTGCTCGGCGCGCTCGTCCAGCCGGCCCGGGAGTACCGCCGGTACGAGCTGTCGACCGTCGTGGACGGTGCCACCACCACGATCACCCTGCGCCGGGCCGGGCACGGCACGGCCGTGTCGGGCGGCAGCATCGGAGCGAACCGGCGACGGGCCGCCTGGCAGCAGGTCACCGCCGCGGTCGAGGACGCGTTCCGTGCGGCCGGGGTGCTCGCGACGCGGACGGACACCGGCTCCCACCGCACGCAGTAGGCGGCCGGACGGCCTCCGGCGGGTGGCCGCGCGGCGCACCGCCACGGGAGCGGTCACCGGGGACCCGGCCAGCCATCTAGGTTGGGCCCGGGGCCCCGGAAAGGAACCGCCATGAGCATGGAGAGCGCAGCCTGGAGCTCGCTGTACAAGATCTCGTCCGCGCAGGGCGGCAAGCACGGGTTCTCCCGCGCGTCCGTCCGGCGGATCCTGACGTTCGCGGTGCCGTACCGGGCGAAGCTGCTGGTCTTCATCGGTCTCTCCGTCGTCGGCGCCTTCCTCGCGGTCGCGACGCCGGTCCTCGCCGGTCAGGTCGTCGACGTCATCGTCGCCCGCGGTGAGGTCGCGACGATCGTCCGGCTGGCCGTGGTCATCGCCCTGGTGGCCGTGGCCGACGCCGCCGTGTCGCTGACGACGCGGTGGTACTCGGCGCGGATCGGCGAGGGCGTGATCCTGGACCTCCGGACGGCCGTCTTCGACCACGTGCAGAAGATGCCCATCGCGTTCTTCACCCGCACCCGGACCGGTGCGCTCGTGAGCCGCCTCAACAACGACGTGATCGGCGCCCAGCAGGCCTTCAGCGGCACGCTGTCCGGCGTGGTAACGAACCTCGTGGCGCTGGTCCTCACCCTGATCGTCATGCTCAGCACCTCGTGGCTCGTGACGGTGCTCGCCGTCGTCATGCTCCCGGTGTTCCTGGTCCCCGCGCGCCGGATGGGGAGCCGCCTCGCCGCACTGCGTCGCGAGGCCGCCGACCACAACTCCGCGATGAGCACCCAGATGACCGAGCGCTTCTCGGCACCCGGCGCCACCCTCGTCAAGCTGTTCGGCCGACCCGACGAAGAGGCCGAGGAGTTCCGTGTCCGCGCCGCCCGGGTCCGCGACATCGGGGTCCGGACCGCGATGCTGCAGTTCGTCTTCTTCACCGCGCTCATGCTCGTCTCCGCGCTCGCCCTCGCGCTCGTCTACGGGCTCGGCGGCTTCCTCGCGCTCGCCGGCCGCCTGGACACCGGCGAGGTCGTCACCCTGGCGCTCCTGCTCACCCGGCTCTACGCACCGCTGACGAGCCTGGCGAACGCCCGGGTCGAGATCATGAGCGCCGTGGTCAGCTTCGAGCGCGTCTTCGAGGTGCTCGACCTCGAACCGCTCATCCAGGAGCAGCCGGACGCGGTCACCATCGCCGACGGGCCGGTCTCCGTCGAGTTCGACGACGTCCGGTTCGCCTACCCGTCCGCCGACAAGGTGTCCCTCGCCTCGCTCGAGGAGGTCGCGACGCTCGACACCCGCGGCGGCGAGGAGGTGCTGCACGGCCTGTCCTTCCGGATCGAACCGGGGCAGACCGTCGCCCTGGTCGGCTCGTCCGGGGCCGGCAAGTCCACGGTCGCGCAGCTGCTCTCGCGCCTGTACGACGTCGACAGCGGCGCGGTGCGTCTGGCCGGGATGGACGTCCGCGACGTCACCTTCGCCTCGATGCGGCACACCCTCGGCATGGTGACGCAGGACGGCCACCTGTTCCACGAGACCATCCGCTCCAACCTGCGGTTCGCCCGGCCCGAGGCGTCCGACGACGAGGTGTGGGACGCCGTCCGCCGTGCGCGACTCGAGCCGCTCATCCGGTCCCTCCCCGACCAGCTGGACACCATGGTGGGTGAACGCGGCTACCGGCTCTCCGGGGGCGAGCGCCAGCGGATGACGATCGCCCGGCTCCTGCTCGCCCAGCCGCGCGTCGTCATCCTCGACGAGGCGACGGCGGCGCTCGACTCGACCTCCGAGGCAGCGGTGCAGGCAGCACTCGGCGAGGCGCTCGAGGGACGGACGGCGATGGTGATCGCGCACCGGCTCTCCACGATCCGCAGCGCGGACGTGATCCTGGTCGTCGAGGACGGCTCGATCGTGGAGCGGGGCACGCACGACGAACTGCTGGCCGCGGGTGGCCGGTACGAGGAGCTGCACCGCACCCAGTTCGCCGCGCAGGAGAACGTCGAGGCCGACGTGCCGGCGGCGGACTGAACGCGCGGCGGGTCGGCCCCGGCAATCGAAGTAGGGCCGGCAACAGAGAAGGCCCCCTGACCCAGGGGATCCTGGACGAGAGGGCCTTGCGTGTAGCGAGGGCGGGACTTGAACCCGCGACCCCACGATTATGAGTCGTGTGCTCTAACCAACTGAGCTACCCCGCCAGAGATCCGGAGCGACACGCGCACCGGGTCGGAGCCCCGAGTCAGGATTGAACTGACGACCCCCTCCTTACCATGGAGGTGCTCTACCACTGAGCTATCGGGGCGATGTGCCGCGAACGGCACCACACGAGGATAGCAGACCTCCGACGCTGCTCCGGAACCGGGCGAGACGCCCGGGCGTGCCGCGTCGTGGGCCGCTAGTTCGCGTTGGTCTTGAGCCACGCCAGCGGGTCCACCGGGACCCCGTCGACGTGCACCTCGAGGTGCAGGTGCGGGCCCGTGGAGTTGCCCGTGCTGCCGACGAGGCCGAGGATGTCGCCGACCTCGACGTGCTGGCCGGTGACCACCTTGAAGGAGTTGTCCTCCATGTGGCCGTAGACGCTGACGAACTGCTTGCCGTCGACGTCGTGCTCGACCCAGACGTCGTTGCCGAAGCCGCCGTCGTTCGCCTGCACCTTGATGACGGTCCCGGCCGCGATGACGCCGATCGGGGTGCCCTCGCCCGGGGCGAAGTCGACGCCCATGTGGTTCGTCGAGCAGAACGAGCACCCGGCGACCTGGCGTCCGCCGAAGCCCGAGGTGATCGGGACACCGGTCAGGAACGGCCACTGGATCGTGCCGGTCGGGTCGTTCGTGAAGCTGGAGGAGTCGACGTTCGCGTACTGCGTGGCGTCCGAGACCGTGAACTGGTCACGGGCGGTCGACCCGTCAGCAGCGGCACCGACCTGCATCGACTGGGTGGCACCCGAGCTGGCACGGGCCGCGGTCGAGCCGGACTCGGGCACCCAGAGCGCCTGGGCCGGCAGCGAGGTCGACACGACCAGGCCGGCCGCGAAGAGCAGGGCGCCGACCGCGGTCACACGGGAGGCCGACCGGCGGAACGACGCACCACGCTTCGGGGCCGGTGCGCTGACGGGGGTGCTGGAACGGATGTGACGGGTCGCGCGGTCGACCGGGGCCGTCGGCGCCGGACGGCTGCTGCGACGACGCGACGCGGGGACCTGCCCAGCGACCCGACGCGGCTGCGACACCGAGGCAGCGCGAGCGGCCGGCTGCGCGTGCACGACGGGCGACGTGGGGGCCGGCGGCGTCACGATCCGGGAGGCCGGGCGCACGGGTGACGCCGGTGCGAGGTCGATCGGCGACACGGGGGCCGCGGGGGTTCCCGGCGTGACCGCACCGATCACGTCGTCGAAGCTCGGACCCGTCGAGTCGTGCGCCTCCTGCACCACGACCGCGCCCTTCGCCGCGGCTCGCTCTGCCTCGATCCGAGCGCGTCGGGTCTGGTGGACGACCGGGGTGGCGGCGTCGACGGAACCGTCGGTGGGAGCGGACGACAGAGGAGTACGGGGCATGCGTGCGGTGGCGATCCTGATCGGAGAAGGGCTCACTCGTTGGTAACGAGCAGGTAACGGGACCTGAGCACGCTAGCAGGAGACGTCGCAGGTCGCCAGTCGTGGTCATGTCCTCCCGGCACCCCCGGACCTGGGGTTCGGCGCACCCTCAGGCCCGCACGGCTCCGAGTGCACCGGCTTCGAGCCCACGCACCAGGGCCTCGAGTTCGTCGGCGACGGCGGGGCTCGCGAAGAGGAAGGAGCGGGTCCCCCCGGCCTCCCAGATGCCGATCGCCGCGCCGGCCTCCTGCGCGACGAGGGCCCCGCCCGCCATGTCCCACGGGTTGATCCCGCGCTCGTAGTACGCGTCCACCACGCCCGCACCGACGGCGCAGCAGTCGAGCGACGCCGCTCCCCCGCGGCGGATGTCCCGCACCTCGCCGATGAGTCCGGCGAGCACCGCGACCTGCTCCCGGCGACGGTCGGCCGTGTACCCGAACCCGGTGGCGACGAGCGTCTCGGCGAGCGAACCAGGCGCGGCGACGGACAACGGTTCCCCGTCACGGGTCGCGCCCTGGCCGACCGCCGCCCGGAAGACGGTGCCCGTCGCCGGCGCCACGACGACGCCCGCGATCGGCTCCCAGGTCATCGGGTCGGGTGCTCCGCGCACGACGCCGATGCTCACGCCGTACTCGGCGCTGCCGTACAGGTAGTTGACCGTGCCGTCGATCGGGTCCACCACCCACGTGATGCCCGAGGCGCCGGAGGCCGACCCGGACTCCTCGCCGTGGAAGGCGTCGTCCGGTCGGGCCTCGGCGATGCGGGCGCGGATGAGTGCCTCGACCTCACGGTCGGCGGCCGTGACCACGTCGACGATGCTCGACTTCCGGTCCGCGACCTCGACCCCCTCGGCGCGGCGCCGTGCGGCCAGCGCCGCTGCGTCACGGGCGATCGACTCGGCGAGGTCGGCGAACTGGGACGGGGTGAGGTCGGATGCCATGCACCCATCCTCCCGGAAACACCATCGGCCCCGTCCGCAGTGGACGGGGCCGATCAGATGGTGGCAAGTGAGGGATTCGAACCCCCGAAGGCTACGCCGGCTGATTTACAGTCAGATCCCTTTGGCCGCTTGGGTAACTTGCCATGCGCACCCAGCCGGTGTGATCACCAACCGAAGGCGCGCACAAAAGCATAGCGGATGGCTGACGGTGGTCGTGACCATCGGCCCTGGACGCGACCACGCACCCACCAGGGCCCGCGCACGGGGGCCGAACCGGGCCTCCCTCCCCATCGGCACGGCCCGGACGCCGCTGGCGCGTCGCCCGGGAACCGGCGACGTGGGCCCACCGCCGTTAGGCTGTTCCGCATGGCAGACAGTTCCTTCGACGTGGTCAGCAAGGTCGACAAGATGGAGGCGGAGAACGCCCTCAACCAGGCGGCCAAGGAGATCGAGCAGCGGTACGACTTCAAGGGTGCCGACGCCTCGGTCGCGTTCAGCGGCGAGGACGTCCTCATCAAGGCGAACTCGGAAGAGCGCGCCAAAGCCGTCCTCGACGTGCTGCAGAGCAAGGCGATCAAGCGGAACATCAGCCTGAAGAGCCTCGACGCCGGCGACCCGTACCCCTCCGGCAAGGAGTACCGCATCGAGGTGAAGTTCAAGAACGGCATCGAGCAGGACGTGGCGAAGAAGATCGGCGCGTTCCTGCGGGCCAACGCCCCGAAGACGGTGAAGAGCCAGATCCAGGGCGACGAGCTCCGGGTCTCGTCGAAGAGCCGTGACGACCTGCAGAACACGATCCAGCTCCTCAAGGGTGAAGAGTTCGACGTCCCGTTGCAGTTCATCAACTTCCGCTGACCCGCGGCCCCTGCGAACGACACCCGACACCCCGTGGAGCACTGGCTCAGCGTCGTCATCACCGTCCTGCTCGTCCTGCTGGACCTGGCGATCCGCGTCTTCTCGATCATCTACGTCCCGATCAACCGGAAGCCGCAGACCGCGACGGCGTGGCTGCTCGCGATCTTCCTCATCCCCTACATCGGCTTCATCGTCTTCCTGGTCATCGGGTCGACGAAGCTCCCCCGCGCCCGTCGCGAGAAGCAGACCGAGATCAACGCGTACATCCTCGAGCAGACCGAGGGCATCGAGCGGGTCCGCCGTGACCACCCGTGGCCCGCATGGCTCGAGAGCGTCACGCGGCTGAACCGCGAACTCGGTGCGATGCCGTTGGTCGGTGGCAACTCCGCGGAGCTCTACCCCGACTCCGAGGAGTCCATCGCCGAGATGACCCGGGCGATCGACCAGTCCCGCCGGTTCGTGCACGTCGAGTTCTACATCGCGACGCTCGACGACACCACACGCCCGTTCTTCGAGGCGCTCGCGCGGGCGCAGGCACGGGGCGTCACCGTGCGGTTCCTGCTCGACCACTGGGCGAGCCGCGGCTACCCGGGCTACAAGGACACCCTGGCATTCATGGACCAGGCGGGCATCGAGTGGCACCTGATGCTGCCCCTCCTGCCGCTGCAGGGGAAGTTCCAGCGCCCCGACCTCCGCAACCACCGGAAGATCATGGTGATCGACGGCTCGGTCGCGTTCACCGGCTCGCAGAACCTGATCGACGCGTCGTACGACATCAGGTCCCACATCGAGAAGGGCATGGTCTACAAGGACCTGTTCGCCCGGTTCGAGGGACCGGTCGTCGCCGGGCTCAACGCCCTGTTCGTCACCGACTGGTACAGCGAGACCGACGAGCTGCTGCTGCGTGAGAGCGACCCCGTCCAGCGGGCCGACCGCGGCGACGCGCTCGACTGCCAGGTGGTGCCGTCTGGCCCGGGCTTCGACGGCGAGAACAACCTGCGCCTGTTCAACGCGCTGCTCTACTCGGCGCAGCAGAAGGTCTCGATCACGTCGCCGTACTTCGTGCCGGACGACTCGATGCTCTACGCCATCACCACGACCGCCCAACGGGGGGTCGACGTCGAGCTGTTCGTCGGCGAGATGGGCGACCACGCCATGACCTGGCACGCGCAGCGCTCCTACTACGAGGAACTCCTGCGGGCCGGCGTGCGGATCTGGCTGTACCGCGCGCCGACGATCCTGCACGCCAAGCACTTCACCATCGACGACGAGGTGTCGGTGATCGGGTCGAGCAACATGGACATGCGCTCGTTCAGCCTGAACCTCGAGGTCTCCGTGATGGTGCGCGGTCACCGCTTCGTCGACGCCCTGCGCGAGGTGCAGGACTCCTACAAGGAGCACAGCTTCGAGCTCACGCTCGACGCGTGGGTCGACCGTCCGCGACGTTCCAAGGTCCTCGACAACGTCGCGCGGCTCACGGCGGCGCTGCAGTAGCGGACGCTGTCGCAGCGTCGCAGCGTCGCACCGTGCGTCGTCCTCCACCCGGTGCGACCTTGGCCGCACCGTGCGTCGCGACAGCGGGGCACCCGGCGAGCAAGCCCGCGGCGAACGAACAACCCTGCACCGTGCGGGGCGTTCCGGGCCTGTTCAGGATGCCGTGCGCGACGCGTCGCGCAACCAACCACGCACGGTGCGGACGGGAGGCCCGGGTCGCCTCCGTCGCGCACGGTGCGTCGTACTCCACCCGGTGCGACATTGGCCGCACCGTGCGTCGCGACAGCGGGGCACCCGGCGAGCAAGCCCGCGGCGAACGGACAACCCTGCACCGTGCGGTACGCGCTCCGCGGCTCACGGCGGCGCTGCAGTAGCCCGCCTGGAGGCCCGGTGCGGGTCCGCCAGGTGCGCTCAGCGCATCGGGACGAGGGACGCCACGGCCCCGACCACCCGCTCGAGCGGGCCGCGGCCGAGGAACCGCCGCCACAGCATCGCGAAGACCACCGAGCCGAGGGCGAACCAGCCCCAAGCCTCGGCCGACTCGGGGTACGTCGGCAGCATCGCGATGACCACGAGGTGCCCCGAGTACACCGTCAGCGGCATCGACCCCACGGCCGCCAGGGGGAACGCGATCCGCTCGGCGACGCGCCCGCGGCCGTCGAACACGAGCAGGCAGAGGGCGATCACCGCGACCGCCACCCCGGCTGTGCCGACCACGTCGACGACCGACGACGAGTGGTCGCGCGGGGACAGGAACAGCTGCGCGAGGGCCTGCCCGGGGGTCGAGGCCTCGCCCGCGGACGGGACCCCGGGGAACGCCAGGGCCGCATCGTCGGGCAGCGGGGCGAGGACGGACCCGGCGACGTACGCGGTGGCGGCGACCAGTGCGCCGGACGCCAGGACCAGGATCTGCCGGCCACGGTCCTCCAGGCCGACCCGGGCGACCGCGAGCCCCACCAGGACGTACGCCAGGAAGGTGACCACGGGGTAGACCAGGCCGAGCTGGACGCCGATCATGCCGGCGTCCGCGTAGGCCGGCGCGATCGTCAGCGCGGCGAGCGGCGACAGCAACGCGCAGAGCGCGGCGATGCCGAGCAGCGCCGCCGGGCGGACGCGGAGCACCGGGACCACGAGCAGGAACAGCACCCCGTAGGTCGGCAGGATCACGTACACGGGGGTGTCGAGCGCCATCAGGGCGAACCCGATGACGACGACCACCACGGCGCGGATCGCGAGCCGGGCACGGATGCGGCCGATGGTCGGCGGGCCCGGCGGGTCGGTGCGGCCGCTCGTCAGACCGATCGAGACGCCGGCGAGGACCGCGAACAGCGTGGACGGGCGCCCGTGGGCGACGGCGGTCCAGGTGGCCGGGTCGGTCCAGTCGAGCTGCTCCGCGATGCCGCCGATGTGTGCGGCCATCATGCCGAGCAGCGCGACCGCACGGGCCACGTCGACGCCCTGCAGCCGCATCCCCGACGCGGACGCGCCCCGCACCGCTGTGAACGGGACGGGGCGCGTGCCGGTCATGGTCGTCAGCTCGTCGGGGTGTCGACGCGTCCGAGCGAGACCTCGATCATCTCGTCGCGCGGCACCAACTTGATGCGTTCACGCCCGTCGACCGCACCGAGCGCCTGCTCGTGGGTGTCGAGGTGGTGCCAGCCCTCGAGGTCGGTGTACTCGACGCCGCGCTCGCGGAGCAGGGCCGGGATGGCCTCGTCGGAGGGGTCCTCCGGGGTCCACCAGCTCGCCTGGTCGTTGACGATGTGCTGCACGGTCTCCATCGCGTCGGACTTCGTGTGTCCGATGAGCCCGACCGGACCGCGCTTGATCCAGCCGGTGGCGTACACCCCGGGGATCTGCTGGTTGTCGTCGTCGAGGACCTGGCCCTCGTGGTTCGGGATGACACCGTGCCGCTCGTCGAACGGCACACCGGGCAGCGGGGAACCGAAGTACCCGACCGCGCGGTAGGCGGCCTGGATCGGGATCTCGCGGATCTCGCCGGTGCCCTCGACGCCGCCCTCGCCGTTCGGCCGGGTGCGCTCGTAGCGGATGGCGGTCAGCTTGCCCTGCTCGTCGCCGACGAACTCGATCGGCTTCGCGTAGAAGTGCAGGTGGAGCCGGCGGCTGGCCTGGCCGACCTCGCGCGTGCGCCACTGCTCGAGGACACGGTTGATCACCATGACCTGCTTGTTCGTCGCGATCGCGGTCTTCGAGGCCTCGTCGTGGTCGAAGTCCTCGTCGTAGACCACCATGTCGACGTCACGGACCTCGCCGAGCTCGCGCAGCTCGAGCGGCGTGAACTTCACCTGCGCCGGACCACGGCGGCCGAAGACATGCACGTCCGTGACGGGCGAGGCCTTGAGGCCCTCGTACACGTTCGCGGGGATCTCGGTCGGCAGCAGGTCGTCGGCGTGCTTCGCCAGGATGCGCGAGACGTCGAGGGCGACGTTGCCGACGCCGATGACCGCGACGCTCTCGGCGTTCAGCGGCCAGGTGCGCGGGACGTCGGGGTGGCCGTCGAACCAGCTCACGAACTCGGCGGCGCCGTACGAGCCGTCGAGGTCGACACCGGGGATGTCGAGGTCGGCGTCCTTGATCGCGCCGGTCGAGAACACGACCGCGTTGTAGTGCTTCTTGAGGTCCTCGAGGGTGATGTCCTCGCCGTAGCGGACGTTGCCGAACAGCCGGACGACACCGCGGTCGAGGACGTCGCGCAGGGCGTTGATGATGCCCTTGATGCGCGGGTGGTCGGGGGCGACGCCGTACCGGACCAGACCGTAGGGCGCGGGGAGCTGCTCGAACAGGTCGATCGACACGTCGTAGCCGTGGGCCTCGCGCAGCAGGATGTCCGCGGCGTAGATGCCGGCCGGGCCGGCGCCGACGATGGCGAGTCGGAGGGTGGGCACTGATCGTCTCCAGTTCGTTCGGGTGGGGGTTCCCGGGGGGCCTCCCGACCGGGCCGCAGTGCGTGCGCCGTCGGGAGGGGTGTTCAGCGGCTTCGGTCGACGACGGAGTCCGCGAAGCGGGTGAGTGCCCGTTTCACGGTGCCGTCGGGGAGCGGGGCGAGGGCGGCGACGGCTTCGCGGGCCCAGGCGACGGCGACGGCTCGGGTCGCGGCGGTGGCCTCGTGCTCGCGGAGCGCGGCGACGGCCGACTGGTACGGCGCGGAGTCGACCACGTCGTCGGGTGCACCGTTGACGTCGCGCTCGATGCGCTCGACCAGGTGCTGCGCGGACGGATCGGTCGCGGCCATCCGGCGCAGCTGCAGGACCGGCAGGGTGTCGACGCCGGCGCGCAGGTCGTTGCCGGCGATCTTGCCGGTCTTGTCCGTCGCGGGGGCGAGGTCGATGACGTCGTCGACGAGCTGGAAGGCCACGCCGACCTTCTCGCCGAAGGTACCGACGGCGTCGAGGTAGGCACGGTCGGCACCGGAGAACATCACGCCGGCACGTGCCGCGGTGGCGATGAGCGAACCGGTCTTGTCGCTGAGCACCTGGATGTAGTGCTCGAGCGGGTCGTCGTCCGGCTGCGGCCCCGTGGTCTCGTGCAGCTGCCCCATGCAGAGGCGCTGGAAGGTCTCGGCCTGCATCCGGATGCCCTCGGTGCCGAGGTCGGCGGTGATCAGGCTGGCGCGGGCGAAGAGCAGGTCGCCGGTGAGGATCGCCACGTTGTTGCCGTAGGTGATCTGCGCGGCGGGGACCCCGCGGCGGACGGGCGCTTCGTCCATGACGTCGTCGTGGTACAGGGATGCCAGGTGCGTGGTCTCGATGCTCACCGCGGCCTTGACCACGGCGTCGGTCACGCCGTCACCGAGCTGCGCGATGAGGAGCGTCAGGGTCGGACGGATGCGCTTGCCACCGGCGGACAGCAGGTACCGGCTGGTGGTGTCGGCGAGGGTGTCGGTGGAGCGCATGGCGTCCTCGAGCCCCTGCTCGACGAGCTCGAGCCCGTCGTCGACCGCGGAGATGAAGCGTCGGTCGGCGGGCGTGGCGAACAACCGCTCGCCGATGCCCAGCGATGCGCGCAGGCTCGGCGCGCGACGTGCGACCGGGACGCTCGGATTCAAGTGCTGCTCCGTCTTCGGGGGTGGTGACCGGTCAGTCGGCGGCCGGGTCGACGCGCGGCTGCTCGCCGGTGTTCTGGTGGTCTCGGCGGGCCTTCGCACGCCGTGCCGCGGACTCGCGCACCGTGTCGGCGACGGGCTTGCGGCCACGGTGCAGTGCGACGATACCGGCCGTCAGGTTGCGGTAGGCGACCACCGAGAAGCCGACACCGCGGAGCCACTGGGTGAGCACCTGCTGGTCGGGCCACGCGTCGATCGACTCGGCGAGGTAGCGGTAGGCGGCCGGGTTGCTGCTCGAGAGCCGCGCGATGCCCGGGAGCACGCGCTTCAGGTAGGTGCCGTAGCCGAGGCGCAGCAGGGCGCGGGGCGGCGTCGAGAACTCACAGATGACGACGCGGCCACCGGGCTTCAGGACACGGAGCATCTCGGCGAGCGCCTGCTTCGGGTCGTTCACGTTGCGCAGCCCGAACGAGATCGTGACGGCGTCGAACGTGTCGTCGTCGAAGGGCAGCTGCTCGGCGTCGCCCTCGACGAAGGTGATCTCGGGGTGGCGTTCACGGCCGACGGCGATCATGCCGGCGGACAGGTCGAGCGCGGTGACCTCGGCGCCCTTCTTGGCGAAGGCCGCTGCGCTGGTCCCGGTGCCCGCGGCGATGTCGAGGACCTTCTCGCCGGGCTGCGGGTCGACCGCGCGGACCGTGGCGACACGCCACAGCGGGGCGTTGCCCGCCGACAGGATGTCGTTCGTGAGGTCGTACTTGGCCGCGACGTCGTCGAACATCGCCGCCACCTCGTCCGGGCGCTTGTTCAGGTCCGCTCTGCTCACACGATCAATCCTAGAGGTCCCGACCGAGCGTTCACCGGACTCGCAGCCACCCGGGCGGTGCGGGATCGGCGCGTAGCATCGGAGCCGTGACCCGAACCACCACGGCGGCGCCCCCGCTGACGGTCTCGACCCGGATCCTCGACGACCCGGGCGCCGTCCTCCGCCACACGCTCCGCGACCGTCCCCTCGCCTTCGTCCGGAACGGCGACGGCATCGTCGGCATCGGTGAGGCGCTCCGGTTCACGTTCACCGGCCCGGACCGGATGCGGGACGCCGCGGCCCTCTGGCGCAGCATCGTCGAGACCGCCGTCGTCGACGACCCGGTGCAGCTGCGCGGTTCGGGGCTCGTCGCGTTCGGGTCGTTCGCCTTCGCCGACGACTCCGCCGACGAGAGCGTGCTCATCGTGCCCCGGGTGGTCCTCGGCCGGCGTCGCGGCAAGGCCTGGCTGACCGCGATCGACACGACGCTCGGCGCGGAGCCCCTGGCCTTCACCCGGACCTCGGTCCCGGTCCCCCACGTTGGGCCGCACGTGTCCGTCGCGCTGGGTCCCGGGCACATCGACGAGGACACCTACGCCGCCAACGTGACCGAGGCGGTCCGCCGCATCGTGGCCGGGGACGCCCGCAAGGTCGTGCTCGCCCGCGACCTCGTCGGCACGCTGCCGCCGGGAGCCGATCGACGGGCGGTCCTGCTCGACCTAGCGGCCGCCTACCCGCAGTGCGTGACCTTCGCGGTGGACGGACTGGTCGGCGCCACCCCCGAGACCCTCGCCCGCACCGACGGCACACGGTTGACCGCACGGGTGCTCGCCGGCAGCGCCGCCCGGGGCACCGACGAGGTGTCCGACCGGGCCGCCGCCGAGGCCCTGGCCAGCAGCGCCAAGGACGTCGAGGAGCACACCTTCGCGATCGACAGTCTGCTCGCGGCCCTCGCCCCCCTCGCGACGGACCTGCGCGCCGACGCCGAACCGTTCCGGCTGCAGCTGCCGAACCTGTGGCACCTGGCGACGGACGTGCAGGCCACGCTGCCGCCCGATACCACGTCACTGGACGTCGCCGACGCCCTGCACCCGACGGCCGCGGTCGCCGGCACCCCGACCGACGTGGCCGTGCAGTTGGTCGCCGAGCTCGAGGGCGTCGACCGCGGCCGCTACGCCGGGCCGGTCGGGTGGATGAGCGCGACGGGCGACGGCGAGTGGATGCTCGCGCTCCGCAGCGCCCGGATCGACGACGACGGCACCGTCCGGGCATGGGCGGGGGCCGGGATCGTGGCCGGTTCGGAGCCGGCGCGCGAGGTCGCCGAGACGGCCCTGAAGTTCCGGCCGATCGCCGACGCGCTGGCCTGAGGCAGGCGCGCGATCCACGCGGTCGCGGGATCCACGCGGTCGCGCGACCCTCGCGGCCGCGCGGTCCCCGACAGCCGCTGGCCGGTCAGTCGGTCAGCGGAACCTCGATCACGACCCGCTCGGCTGGGTCGGTGAGCACCCGCTCCAGGTCACCCCACGTCGCCGCCCGGCGGTACTCCCACCCGAGACCCGTGACGACCCGTTCGACGTCGACGTGCTGCGGGGTCGACATCATCCGCCGCATGTCGGCTTCGGGCGTGGTCTTCGCCACCTCGAGCCCGCGGAAGATCGCGCCGCCGTGGTCGTTGCCGACGACGACCTGCACCCGGTGGGTGCGTTCCTCGGTGCCGGTGACGAACGCACCGAGGTCGTGCAGCAGGGTCAGGTCGCCGAGGAGCACGCGTGTGGTGCCGACGGAGGCCGAGGACTGCTCGAGCGCCGCGGCGATGCCGAGTGCGGTCGAGACGGTGCCGTCGATGCCGGCGAGGCCGCGGTTCGCGTGCACCCGGATCTTCTTGCCGAGCACCCGGGCGTCGGCTTCGCGGATGAGCTGCGACGCCCCGAGGACCAGCCGGTCGTGCGGCCAGGTCACCCCCCAGACGGCCTCGGCGAGCATGGCCCGGTCGACGGGTCGGCGACGGAGCGCGACCTCGTCACGCAGGAACTTGTTCCGCTCGGCACGGTCGGCGGAGCGCTTGGCGTCGAGGTCCGGGCCGGCATCGCCGTCCCCCAGGATCCGTCGGCTGGCGCCGACCCAGCGGCCGACCCACGCACGGTGCTCCGGCCGGGTGCGGCCCGTCACGCGGACGTCGGACACGAAGGTGGTCACGGCGTCCGGTCGGGAGGCACGGGCCGGGTCGAACGGGTCGGCCGCCGGTCCGCGGACGACGATCGTCTCGACCCCGTCGCGCTGCAGGAGCGCGGGGACCTCTCTGCTGAGGGTCGGGTGGCCGAGCACGACGGCGCGGCGGACGGCGCCACCGTGGTCGGCGTCGCGCAGGAGTTCGCGGTAGGCCACGACCAGGTTGCGGCCGAAGCGCGCGCCGCTCGAGACCTCGGCGAGGAGCGGCGCCCCGAGTTCCCAGGCGATCCGCTCGGCGTCCTCGCCGGCATCGTGCCCGGCGATGACGACGGTGCCCGGTTCGTCGTCCGGGGTGAGTTCGGCGACCGGCAGACCCGCGTGCGCCCGGCGGGTCGCGAACGCCAGGTCGACCTCGTCCTCGGGCACGGGGCTGACGTGCTCCGGGGCGAGTCCGGCGGACAGCGGCTCGCGGAACGAGACGTTGAGCTGCGCGGGACCGGGCTGCCCCGTGTGCCCGGCTGCGGCGGCGACGGCCTGTCGGGCGAGGGTGCGCAGGGTGTCGCGGACCGAGGCGTCGACGCCGTGCGCCGACGGGGCCTCGACGTCGCGGACGAAGGCGACGGCCTGGCCGAAGATCCCCGGCTGGACGGTGGTCTGGTTGCTGCCGATGCCGCGCAGTTCGTCGGGGCGGTCGGCACTCAGCACGATCATCGGCACGCCGGAGTGGTGTGCCTCGAGCACGGCGGGGTGCAGGTTCGCCACCGCGGTGCCCGACGTCGTCACCACCGCTGCGGGTCGGTGCGTCTCGACCGCGAGCCCGAGTGCGAAGAACCCGGCGGTCCGTTCGTCCAACCGCACGTGCACGGTCAACCCGCCGGCGCGCTCGAGGGCGACCGCCGCGAGGGCGAGGGCCTGGGAACGCGAACCGGGGCTCACCACGACGTCGGTGACGCCGGCACGCACGAGTTCCTGCAGGAGGGCGAGCGCGGTGTCCGTCGCCGGGCTGCCCGAACCCGCGGGGCTGTCAGCGATCGGTGCGGCCGTCGTCGTCGCGCTCGTGGAACTGGTCTTCGAGGTCTCGGAGGGTCGCGTCGTCCTGGTCCTTGTCCGTGAGGGTGGTGCCCGGCTCCGGCGTGGTGCCGAGGAAGTCCGGGTCGTCTTCGGGTCCACGGTAGCGGGCCGACGCACCGGGGTCGGTCGCCGGGGTGCGGCCCAGCAGGAACCAGAGCACGCCACCGAGGACGGGCAGGATGATGACGAGCAGCAGCCACACACCGCGACGCAGGGAACGGACGCGCTGACGGGGCATCGTGCCACAGTCGATGGCCGCGTACACCGTGAAGGCGACGGCGGCCACGGCGACGATCAACCACAAGCGGACCATGCGGTGAAGTCTAGGTCGCGACCCTGTGATGCCCCTGCCGGTCGGCGCTCCGTAGACTCACCGTGTGAAAGCGTGGCTCCTGTACACCCTGGCTCGGCTCGGCATCTTCGTGGTGGCGCTCGTGCTCCTCCTGCTCCTGACGCCGATGCCGTGGTACTGGGCGACGATCGTGGCCGCCCTGGTGGGCCTGCTCATCTCGTACATCGCCCTGTCCGGACTGCGCACGCAGGTGGCCCTGAGCCTGGCGAACCGCCGCGGTACCCCGGAGCGTGACGCCGACTCGGACTTCGAGGACGACTTCGTCGACGCCGCCGACTCCGACGCCGCGGCCACCCCGACCGTCCGTCCGGTGTCCGACGCCGACCGGCACGAGGCGCGCCGGGACACCGACGCGGACTGACCCCGAGCGCGAGGGCGGGGCCGTCCGGTGGAGCAGCCGGAACGGCTACGGCTGGACGGCCAGGGTGATCCCGAGCACCACGCCGAAGGCGAGCGAGGCGAACGACGACAGCTGCAGGGCCGTGATGAGCTCGCGGGGCTTCCGTGACGACACCCCGATCGCCAGCGCCGGCAGGGCAAGCAGCAGCGAGAAGTACGTGAAGCCCGTGCGGAAGTACAGCAGCACGAACCAGAGCAGCACGACGTACGGCAGCATCAGGAACAGGCCGTACAGGACGCGGGCCACCGGACGACCGACGACCACGGCGAGCGTGCGCTTGCCCGCCAGCTGGTCCTCGTCGATGTCGCGGATGTTGTTCACCATCAGGACCGCGCAGGCGAAGAACCCGGCGGCCACCGCGGCTGCCCAGCCGCTGACCGTGACCTCGCGGATCTGCACGAACTGGGTGCCGAGCACGGCGACCAGCCCGAAGAAGACGAAGACGAAGACCTCGCCGAGGGCGTTGTACCCGTACGGCTTCTTGCCACCCGTGTAGAACCAGGCGGCGACGATGGCGGCGGCCCCCACGAGCAGCAGCCACCACAGCTGGGTGAGCAGCACGATGACCAGGCCGGCGACCGCGGCCAGGCCGAAGAACGTCAGGGCGACGGTGAGCACGGTCCGGGGCTTGGCCAGGCCGGCACCGGTGAGACGTGCCGGGCCGACGCGGTACTCGTCGGTGCCGCGGACCCCGTCGGAGTAGTCGTTGCTGTAGTTCACACCGATCTGCAGGAACAGTGCCACGGCCAGGGCGAGCAGCGCGACGGCGAGGTGGCCGTCCTTCGCCAGGTAGTCGCCGAAGTCGCCGGGCTCCCCGCTGTCGACGAACGCGACGGCGGTGCCGAGCACGACCGGGACGACACCGAGGGTCAGGGTGCGCAGGCGTGCGCCGCCGATCCAGTCGCGTGCGGTCGCCTTCCGCTTGGTGCGGGCGGGGGCAGCGGCCTTCGCCGGGTTGCCGGACCGGCCCTGCTTCTGCGTCGAGTTCTTCGTTCGTGCCACGAGCACCGATCATATTGCCGATGCGCCGCCCGGCCGCTCGCGGTCCCTACGAGCGGCCCGGGTCGACGAGCGCCTGCACGGCCCGACGGTCGGGCTTGCCCGACGACAGCATCGGGATCCGGTCCAGGACGACGACGTCCGCCGGACGGGCGGCACGGCCCAGGGTGGCCCCGACGTGCGAACGCACGGCATCGAGGTCGAGCGGCTGCTCGGTGACGACGACCGGGACCTCGCCCCACTCCCCCGCCGAGCGCCGGGCGACGACAGCGGTCTCCTGCCCGGGCAGCCCGCGGACGAGCCGTTCGACCGCACCGAGCTGGACCTTCTCGCCGCCGGAGATCACCACGTCGTCGAGGCGTCCGAGCACGCGGACCACGCCGTCGGACAGGGTCGCGGTGTCCCCGGTCCGGTACCAGCGCAGCCCGTCCCGCTCGACGAAGGCCGACGCCGTGCGGGCGTCGTCGTCCAGGTACCCCTCGGCGAGCATCGGCCCCGCCAGGTGCAGCTCGCCGTCGACCAGCGCGGTGCGAACCGTCCCGAACGGGACGCCGTCGTACACGCATCCGCCGCTCGTCTCGCTCGCACCGTACGTCGTCACGACCCGGACCCCGGCGTCGAGCGCACGCTGCCGGAGCGGCGCCGGGGTGGCCTGCCCGCCGACCAGGACCGCGTCGAACCGGGCGAGCGCCCGGGTGGCGTCCGGGTCGTCGAGGACCCGGGCGAGCTGCACCGGCACCAGCGAGGTGTAGCGACGCGGCGCGGCCGGACCGGTGACGAGCCGTTCTGCGGCCTCGGTGAACGCGGCGGCCGCGAAGTGCCCGGGTGGCACGACGACGGGTTCGGTGCCCGCGGTGATCGAGCGGGTCAGGACGTTGATGCCCGCGATGTAGTGCGTCGGCAGCGCGAGGACCCAGCGCCCGGGCCCACCCAGTGCCGCGTCCGCCGCGGCGGCACCGGCGAGGAGCGCCTCGGACGAGAGCGCCACGCGCTTGCCGGTGCCGGTGGACCCGCTCGTCTCGACCACCAGGGCGACCGCCTGCCGGACCTCGGCCGGAGGTGGCGTCGGCAGGGCCGGTGCCCCCTCGGCGACGGGGAGCAGTGCGGGGCCGCCGGCGAGTGCTGCCTCCAGGCCGCGCAGCACGGCCGTCGGGTCCGACGTGCCGGTCGCGACCAGCGGACGGGGCATCAGTAGTGCCAGGGGAACGCGGTCCACTCGGGAGCGCGCTTCTCGAGGAACGAGTCGCGGCCCTCGACGGCCTCGTCGGTGCCGTAGGCCAACCGCGTCGCCTCGCCCGCGAACACCTGCTGGCCGACCATGCCGTCGTCCACGGCGTTGAACGCGTACTTGAGCATCCGGATCGCCGTCGGCGACTTGCCGAGCACGATCTCGCCCCAGCGGATCGCCTCACGCTCCAGGTCCTCGTGCGGCACCACGGCGTTCACCGCACCCATCTCGTACGCGCGCTGGGCGGAGTACTCCTGGGCGAGGAAGAAGACCTCGCGGGCGAACTTCTGCCCGATCTGCTTGGCGTAGTAGGCGCTGCCGTATCCACCGTCGAACGAGCCGACGTCGGCATCGGTCTGCTTGAACTTCCCGTGCTCGGCGCTCGCGATGGTGAGGTCGCAGATCGCGTGCAGCGAGTGCCCACCGCCCGCAGCCCAGCCCGGGACGACCGCGATGACGACCTTGGGCATCATCCGGATCAGGCGCTGGACCTCGAGGATGTGCAGCCGCCCCATCGATGCCTGGGCGGCCGCGGGGTCCACACCCTCGGGCGGTGCACCCTCGTCGCCGACGTACTGGTAGCCGCTCCGCCCCCGGATGCGCTGGTCGCCGCCGGAGCAGAACGCCCACCCGCCGTCCTTCGGGCTCGGGCCGTTGCCGGTGAGCAGCACGACGCCGACACGGGGGTCCTGCCGCGCATCGTCGAGGGCACGGTAGAGCTCGTCGACCGTGCGCGGGCGGAAGGCGTTGCGGACCTCGGGACGGTCGAAGGCGACCCGGACGATGCCCTTGGAGACGTGCTTGTGGTACGTGATGTCGGTGAACTGCTCCGCGATCGGAGCGGTGGTCCAGACGTCGGGGTCGAACAGGTCGGAGACGGGAGCAGCCATGCTCCCAACGTACCGCCGGGCGTCTGGCGGGTCAGGCGCCCATGTCGGTCAGGATCTCCGGCGCGACGAACACCATGATCACGATGAGGATCACGGGGTTCGCGAAGAACGCCAGGACGACCCCGACAGCGCCGTACCAGCGTCCGAACGAGCCGACGGCGGCGACGAACCCGAGCACGGCGGCGACGAGCGTCAGGAACACGACGACGAAGCAGATCCCGAAGGCGAAGTTCGTGTCACCGCCCATGAACACGGCGAAGGCACTGGCGTCCACAGCGGCGGACACCACGGCCAGGCCGAGGGCGATCTTGCCGACGACGGGGTTGCGGCGCTTGGTGCCACCCGTCTGCCGGACGTCGACGGTGTTGCGCTGCATGAGGCGGGCGAAGTCGTCGGAGTCGCGCCCGGGAGCCGCCGCGGATCGAGCGCCCGCTGCCGGGCGGGTCGCCGCCGAGGGTCGCGCTGCAGCTGCCGGACGAGCCGAGGCCGCCGGGCGTGCTGCTCCGGCGCTCGACGGGTCGGACGGGCGCTGCGATGCACGCTGCTGTGCTGCGCGCTGCCGCGGATCCACCGCCACCGAGCCTCCCTCGTTCCGGGTCGTTCCCCTGCCGACCGAGGCCGACCGATGCATGCTAGTGCCCTGCCCTGGCGGTCCCCTCCGAGGAACCGGCAGGGCCCCTGGGTGCGGTGGGAGGATGGCGGACGTGCTCCCCGACCTCGCCGACCTCCTCGCCGACGCCCACGTGGTGGCCCTGCCCATGCGGGTGCGGTTCCGCGGCATCACCACGCGCGAGGCGCTCGTGCTGCGCGGTCCCGCAGGCTGGACCGAGTTCTCGCCGTTCGTCGAGTACGACGACGCCGAGGCCGCCGCCTGGCTACGGGCCACCGTCGACTTCGGGTGGACGGACCACGAACCCGCCGCCGACTCCGTGCCGGTCAACGCCACCGTCCCGGCGATCGCCGCCGACGACGTCGCCGACCTGCTCGCGCGGTACCCCGGGTGCACCACCGCCAAGGTCAAGGTCGCCGAACCCGGCACGACCGTCGACGACGACGTCGCCCGGGTCGCCGCGGTCCGCCGGGTGATGGGGCCCGAGGCCGCGGTCCGGATCGACGCCAACGGGCTGTGGAGCGTGGAGCAGGCCGCCGCGGCACTCGAGCGGCTCGCACCGTTCGACCTGCAGTACGCCGAGCAGCCCTGCGCGACGGTGCCCGAGCTCGCGGAGCTCCGGTCGCGGATCGCCGGCCTCGGCGTCCGGGTCGCCGCGGACGAGAGCGTCCGGAAGGCGAGCGACCCCCTCGCCGTCGCCCGGGCCGGCGCCGCCGACGTCCTGGTCGTGAAGGCCCAGCCGCTCGGGGGGATCACCGCGGCCCGTGCCGTCATCGCCGACGCCGGGTTGCCGTGCGTCGTCTCCAGTGCGCTCGACACCTCGGTCGGGCTCGGGATGGGAGCGTTCCTGGCCGCCGCGGCGATGACGCCCGGGTACGCCGCCGGGCTCGGGACGGCGGCCATGTTCGCCGGGGACGTCACGACCGATCCCCTGCTGCCGGTCGGCGGTCGGGTGCCGGTGCGCCGCGTCGACGTCGCGCCGGAGCTGGTGGACCGGTACGCCGCGTCTCCGGAGCGCACGGCGTGGTGGCGCGAGCGGGTGACGCGCGTGCACGACCTGCTCGCAGCCGCCGGGTAGCGCGACCGCCGCTCGGTCGGGTCCGTCGAGGATGCACGACACGCCACTCGCGTTCGCCGAGGTCACCCGTTCCGTCGTTCGAACGGCCCCGGAACGACGGTTCGTGCGACCACGCCGCTCCGCACACGGCATGTCGTGACCGCTGGCGGGGTCCCGCCGGACCGGTCTCGGCTCTCGACGCACCCCGGACGACGGACGGGAGGCACGGTGCCAGCTGGCACCGTGCCTCCCGTCCGGTCGTGGTCGCGACCAGGGCCGCGTCAGCGACCCGCGTGACTCACAGACCCGAGTAGCTGTGCAGGCCCTTGAAGAAGACGTTCACGACCGAGAAGTTGAACATCACCGCAGCGAAGCCGATGAGGGCCAGCCAGGACGACCGCGCACCGCGCCAGCCGCGGGTCGCACGGGCGTGGATGTAGCCCGCGTAGACGACCCAGATGATGAAAGTCCAAACCTCCTTGGTGTCCCAGCCCCAGTAGCGACCCCAGGCGCGCTCGGCCCAGATCGCACCGGCGATGAGCGTGAACGTCCAGAGGACGAAGCCGACGAGCAGGACGCGGTAGGTCAGGACCTCGAGCCGGTCGGCGTCGGGCAGCGTCGCCATGAAGCGGAGCTTGCCGGAGGCCGTGCGGCCCTGGCGGTACGTCTGCACGAGCTGCGCCACCGCGAGCCCCGCGCCGAGCGCGAAGAACCCGGTGCCGGCGATCGCCACGAAGACGTGGATGACCAGCCAGTACGACTGCAGGGCCGGCTGCAGCGGGACGACGGGGACCCAGTAGTTCACGGTTGCGATGCCGAGCAGGATGATCGTCAGGCCCGTGATGAAGACACCGAGGAACTTCAGGTTCTGCCAGAACTGCACGAGCAGGAAGATCAGGGTGATCAGCGCCGTGCCGGTCAGCGAGAACTCGAACATGTTGCCCCACGGCACACGGTCGGCCGCGATGCCGCGGAGGACGACCGACGCGACGTGCAGGACGAGCGCGAGGATCGTCATCGCCATGCCGACGCGCTCGAACTTCGTGCCGCGGCCGGCCGAACCGCCCGACGGCGGTGCGGCGACCTGCTCGAGCACGACGGTGCCGCCGCGGACGGTCGCGACCGTCTTCGCGCCGGGTGCTGCCGCAGCGCTGGCCGCGTCGGCCGAGCTGTCGTCGGCGCGCGCGTTCTTCGCGGCGGCCGTGACGTCGCCGGAGCGTTTGGCCATGTCGAGGGCGAACGAGATGAACGCGACCACGTACACCGCCATCGCGGAGTACGTGAGCACGACCGAGTAGGTCGCGAGGTTCGTGGTCATGTCGTTCACTGGGGCATCCTAACTCCGAGGTCCGACGTGTGGCGCTGTGCGATGTCCGCGACGGCCCGTTCGAGGTTCGGGTCCTCGCCGCGTGCGAGTCCGGCGTACTCGAGGTCGTACTCGCCGCCCGCCGTGTCCGTGCGCGGGACGACCTTCACCCAGACGCGGCGGCGCGGGACGAACAGCGAGGTGAGCAGGCCGAGGGTGGAGAGCAGGGCGAACCCGCCCACCCAGAGCTGCGAGGGGTCGTGGTGCACGTCGAGGGAGACGTACCGCTTGACGCCGTCGAACGTGATCGACCCGGCGCCCTCCGGGAGCTTCTTCGTCTGGCCGGGCTTCAGCGCGATGCTCGCGGTGTCCGACTGCCGACCGGCGATCTGGTCGAGCCCCTTGGTGCTGAGCGTGTACACGCTCTGCGGGACTCCGCTGTCGAGCCCGAGGTCACCCGTGTAGACCTGCAGCGTCAGCAGCGGGTTCTGGGTGTCCGGGTAGGCACTCGAGTAGGCGCCGCTCGCGAGCTTCGATGCGGTGGGGTAGAAGAACCCGACCATGCCGAGCTGGTCCGGCTTCGCGTCCGGCACCTTGATGACGCCGGTGGAGGTGTAGTTCGCATCCTCCGGCAGGAACGGCACGACGTCCTTGAAGGCCACGTTGCCGTCGCCGTCGCGCACCGTGACCTGCATCGCGTAGCCGTTGCCGAGCAGGTAGACGTTGGTGCCGCCGACGTGCAGCGGATCGTTCACGCCGAGGCGGCTCGTCTTCGGCTCGCCGCCCTTCTCGGTGCTCGTGACCGTGGCCGAGTAGTCGAGCGCCTGCCCGAGGGCGTCGAGGTTGCGCTCCTCGTACTTCGTCACGAACTTGTCAAGGGTCAGGTTGTAGCCCTTGAGGTCGGTCTGCTGGAACCAGCGACCGGGGTTGAACGAGTCGTACGAGCCGAGCACGTTCGAGAACGTCTGGCCCTCGACCAGCAGGCGCTGACCGGTGAAGCCGAAGCCACCGCCGACCCCGACCGCCAGGAGCACCCCGACGAGGGCGGCGTGGAACACCAGGTTGCCGGTCTCGCGCAGGTAGCCGCGCTCCGCGCTCACCGAGTCGCCGAACCGCTCGACGCGGTACCCGGACCGCTTCAGGATCGCCATCGCGCGCGTCACCGCGTGCTCGGCGGACGGGAGGCCCGTGGTCGCGTCGATCCCGGTCGTCCCGTCGATCATCGCGTCCGGCTGCACCGCCACCGTGCGGAAGCCCGCCAGTCGCGTCAGGCGCGCGGGGGTCTTCGGCGGACGGGTCCGCAGTGCCTGCCAGTGGTGCTTCGTGCGGGGCACGATGCAGCCGATGAGCGAGATGAAGAGCAGCAGGTAGATCGCGGAGAACCACACCGAGGTGTAGGTGTCGAACACCTGCAGCTTGTCGAGGACCGGGTAGAGCTGCGGGTGGTCCGCCTTGTACTGCACGACGCCGTTCGGGTCGGCGGTGCGCTGTGGGACAAGGGAGCCCGGGATCGCCGCGAGGGCGAGCAGCATGAGCAGGAACAGCGCCGTGCGCATGCTCGTCAGCTGCCGCCAGAAGAAGCGGAGGTACCCGACGAAGCCGAGCTTCGGCTGGTTGATGCCACCGTCGGTGGGGCCGGAGCCGTCGACGTGGTCGGACGGTCGCTGCGGGTCGGAGGCGCTGTCGGCCCCGTCGCCTGCGCCCGTCGGGATGTGCTCGTTCAGGTCAGACCGCGGGGACAAAGCTCTGGATCACCGCCCCGACGCTCGACATGACGGCCGACCAGATACCGGTGACCATGAGCAGACCGATGACGATCAGGATCGCTCCTCCGATGATGTTGACGGTGCGCATGTGACGCTTCACCGCCGCGATGGCCCCCGTGGCCCAGCCGGCGCCGAGGGCGACGAGGACGAACGGGATGCCGAGCCCGAGGCAGTACGCCACCCCGAGCCACATGCCCTGCCAGGCGCTGCCCGACTGGACGCTGAGCAGGTTGATGGCCGCCAGGGTCGGGCCGAGGCACGGGGTCCAGCCGAGGCCGAACACGATGCCGAGCAGGGGAGCGCCGAGGAGCCCGGTGGCCGGGGTCCAGCCGGGCTTGATGGTGCGCTGCAGGAAGGTGAACCGACCGACGAACACCAGGCCCATCGCGATCACGACGACCCCGAGGATCTGCGTGATGAGGTCACGCCACCGCACGAGCCAGAAGCCGAGCGCGCCGAACACCGTCGTGTACGCCACGAACACCGCGGTGAACCCGGCGATGAACAGCAGCACGCCGAGCACCACACGACCCCGACGCTGCCCGCCCTCGGCGACACCGCCGACGTACCCGAGGTACCCCGGCACGAGCGGCAGCACGCAGGGGGACAGGAACGACACGAGCCCGGCGAGCGCCGCCACGGGCAGCGCGACGGCCATCTGGCCGCTCAGGATCGCGTCGGCGAAGGGGTTGGAGGTCACGGGTCAGGAGGCCTTGCCGGCGTCGAGCTCGTCGCTGACCAGGGTCTGCAGGATGCTCGTGCCGTCGATCGCGCCGAGGACCCGGGCGGCCACGCGACCCTTGGTGTCGAGGACGATCGTGGCCGGCACCGCGTTCGGTGCGATCTGCCCGGACATCGCGAGCTGCATCGTGCCCGTGCGCTGGTCGAGGACCGTCGGGTACTGCACGTCGAAGGTGCGCTCGAAGGCGGCCGCGGTCGCTGCTTCGTCGCGGACGTTGACACCGACGAACGCGACGTCGTCGGCGTCGGCGTACTCGTCGTGCACCTGGTTGAGGTACTTCGCCTCGGCACGGCACGGGGGGCAGCTGGCGTACCAGAAGTTCAGGACGACGACCTTGCCGCGGAGGTCCTTCGACGAGACCGTGTCACCGTTCGAGTCCTCGGCCCGGAAGGTGACCGGGTCGGTGCGGTCCTTCGCGGAGACCTCGGTCACGGCACCGTCACCGGAGATGTAGTTCTGCGTCGTGCCGTTGCCGTACTGCTTCGCGATGCCGCCGCTGTCCGACGAGCAGCCGGACAGGACGAGCACGGCGGCGACGGCCGTCGCTGCGAGGACCGCGAACCGCTTGCTGATGACGCGCGCACGCTTCGTGCTGTTCACACTGCTCCTTCGTCGACGGCGGTCGCGCGCAGTTCCTGCGCGGGGTCCGCGTACCCGACCTCGGTGAACCGACCGGTCGACGTGGCGGGCACACGTTCGACGGTGGTGATGCTCGACAGGTCACAGCGGCGCTTGCGCGGGTCGTGCCACAGGGGCTCCCCCGCGAGCTTCCGGTGGACCATCCAGATCGGCAGCTGGTGGCTGACCAGGACGACGTCGCCCTCGTCCACGCTCTCCCACGCCGTGGTCATCGCCGCGAGCATGCGGTTGGCGATCGACTCGTACGCCTCGCCCCAGCTGGGACGCAGCGGGTTCGCGATCCACGGCCACTCCGCCGGGCGGCCGAGCGAGCGCTTCGTGAACCCGGGGGGCTGCCCCTCGTAGCGGTTCGTCGGTTCGATCAGGCGCTCGTCGAGCGTCACGTCGAGCCCGTAGGCGGCCGACCAGGGTGCGGCGGACTCCTGCGTGCGCTGCAGCGGGGACGCGACGATCCGACGCACGTCGACGCCGGCGTCCTTCCAGGCGGTCGCGGAGGCCTGCGCCATCCGCGTGCCGAGGTCACTCAGCCCGAAGCCCGGGAGCCGGCCGTAGAGGACGCGGCCCGGGTTGTGCACCTCTCCGTGCCGGACGAGGTGGAGACGGGTCGCGGGCATGGGTTCCAGTGTAGGTCGCCCGCGGTTCCCACCGCCCCCTCAGGTGATTCACCGGATGCGGAAGCACTCAGCCGCCGAGCTCACCGGAGAGCCGCCCGTGCAGCGCGATCGACCCCGTGTCGAGGTTCACCACCTCGACGGTCGACCCGTGCTTCGCGAACCGCTGTTCGACCCCGTCGAGCGCCGCGACCGTGGACGCGTCGAACACGTGGGCGTCGGCCAGGTCGATGATCACGTGTTCCGGGTCCTCGGCGTACGAGAACCGTGTGACGAGGTCGTTCGACGAGGCGAAGAACAACGCCCCGCGGACCCGGTACCGCACGGTGCGGTCGTCGACCGGCTCGCGCACCACGGTCACCACGTGCGCCACCCGTCGGGCGAAGACCAGGGCCGCCACGACCACACCGACGAGCACCCCGGTCGCGAGGTTCTCGGTCACGACGACCACCACGACGGTGACGAGCATGACCGCGGTCTCGCCGAGCGGCATCCGTCGGAGGGTGCGCGGTCGGATGCTGTGCCAGTCGAAGGTCGCGACGCAGACCATGAGCATGACCGCCGTCAGTGCCGCCATCGGGATCTGGGCCACGAGGTCGTGGAGCACGATCGTCAGGACCAGCACCGAGACCCCGGCCGCGAAGGTCGAGACGCGGGTCCGGGCACCCGCGGTCTTCACGTTGATCACCGTCTGGCCGATCATCGCGCAGCCGCCGGTCCCACCGAAGAAGGCGGACGCGATGTTCGCGACGCCCTGACCCCACGACTCGCGCCACTTGCTCGAGCCCGTCTCCGTGATGGAGTCGACGAGCTGCGCGGTGAGCAGGGTCTCGATCAGCCCGACGATCGCGACACCGAACGCGTACGGGGCGATGATCTGCAGCGTCTCGAACGTGAACGGCGTCGTGATGCCGCCGAAGCCCGGGAGCGCCGTCGGCAGTTCGCCCTCGTCGCCGACCGTCGGCACGGCGACGCTGAACACCATCGTGATGCCGGTGACGACGACGACCGCGATGAGCGGTGCGGGGATCGCCTTCGTGAGGAACGGGAAGCCGACGATGATCGCGATGCCGAGCGCCGTCAGCGGCCAGACGATGAACGGCACGTCGTCGCCGAGCAGGTTCGGCAGCTGGGCGGTGAAGATGAGGATGGCCAGGGCGTTCACGAACGCGACGTTGACGCTGCGCGGGATGAAGCGCATCAGCCGTGCCACCCCGAGGAACCCGAGCACGAGCTGGAACACGCCGCCCAGGACGATCGCGGGCACCAGGTACTCGATCCCGTGCTCCCGGACGAGCGGGGCGATGACGAGCGCCACCGAGCCGGCTGCGGCGGAGATCATCGCGGGGCGACCGCCGACGATCGAGATCACGATCGCGATGACGACGCTCGAGAACAGGCCGACCGCGGGATCGACCCCGGCGACGACGGAGAACGAGATCGCCTCGGGGATGAGGGCCAGCGCGGTGACGATGCCGGCCAGGACCTCTCGGGTGAGCATGCGGGGCGAGCGGAGGGCGGCGAGGACGCTCGGGGCCGTCGGCGCGTGTGTGATCACGGACATCGATCGGAACTCTACCCTCACGTGAGGGTAGAGTCGTACGCCGTGAGCACCAGCGACGCCCCCGACACGATGCACATCGGCGAGCTCGCCGACCGCGCCGGCATGTCCCTGCGCACGATCCGGCACTACGACGAGGTCGGGCTGCTCGTGCCGAGCGGCCGCACCACCGGCGGCTTCCGGGTCTACACGGCGCAGGACCTCGAACGGTTGCTCGTGATCCGCCGGATGAAGCCGCTCGGGTTCACGCTCGACGAGATGGCCGAGCTGCTCCGCGTAGTCGACGCCCTCGCGACGAAGGACCCCGATGACGAACCAGCGCTGGCAGCCCGCCTCGACGCGTACCTCGAGGACGCCCGTGCCCGGCACGCCAAGCTCGTCGAGCGGGCCGGCATGGCCGAGGAGTTCATCGGCACGCTCGGATCACTCCGCGCGTCGCTCCCCTGATGTCGCGGTGTCCTCGGCGAGCACCCTGGCGCGCATGCGCTGCCGCTCGAGTTCGAGCTTGAGCTCCCCCTCTTCCACGTGGAGCTGCCAGTCGATCGCCCCACGTTGCGCCCAGTCCCACATGCTCTCGCCGGGCGCAGGACCGATGTACGGCCGCTCCGCGGGAACCGTGTCTTCCTTCCGCACCAGCTCTCGCCAGGCACGGCGCAGACGAGTCGTCATCACTGTCTCCTCTTCTCGATGAACAGTTCCGCCAACACCCTTGCAGCGGGTTCTTCTCCGGCAGGCACTTTCTGCATGTCGTACATCGCCTGCGCCAGGTTCCGGCCGATCTCGCGACGCCCGACCTCCGCCGCGGTGATCAGGTCGACCACCCAGACGAATCGTGACCAAGCCCGGTCGCGCTGTTCACGCGCGACGTCCCGCCGCCACCGGATGACCGCCCACAGCCCACCGACGACCGCCACGAGCAGCGTGAACGCCGCCGTGCAGAGCGCAGCCACCACCACCGCAACCGCCGCAGGCGGCCAGGCCGCGAGCTCCCCCGTCTCCGTCCCCACCCGGTCCCCCTCTCGTCCCGCGACCCGGCCACGTCGAGAACGCTACGGAGTCCACGCACGCCGCCACAGGCCTCCCGACCATCGGTGGAGAACGCCGGACGCAGGCGGCCCTGTGGAGGGAAGAACCCTGCCGCCCACGCCCCCGGACGCAGGCGGTTAGACTCGACCACCGTGATCGAACGCACCCGCATCGCCGACCTGGCAGCCCTCCCCGACGGTCCCGTCTCCGTGGCCGGATGGGTCGAGACCGTCCGAGACCAGAAGAAGGTGCAGTTCGTCGTGCTGCGCGACGAGACCGGCGCCGTCCAGCTCGTGAACCCGGCGACGCGCGAGGCCGAGGACGGCGACGACGCCGCACAGTCCGCCCTCGCGACCACCAACGAGATCTCCGGCCTGGCGCACGGCACCTTCGTGCACGTCACCGGCACGCTGAAGCACGACGAGCGCGTGAAGCTCGGCGGGCTCGAGGTCAAGATCGGTGCGCTGCAGGTGGTGAGCGCCGCGATCCCGGAGACCCCGATCGCCGACGACTCGTCGCTCGACAAGCGCCTCGACTGGCGCTTCCTCGACCTGCGCAACCGCAAGCAGAACCTGATCTTCCGCATCCAGACGACGCTGGAGCACGCGTTCCGCACGTACTGGATCGACCGCGACTACATCGAGATCCACACCCCGAAGCTCATGGCGTCGGCGTCCGAGTCGCGCGCCGAGCTGTTCCAGCTCGAGTACTTCGAGACGACCGCCTACCTGGCCCAGTCGCCGCAGAACTTCAAGCAGATGGCGCAGCCGGCCGGCTTCGGTGCCGTGTTCGAGATCGCGGACGCCTTCCGCGCCGACCCGTCCTTCACGAGCCGCCACGCCACCGAGTTCACCAGCGTCGACGCCGAGTTCTCGTGGATCGAGTCCCACGAGGACGTCATGGCGATGCACGAAGAGGTCCTGGTCGCCGGCATCACCGCCGTCAAGGAGAAGTACGGCAAGGACATCGACGAGGTCTTCGGCTTCGAGCTGCAGGTCCCCGCGACGCCGTTCCCCCGCGTGACCCTGGCCGACGCGCGCAAGATCGTCGCCGACAGCGGCTACGACGTCGTCCGCGCCGACGGTGACCTGGACCCCGAGGGCGAGCGCCGCGTCGCCGCCTGGGCGAAGGAGCACCACGGCTCCGAGTTCGTGTTCGTCACGGAGTACGACGCCTCGATCCGGCCGTACTACCACATGCGGAAGCCCGGCGACCCGTCGGTCACCAACAGCTACGACCTCATCTTCAACGGCGCCGAGATCTCCACGGGTGCACAGCGTGAGCACCGCGTCGACGTGCTCGAGGCGCAGGCAGTCGAGAAGGGTCTCGACCCGGAGGAGCTCGGCTGGTACCTCGACTTCTTCCGCTACGGCGTCCCGCCGCACGGCGGCTTCGGCATGGGCCTCGCACGCGTGCTGATGCTGATGCTCGGTGAGCCGTCGATCCGCGAGGTCACCTACCTGTTCCGTGGCCCGACGCGCCTGACCCCGTAGTCACCAGCGAGTGAGCAGAAAAGGTCGCCTCCGGAAATCGGAGGCGACCTTTTCTGCTCACTGGACGCACGCAGCGCACGCAGCGCACGCAGCGCCGCGGGACGGGAGGCTCGGCTCAGCTCTGCCAGTCGATGGCGGCCCGCGCCGTGACCAGTTCGCGGATCTCCGCTGCCGCGGCCTGGTGCTCCGGGTGCACCTGGTACGCGTCGAGTCCGGCGAGGTCGTCGAAGCTGGCGACCACGGCGACGTCGTGGTTCTTGTCCGGGTAGGCGACGTTCTCGACGACCTCGAGCGAGCGGATCGACTCGACGGTGCCGACCAGACCGGTCAGGAGTTCGCGGATGCGGGCGATCGACGCGGTGCGGTCGAGGTCGGTCCGCAGGGACCAGGAGACGACGTGGGAGATCATGCGCGGGCCTCGGCCTTCTCGAGCGCACGTGCGAGCCGGTCGGCGTCGACGTGCCAGTTGCTGTGGACGCGCCCGTCGATCAGCACGACGGGGATGTCCTCCGCGTACTCCTGGCGGAGGGCGTCGTCGTCGAGGATCGAGCGTTCCTGCAGGGTGACCCCCGGGTGGTCGGCGACGACGCGTTCGACCACGGGTCGGGCGTCGTCGCAGAGGTGGCATCCGGGCTTCGTCAGGAACGTCACTGCGGGCATGGTCCCAGCGTAGTCCGGGAACGCGAAAGCCCCGGCGAACCGGGGCTTCTCGTGCAGGTCCTCCGACCTGCGCAGACCTGTGAGGGTCTACTTCTTGTTGCGTCGCTGGTGACGCGTCTTGCGAAGGAGCTTGCGGTGCTTCTTCTTCGCCATGCGCTTACGACGCTTCTTGATGACAGAACCCATGTGGACCTCGCTCGGACTGATGCTGATGTACGGACACCGGGCCGAAGAGACCGCGGAAAATCAACCTGCCCGAGTCTACCGGCTGCCCGCTGGGATGTCGAACGCGCGCTCAGCCGACGTCCGCCACGCCACCGCGCAGCACGTCGGCGACGGCTGACTCGGGGACGCGGAAGGAACGGCCGAAGCGGATGGCGGGGAGCTCACCGGCGTGCACCATCCGGTACACGGTCATCTTCGAGACGCGCATCATCTCGGCGACCTCAGCGACGGTGAGGAAGCGCACGTCGTCGAAACTGCCGGTCATGGTCCGCCTTCGGGGCTCGCACGCGCGCTGCGCACGGGAGTGGTGTGACCTGTGTGGTCAGTGGCAACTGTAGAGGCGTGTGCGACCCGGTGTCCAGGATCAGTCCGCGCCGCGTGTACCGGCGCCGCCCCGTGCTCGGAAGCCCGAGCGGCGGGGCTCAGTCCTCGTCGCCCCGGCGGGTGAAGCGCTTGCGGCTGCGGTCGACGACGCGCTCCCAGCCCTGCTGCGCGCCGGAGATCGCCGCGGTCGCCCGGTACGACGCCTCGGCCATCACACGACCGAGCTCGGTGCCCACCTCCACCGTCGCCTTGCCGGCCGTGCCGTTCCGGCGGATCGACACCGGCTGGCCGTCCGGCGTCCACGCGGTGGTGGCCGGGGTGCCGTCGGCGTCGACCGCGCCCGTGAACGGCAGGACCCAGTCCTCGAGGTGCACGAGCGGCTCCGGGTCGAGCCGGTAGTAGCGGTGCTGCCCCTCTTCGCGACTGGTGACGAGCCCGATGTCGCGCAGGACGCGCAGGTGCTTCGACACCGTGGGCTGGCTGACCCCGAGGCGTTCGACGAGCTGGCCGACGCTGAGCTCCCCGCCGGTGACGTCCGAACCGTAGGCGGACAACAGCGTGCCGAGCAGCTCGCGCCGGGTCGGGTCCGCCACGACGGAGAAGATGTCGGCCATGGGGCAAGGCTAGCCGGGGCACCACGGACGTACCATGACGAACCGTCCCGGCCCATGTCCTCGGAGGCATACGCATGCTCGACCGAACCGAGCCGATCCCGCACCACGTGAGTGTCGGCCGACGGCGAGCGAGCCGGATCGCGACGGTGCTGCGCTCGTCGCCGTCCCGACTGGCGATCGTCGTGTTCATCGCGCTGATCTTCCTGTTCACGGTGCTCTTCATGACGCCGTGGGCCACCGCGGACCGCAGCAGCACCCACTTCGCGGACGCCCTGTTCACCGCGGCGTCGGTGGTCTGCGTCACCGGGCTGTCCACGGTCGACATGGCGACGCACTGGTCGGTGTTCGGCAAGGTCCTGGTGGTCATCGGCACCCAGATCGGCGCCGTCGGTGTCCTGACCTTCGCGTCGATCCTCGGCCTGTTCGTCACCCGCAAGCTCGGCCTGCGCGCCAAGCTCATGGCGGCCGGCGACTCGAACCCGCTCCGCACCCACCACGGCGCGGTGCCCGAGGGGCAGGCCGTCCGGCTCGGCGAGGTCGGCACCCTGCTCGCGACCGTGGCGGTGAGCACGCTGTCGATCGAGATCGTCCTCGGTCTGCTGCTCCTGCCGTCGGTGCTCATCGCCGGCATCCCGTTCTGGACCGCGGTCGGCGACTCCTTCTACTACGCGGCGATGGCCTTCACGAACACCGGGTTCTCACCGAACGCCGACGGCCTCGACCCGTTCGCCCACGACTACTGGTTCCTGACGCTGCTGATGATCGGTGTCGTGGCGGGGTCCATCGGGTTCCCGGTGATCCGTGCCCTGACGAAGCAGCTGCGCACCCCGCGGCGCTGGCCGATCCACGTCAAGCTCACCCTGGCGACGAGCGCGATCCTGCTCCTCGGCGGTGCGGTCGTCTACACCGCCCTCGAGGCGTCGAACCCGACGACCTTCGGCGAAGAAGGAGCCGGGCGCACCGCGTTCCAGGCACTCTTCCTGTCGACGATGACCCGCTCGGGAGGCTTCTCGCTCGTCGACTTCGACCAGCTCAACGGCTCGAGCCTGCTCGTCACGGACATGCTCATGTTCATCGGTGGCGGATCCGCCTCGACGGCCGGCGGCATCAAGGTGACGACCCTCGCGGTGCTGTTCCTGGCCGCGGTCGCTGAGGCCCGCGGTCGCCAGAGCATGGAGGCCTTCGGTCGCCGGATCCCGAGCGACGTCCTGCGGGTCGCCGTGGCCATCGTGCTCTGGGGAGCGACGATCGTGGCCGTCGCGACCGTGGTGCTCCTGCAGATCACCGACGACTCGCTCGACCGGGTGCTGTTCGAGGTGATCTCGGCCTTCTCGACCAGTGGGCTGTCCTCCGGCGTGTCCGCGGACCTGCCGGAACCGGGCAAGTACGTGCTCGCCGCCACCATGTTCCTCGGCCGGGTCGGTACAGTGACCATCGCCGCTGCCCTGGCCGCCAGCCAGAGCCGGCAACTGTTCCGCCGTCCCGAGGAGAGGCCGATCGTTGGCTGACCGCACCCGTTCGTCGCACCAGCACGGTGCCATCAGTCACGACGCCCCCGTCCTGGTCATCGGGCTCGGGCGCTTCGGGGCCGCCACCGCCGGCCAGCTCGAGCGCCAGGACCGCGAGGTGCTCGTCGTCGACACCGACGCCGGACTGGTGCAGAAGTGGTCCGACCGGGTCACCCACGCGGTGCAGGCGGACGCGACCGACATCGACGCGCTCCGGCAGATCGGCGCGCAGGACTTCGCCATCGCCGTCGTCGGCACGGGCAGCGACCTGGAGTCGAGCGTGCTCATCACGGCGAACCTGGTCGACCTCGGCGTCCCCCAGATCTGGGCGAAGGCGATCAGCCGCTCGCACGGCACGATCCTGTCCCGCATCGGCGCCAACCACGTCGTCTACCCCGAGCGCGAGGCCGGCGAGCGCACGGCGCACCTGGTCTCCGGCCGGATGCTCGACTTCATCGAGTTCGACGACGACTTCGCCGTGGTCAAGATGTTCCCGCCGCGCGCGGTCCGCGGCAAGGACCTCGCCACCACCGTGATCCGCACCCGCTTCGGCCTGACCGTGCTCGGCATCAAGCCGCCCGGCAGCCCGTTCGTGCCGGCGACGCCGGACAGCGTCATCGGTGAGGACGACGTCATCATCGTCTCGGGTTCCGAGACCGACCTGGAGCGCTTCGCCGCGTACGAGTAACGACCACCGGACGGACGGGAGGCCCGTGGCGGCGTCGCCACGGGCCTCCCGTCCGCACAGCGGTTGCGTCTACGACGCGGCGATCTCCTCGGCACGCGCGATCGCGGCACGCGACGCGCGCAGCAGCGTGTCCGCCAGGTCGGCGTCCTGCAGCACCGCGACGGCCCGCTCCGTCGTGCCCTTCGGGCTCGTCACCGCGCGGCGCAGGTCGGCGGGCTCACGGCCCGACCGCTCGAGCAGCTCGACGGCGCCGCGGACGGTGCCCTGCACCATCGTCGCCGCCTGCTCGTGGGTGAACCCGAGCTCCTCGGCGGCACGCTGCCACTGCTCGACCAGCAGGAAGACGTAGGCGGGACCGGAACCGGACACGGCGGACAGCGCGTCGAGCTGCGACTCCGGCACCTCGATGACCTCGCCCGAGGCGGTGAACACCGACGACGCCAGTGCGACGGCCTCGGCGTCGGCCGAGGTGCCCGCGCTGATGCCGGTGACGCCGTGGCCGACGCCGATCGGGGTGTTCGGCAGGGCACGGACGACGCGGACGCCGGCGGGGACCCGTGCCTCCATGCTCGCGGTGGTGGTGCCGACGGCGACGCTGACCAGGACGGCGCCGGGCTCCAGGTCGTCGGCGACCTCGTCGAGCAGGTCCGCGATCATGTACGGCTTCACGCCGACCACGACGAGGGCCGCACCACGGACGGCCGACCGGTTGGCGTCGGGGTCGGTGTCGCTCGCGGTGGCGTCGAGACCGCGCTCCCGGTGGGCAGCAGCGGACGCCTCGGACTTCGTGGTGAGGGTCACGGTGGCCGGGTCGAGTCCCGCGGCGAGCAGGCCGTCGAGGACCGCGCCGGACATGGAGCCGACGCCGAGCAGGGCGGTGCGGGGCAGGTCGATCGTCATGCTCCCGACCCTACCGACGCCACCCGCCTAGGATCGTGTCGCAGACCACGAGAAGGGGACAGCTGTGAGCGCTTCCGGAGGCACGAAGGCGATCTTCGCCGCACTCGGTGCCAACATCGGCATCGCGATCGTGAAGTTCATCGCGGCGGCGATCAGCGGATCGGCGTCGATGCTGGCCGAGGGCGTGCACTCCCTGGCCGACTCCGCGAACCAGCTCCTCCTGCTGCTCGGTGGCCGGAAGGCCCGGCGAGCGGCGGACCAGGAACACCCGTTCGGCTACGGGCGTGAACGCTACGTCTACGCGTTCGTCGTCTCCATCATCCTGTTCTCGGTCGGCGGTGTGTTCTCGCTCTACGAGGGCATCGAGAAGCTCGCCCACCCGCACCCGCTCGAGAACCGGTGGCTCCCCCTGGTGGTGCTCGTCATCGCCATCGGGCTCGAGGGCTTCTCGCTCCGCACCGCCCTGCACGAGGCCCGACCGCAGAAGGGCTCGCAGAGCTGGGTGCAGTTCGTCCGCCGTGCGAAGGCCCCCGAGCTGCCCGTCGTGATGCTCGAGGACACCGCGGCGCTGCTCGGCCTGGTCTTCGCCCTGTTCGGCGTGGGTCTGACCGCGATCACCGGCAACGGGGTGTTCGATGCGATCGGCACCATGCTCATCGCGGCGCTGCTCATCGCGGTCGCCGTGGTGCTCGGCATCGAGACGAAGAGCCTGCTCGTCGGCGAGGGCGCGACCGCCGCCGACGTCGAGCGCATCAAGCAGGCGGTGCTCGACGGCCCCGAGGTCGACGCGATCATCCACCTGAAGACCCTGTACCTCGGGCCGGACGAGCTGATGGTCGGCGTGAAGGTCGCCGTCGACGGGGACCGCCGACTCGGTGACGTCGCCGCCGGCATCGACACCGTCGAGCAGCGGGTCCGGAGCGCCGTGCCGATCGCCCGGGTGATCTACGTCGAACCGGACGTGCTGCGCACCGGGCCGCAGCCGCCGACCGAAGCGATCGTCATCCTCGCCGCGGACTGAAGAAGTCGTCGAGCAGCTCGGCACACGCCTGCTCGAGCACGCCCCCGATGACCTCGGAGCGGTGCGGCAGCCGGCGGTCCCTGGCGATGTCGTAGACGCTGCCGCTGGCGCCCGCCTTCGGGTCCCACGCGCCGAACACGACCCGGGGCACCCGTGCGGCCATGACGGCGCCGGCGCACATCGGGCAGGGCTCGAGCGTCACCACGAGCGTGTGCTCCTCGAGGTGCCAGTCCCCCGTCACCGCCGCTGCAGCACGCAGCGCGAGGACCTCGGCGTGGGCCGTCGGGTCCTGTCGTGCCTCGCGCTCGTTGCGGCCGGTGGCGACCACGACGCCGTCGCGGTCGAGCACCACCGCGCCGACCGGGACGTCGTCGGTCTCCAGGCACCGTCGAGCCTCGTCGAGCGCGCGCTCCATCGCCGGGACGAACGGGCGGGCTGCGGGCTCCTCCACGGGACCTCCTGACGGTCGACGGCACGCTAGGCTCGACCCTATGCGAGTCCACGTCGCCGACCACCCGCTCATCACCCACAAGCTCTCGGTGCTCCGCGACCGTACGACACCCTCCCCCACGTTCCGCGCCCTGACCGAGGAGCTCGTCACGCTCCTCGCGTACGAGGCCACGCGGGGCGTCCGGGTCACGGCGACGCCGATCGACACGCCGGTGGCGCACACCATGGGCGTCGCGATCGCCAAGCCGCGGCCGCTCGTCGTCCCGATCCTCCGCGCCGGGCTCGGCATGCTCGAGGGCATGGTCAAGCTCGTGCCGACGGCCGAGGTCGGCTTCCTCGGCATGGCCCGCAACGAGGAGACGCTCGAGCCGCAGACCTACGCCGAGCGCCTGCCCGACGACCTGTCCGGGCGGCAGTGCTTCGTGCTCGACCCGATGCTCGCCACCGGTGGCACCCTCGCCGCCGCGATCGACTTCCTGTTCGCCCGCGGTGCGCAGGAGATCACGTGCGTGTGCATCCTCGGTGCCCCCGAGGGGCTCGCCATGGTCGAGCAGGCCGTCGGCGACCGCAACGTCTCGATCGTCCTCGGTGCGCTCGACGAGAAGCTCGACGAGAACGGGTACATCGTCCCGGGCCTCGGCGACGCCGGCGACCGGCTCTACGGCCTGGCCGAGTAGCGCAGACCCGCCACTTCTCGGACTGGAGGCGCGGTGCCAGCTGGCACCGCGCCTCCTGTCGTCCGTGCGGTCGCGCCCACCGCACCCGCCCGTTCCGGGCGTACCCGGTCGATCCGGGCGTACCCGGTCGATTCGGGCGTACCAGGTCGATTCGGGCGTACCAGGTCGGTTCGGGCGTACCCGGTCGGTTCTTTCCACCCGGTACGCCCGATTCCACTTTCCATCGCGGGCGCAATGGGAAAGAACGGGCGTGGCGCTCGACGTCCGTGCGGTCGCGCCACCGCACCGTCCGCGCGGACGGTTGACACCGCGTTGGTATACCGCAGATACTCGTCACATGACTGCAACCGTGTCCACCCGCGTCCTCTCCGAGGCGTGCTCCTCCGCAGGGGCAGTGGGGACCGTCGGCGCGATGATGCCGACCATGCCGGTCATGCGTTGTCGAATGTGTGCCTGATCGGCACCCGTTCCAGCCGGATCCCCCGCGACACCACCCCCGTCGCGAGCGCGTGATCCCCGGGTGACGGACACCGTCGGCGACGCGCACCACGCCACGAGGTCTGTCTCCCGTTCCCCCGGGTCGGCCCCGGTCCGCAGCAGGACCGCAGGGCACATCGGCGTACCGCCGTACCCGGGATGACGCATTCGACACCGGCCGCCGCGCCACCCGCGCACCGGCCACACCGCCCGGAGAACCACCATGTCGCTCACCATCGCCCAGCCCCGCACCGCGCTCCGCTCCGCACCGGCCCCGACCGACCTCGGCACCGTGACGCCGATCCGTCCGCGCCCGGCCTCCCCGGTGGCGACCGGACCGACCACCGTGCCGACGAGCCCCGTGGTCGCACCGCAGCGGAACCGCGCACTCCCCGAGGGCACCGAGGCCCGCGGCTTCGCCCTGTACGTCGGCATCGACGAAGCGAAGGCTGCCGCCGCCGGCACGACCCTGGCCGCGGTGGTCGAGCAGCTCAAGGCCCTCACCGCGCAGCTCGTCCCGTCGTCCGAGACGTACGCGGCCGTCGCTGTCGCCGCCGAGCACTCCGGTGGCCGGGACGTCGACGTCGTCCGGCTCGCCCTGCAGGACCGCTCCGCGGTGGCCGCCCGCAAGCAGGCCGAGAGGCCCGAGCCCGAGGAGACCGGTGTCGTCATCGACATCTCGCGGAAGCGCGTGACCCTCGACGGCGAAGCGGCACCACTGACCTACAAGGAGTTCGAGCTCCTGCAGTTCCTGGTCCTCCGCGAGGGCCAGACGGTCGACCGGTCCGCGATCATCGACGGCCTCTGGTCGGACGGCGAGGACGAGACCCCGAACGAGCGCACCATCGACGTGCACGTGCGTCGGCTCCGCTCCAAGCTCGGCGCGTTCGAGGAGATCGTCCGCACCGTGCGCGGCGTCGGCTACCGCTTCGACCGGCACGCTGACGTCGCCGTGCGGTACGCGTCGACCCCGTCGCCCGACCTCTTCTGAGCCTGATCGGCTGCTCTTGGTGAACTCGCAGCGAACCGGCCCCGGAGAGGCTGGCGCGCCGTTACCGCTTCGTTATACAGTCGGTGGTGCAGACGGTGTTTGCTGTGGCACCGCCTGTGGAATGTGATTGCAGGAAACTCTTGGTGCAAGGGAGAGGGCCGGTCGCCGACAGGCGGCCGGCCCTCGTGCATGTCGCCCGGCTCCTGTCGGACCCCGTCGGTAGTGTGGTCAGACCGTACGACCGGAGGGAACGCGAACGTGAGCGAGACACGCCGCAGTGAGAAGGCGACCGCGGTCGCCGCCTGGGAAGCGCTCTTCCGCGCCCAGGTCGCCGTGATGCGGAGTCTCAACGCGGACTTCCCCGGCGACGAGATCTCGTTCAACGAGTACGACGTCTGCTTCAACCTGTCGACCCAACCCGGCCGCCGCTGCCGCATGCGCGACCTCACCGGGCACCTGCTCCTCACCCAGCCGAGCGTCAGCCGCCTGGTCGACCGGCTGCTCGCCCGCGGCATCGTCGAGAAGCAGCCGGACCCCACGGACGCCCGCGGCGTGATCGTGGCACTGACCCCGCACGGCTTCGACGTCTACCGCCAGGTCGCCGTGCAGCACGCGGCAAGCATCGCGCAGCAGGTCGGCGCCGGACTGTCCGACCCCGAGCTCCGCACCCTCACCGAACTCTGCACGAAGCTCCGGCTGGCGGTCGGCACGGCACCGAGCCGGCGGTCGACGGCCCGCCCGGTGGCCGCTGCGGATGCGGCAACGGTGTGACCGGCGCGATCGTCTGGCTCCGTGACGACCTGCGGCTGTCGGACAACCCGGCGCTCCGTGCGGCGATCGACCACGGTGGCGACGTCACGGTGGTGGTCGTCCTCGACGAGCAGTCCCCCGGGCTCCGTCCGATCGGTGCCGCGAGCCGCTGGTGGCTGCACCACTCCCTGACCGCCCTCGATGCCGACCTACGCGAACGGGGTTCCCGGCTGGTCCTCCGGCGCGGTGCCGCGGCGACGGCGATCGACCAGCTCGTCGCCGACACCGGGGCGGACGCCGTGTACTGGAACCGTCGGTACGGCGCCGTCGAGCGGGACATCGACGCCGGCATCAAGACGGCCCTGCACGACCGTGGCGCCGAGGCGCACAGCTTCGCCGCGAACCTGCTCTGGGAACCGTGGACCGTGCTCACCGGGCAGGGCGAGCCGTACAAGGTCTTCACCCCGTTCTGGAACGCCGTCCAGGCGCTGCCCGAACCGCGCCACCCCCTGCCCGACCCCGACGACCTGCCCGCTCCGGCCGACGTCACGAGTGATGCGCTGGCCGACTGGGCACTGCTGCCGACGAAGCCCGACTGGGCCGGCGGCCTCCGTGACGCCTGGACCCCGGGCGAGCACGGCGCGCAGCAGCAGCTCGAGCACTTCGTCGAGCACGCGCTCGAGGACTACGACCAGCGCGACGAGCCCGCGATGGAGGCCACCAGCAGCCTCTCGCCGTTCCTGCGGTGGGGCGAGATCAGCCCGTACCAGGTGTGGCACCGCCTGCACGAGCGGCTCGAGCCCGCGCAGCGCCAGAACGCCGCCGCGTTCCTCCGGCAGCTGGCGTGGCGCGAGTTCAACTGGAACGAGTACTTCCACTGCGACGACATCGCCACCGTCAACGTCCGTCGGAACTTCGACGCGTTCCCGTGGCGTGACCCGGAAGCGGCCGAGCTCGACCGCTGGCGGCAGGGTCTCACGGGCTTCGACCTGGTCGACGCGGGCATGCGCGAGCTCTGGCACAGCGGCGCCATGCACAACCGGGTGCGGCTGGCCGCCGGCAGCTTCCTCGTGAAGAACCTGCTCGTCGACTGGCGCGTCGGGGAGCAGTGGTTCTGGGACACCCTGGTCGATGCCGACCCCGCCAACAACGCGGCGAACTGGCAGTGGGTCGCGGGCTCCGGCTTCGACGCCGCCCCGTACTTCCGCGTCTTCAACCCCGATCGGCAACTCGAGCGCTTCGACCCGCACCGCGAGTACGTCCGCCGCTGGATCCCCTCCGACGAGCTGCGGCCCGAACCGATGGTCGACCTGAAGGCCTCGCGGCAGCGGGCGCTCGACGCCTACGAACGGATGCGGCGCTCGTGACCGGGTCGCACCCCGCGATCGCTGCGGTCGTCGACCAGGTCGACGAGCTGTTCCGTGCTCGCGTCGAACAGGGCATCGCGCCGAGCAGCGCGTGGGGCGTGTTCGACCGCTCCGGCCTCGTCGCGTCCGGCGGGCACGGTGACCGCGGTGACGGCCGGAGCCCGGACGCCGACACCGTGTACCGCATCGCCTCCTGCACCAAGAGCGTCACCGCCGCGACCCTGCTGACCCTCGTCGCCCGGGGCGCGCTCGACCTCGACGCACCGATCACCGACTTCGTGCCGGCCTTCGGCGCCGTCACCCTGCCGACCCCGGACTCCCCCGTCCCCACGGTGCGGATGCTGCTGACGATGTCCGCCGGGTTCCCCACCGACGACCCCTGGGCCGACCGGCAGGAGTCGATCTCGGACGCCGAGCTCGACGAGGTCCTGCGCGGCGGCCTGCTGTTCGACTCGCTGCCCGGCACCCGCTTCGCCTACTCGAACCTCGGCTACGCGCTGCTCGGCCGGGTCGTCGCCGTCGTGTCGGGGCAGCCCTTCACCGCTGCCGCCAGTGAGATCGTGCTCCGTCCCCTCGGCCTCACCGACACGGTGTTCAGCGCCGCCGAGTCGACCGGCTTCGTGGTCACCGGTGTCCGCGGACACGAGGGCGACTGGGAACCCCTGCCGATGACCGGCCCCGGCGCCTTCTCGTCGATCGGCGGGCTCTTCTCGACCGTGCGTGACCTGGCGTGCTGGGCGACACACCTCGGTTCGGCGTTCTCCGCCGCACCGGAACCCGGCCCGGTCTCCCCCGCAGACCGCCGGCTCATGCAGCAGGCGATGCGGGTCGTCCCGTCGTCCGTCGTCCCGGGTTCGGCCCGCGCGACGGCGTACGGCTTCGGGCTGTTCGTCGAGCAGGACGACCGCTTCGGCGAGCTCGTCTCGCACTCTGGCGGCTACCCGGGCTTCTCCGCGCACATGCGGTGGTCCGTGCGCGACGGCCTCGGGGTCGTCGCGTTCGAGAACGCCACGCAGGCCAAGGTCTCCGCGGCCGCCCAGCAGGCGCACGACCTCGTGCTCGACGCGGCGCTGACGGCTCGGACACCCGACCCGGCGGAAGCCGGCACCGACGTGGCCGGAGCGACCAGCGGGGTGGCGGCGACCACCCGCGCGACGCGAGCCGCCCAGGCCGCCGTGACGCGCCTCCTGGCCGACTGGAGCGACGACCTGGCGGACGCCGTCTGCACGCCAAACGTGGCCATGGACGTGCCCTACGACCGCCGACGCCGGGCGGTGGCGCAGGCCGTCGCGGACGTCGGCGCCGACCTCGGTGCCGCACCGGTGTCCGAGTACTCGGCGGCGCCGTCGCACCTGCGCTGGTGGCTCCCCGGCACCTGCGGGCGACTGCGCGTCGAGATCCGGCTCGCGCCCGCCGCCGCGGGGCGCGTCCAGACCCTGAACGTCGTCCCCGAACCGTCGGAGCGCTGACCCGGGGGCACCGACCGAGAACCCGTCGGCTCAGACCGGTGGTCGACCGCCCACGAAGCCGAGTGCCCGCGCGGCGACCCGGGTGCCCTCGCGGGCTGCCGCACCGACGCGGACCGGATCCGTCGCCCACGCACGGACGAACCCGGCGACGAAGGCATCCCCTGCGCCGATGGTGTCGACGACGGTCGCCGGTGTCGCGGGGACCCGGTGGACGCTGCGGCCCCGGCGTCCGATGAGCGCGCCGTCGGCCCCGGCCGTGACGACGACCAGCGGGACGTGCTCGGTCAGCCGCCGCACCGCGGCGTCGAGGTCGTCACCCCCGGCGAGGGCGAGCGCCTCGTGCTGGTCGGGGAAGAGCACGTCGACGCCCCGGAGGGCCTCGAGGAACCGGTCGGCACCGATCGTCTCGATCACCGCCACCGACGAGGGGTCCACCGCCACGCGCGCTGGGCCGGTCCGGGCGCACGCCACGAGGTCAGCGAGCCGGTCGGCTCCGCCGCCGAGCATGGCCGCGCCGGTCAGGTGCACGATGTCGGCGCGGGCGACCACCGACGGCGGGACGTCGGCGGCGCTGATCTTCCCGCTCGCGGCGGGGTCGGACATCGCGGTGCGACCGTGGTCGTTGCGGACCGAGACCACGACCCCGGTGGACGTCATCGCGTCGTAGCGCAGGTGGGCGCGGACCCCGGCGTCCTCGAGCGCGCGCTCGTGGCGGTACACGTCGTCGACTCCGACCCGGGCGACGACGTCGACCTCGGCCCCGAGCCAGCCGAGCCACGTGGCCGTGTTGCCACCGGCACCGGTCGGCCGGTGGCGGATCTCCGCAGCGGGGTCGTGCACTCCGATCCGGTGCGCGGTGGTGTGCACGAGGACGCCGTCCAGGACGTCGCCGACGACCAGGAAGCGTTTTCCGGCGCCGCGACGACGGCCCGCGACCACCCGTCCGGCGCGGGTCCCCTCGGGCCGTGACGGCGGCAGAGCGCCCTCGTACGGCATGGACATCCGCAACAGTCTACCCGGAGCCGAGTTTTTCTCCGTTTCTATCGGTGAAAACGGAGGTTTCGCGGAGAGATCGCACACAACGACCAATGGTGTCACTGATATACCGGCTGCTAGTATGTGGGCGGTCGCGCGACCACCGCCCCGACGACGGAGATGCCATGCCCAGGAAGCCCGACCCCACCCGCAAACCCGCGATCCTCGAGAAGGTCGTCGACCACTTCGTCGAGACCAAGATCGAGGACGTCACGGTCCGGGGTATCGGCCGCGTACTCGGCACGAGCGCCTACCCGGTCGTCTACCACTTCGGCTCCCGCGACGCCCTGATCGACTCCGTCGTCGAACACCTCGCGACCTCGCACAGAGCGCCCGCACTCGACCCGGCCGCCGACACCGACGCCCTCGCCGACCACCTGGTCGCGACCTTCGGCGGGCTCGACGACCCGCACCGTGCGCTGGCCGCACGGCTCACCTTCGAGCTCGGGTCGGTCGAGTCCCTCGACGGGCGTGACCGGCAGCGCCGCGCGCACCGCTGCCAGGTCGCCGCCGTCCGGGCCTGGTGCCGAGCACACGGCGCAGACCCCGTCCTCGCCGAACGTGCGGCCCAGCACACGGTCATGGCTGCCCGCGGAGCCCAGTGGGGCGCGCTCGTCGACTGCGCGCACACCGATGCCGACGCCGCACTGCGTCGCATCGCCCACGACCTGGCAGCCAGCACGGCCGCCGCAGACCGCGCGCGCTGAGCGCACGCACCCACGCGATCGCGGACCGCTCGCGTAGCCGGCGACGGGACACGGCGACGGCGCACGGCCCGGAACGTGACCCGGACCACGAACGGGAGGCACGGTGCCAGCTGGCACCGTGCCTCCCGTTCGTCAGGTGGTCACCGTGGTGACCCGCCGACGCGGATCAGAGCGTGACGAACCGCTGCGACTTCGCGTTCTCGAAACGAGCGGCGACGTTCTCCCAGTCGACGATGTTCCAGACGGCCTTGACGTAGTCCGCCTTGACGTTCAGGTAGTCGAGGTAGAAGGCGTGCTCCCACATGTCGAGCATGAAGATCGGGACGAGGCCGAACGGGATGTTGCCCTGCTGGTCGAAGAGCTGGAACGTGGTGAGCTTCTGGCCCACGGTGTCCCAGGCCAGCACGGACCAGCCGGAGCCCTGGATGCCGTTCGCGACGGCGGCGAACTGCGCCTGGAACTTCTCGAACGAACCGAAGAACTCGTCGATCGCCGCGGCGAGCTCGCCCTCGGGGACCTTCGTGTCCGGGCCGAGGTTGGTCCAGAAGATCGAGTGGTTCACGTGGCCACCGAGGTGGAACGCGAGGTCCTTCTCGAGCTTGTTGATCGCGCCGAAGTTGCCGGACTCACGGGCCTCACCGAGCTGCTGCAGCGCGGTGTTGGCACCGGTCACGTAGGCCTGGTGGTGCTTGTCGTGGTGCAGCTGCATGATCTTGCCGCTGATGTGCGGCTCGAGCGCGGCGTAGTCGTACGGCAGTTCCGGCAGGGTGTACTCAGCCATGTGAGGTCCTTTCGATCAGTGGGTTGTGGACGCGGCTCCGCGGCTCACGAGAGCCGGGAACGATCGGTGAGGGAGTGGAATTCCCGGTTGTGGTAGACCAGCGGCTCGCCGCGGTCGGCGCCGACGATGATGTCGAGCACCTCGGCCACGACGACGGTCGAGCTGCCGATGGGCGTCGTCGACAGCGGTCGGCAGCGGAGCGCACTCGCCGCACTCGGCAGGTAGCGATCGCCGGACGGCAGGGTGCCCCAGATGGGGTCGTCGGCGGCCGGGCTGCCGGTCGAGGCGAAGCGCTTCGCGAGTGCGACCCCGAGGGAGTCGACCAGGTGCACGACGAACAGCGGCGCACCGAGCACGACCCCGGCCGAGCCGGAGTTCGTCGAGAGCGAGAAGACCAGCACGGGCGGGTCGACGGCGACGCTCGCGACGCTCGAGGCGGTGAGGCCGGTCGGTCCGTCGGGGCCTTCGGCCGTGATGACGGCGACGCCGGCAGGGTGCCCGCGGAAGGCGGACTTGTACGCGTCGGCGATGGTTGCCGGTGCTTCGTCGGGCATGGTGATCGTGGTCGTTCCTTCGGGAGGGGCTGCCGTCACTCGGCGGCTGTCACCCAACGTATGACCTGAACCCTGGTTGAGGTCAACGATTCACAGGTTCGGGCGTGGCCGGGCGCGCCGTTGCGGGCGCTTCGTGAGCAGGAATGGTCGGGTCACGCATGGCGACCCGACCATTCCTGCTCACCAAGCGCAGCGACGCTCGCGGCGCAGCGAAGTGCGCGCGGCGGCCGCGCGGCCGCTCAGCGGCGCTTGAGCATGACGAGCGCGCCCGCGGCCGCCACCACCATGAGCACCGCGGCGACGCCCGCCGTGATCGTCACGCCGGAGTCGAAGGCCGCCCGCGCCGATTCGAGCAGCACCTGCCCGGCGCTGCCGCCGAGCTGCCCCGCCGCGGCGACCGCGCCGCCGAGGGTCTCCTGCGCCGCGACGTGCGCCGCCGAGGACAACCCGTCGGGCACCACGACGTGCGCCCGGTAGGTCGTCGCCAGGATCGTCCCGAGCACCGCGGTCCCGAGCACGGCGCCGATCTCGTACGCCGTCTCGGACATGGCCGACGCCGCACCCGCCTTGTCCGCCGGTGCCGTCGAGATGATGAGGTCGTTCGTCACCGTCTCGGACGCCCCGATCCCGATGCCGAGCAGCACGAACGCGAACGCCAGGGCGGCGATGGAGGCGTGGTGTCCGAGGACCGCGACGAGGGCGTACGCCGCCGCCGAGAACAGCAGCGCGACCGACACGACCCAGCGCGGGGCGACACGCGCCACGATCGGCACGACCGCGAGCCCGGCGACGATGGTCAGGACCGACCCCGGGATGAGGACGACGCCGGATGCGAACGGGTCGAGCCCGGCCACGAGCTGCAGGTGCTGGGCGATGAAGAACAGGAACCCGGTGAGCGAGAACATCGCCGCCAGGTTCATCAGCACGCTGCCGGTGAAGGCCGTGCTGCGGAACAGCCGCAGGTCGAGCATCGGCGTGCGGGACCGCAGCTGGCGACGGACGAACGCGATGCCGCACACGACACCGACGGCGAGCATGGCGATCGCGAGGCCGCGCTCCTCGGGGTGCACGACCGACTTGATGGCCCAGGCGATCGGTGCGAGCGCGCCGAGGGACAGGAACATGCTCGGCAGGTCGACCGGCCCGGGCATCGGGTCGCGGGACTCCGGCACGCAGAACGGCACGCCGACGAGCATGAGCACGAGGATCGGCACCGCGACCAGGAACACGCTGCCCCAGTGGAAGTGTGCGAGCAGCGCGCCGCCGACGAGCGGGCCGAGGGCGTTGCCGGCCGCGAACATGGTCGACCAGACGGCGAGCGCCATCCGCCGCTCCCCCGCGTCCACGAACACGTTGCGGATGATCGAGAGCGTGGCGGGCATGAGCATCGCGCCGAACACGCCCATCGCGATCCGGGCCGCGACGAGCATCCAGGCGTCGGTCGCGAAGGCCGCGGCCACCGAGAACAGTGCGAACCCGGTCGCCCCGATCACCAGGATCCGCCGGCGGCCGATGCGGTCACCGATGCTGCCCATCACGACGAGTAGGCCGGCGAGCACCAGCGGGTACGCGTCCACGATCCAGAGCTGCGTGGTCGCGTCCGGGTTCAGCGCGCGGCTGATCGACGGCAGCGCGAAGCTCAGGATGGTGTTGTCGACCGAGATGAGCAGGACCGGCAGCATGAGCACGGCGAGCGCGAGGAACCGTCGGGCGCGGCTCCCGGTGACGCGGGTGGCGACGGGGCTGGTGAGCAGTGCGGACACGGCGGACTCCTGGGACTTCGAGCCGGACCAGGTCGACGGCGGGTGGTACGTGGGGCAGACGAGACGGGACGCGGGATGGACACGCGCCCCGTCAGGACTCCGTTAGTGTACCGTCCGGACGGTTTTGGTTGCAAATGCAACTGACGGCGGCCGGGAGGCCCGTGCCGGTCCCGCCACGGGCCTTGCGTCGGTCCACTGGTCGCGTCGTCGGGCCTACGCCGATTCGCGGAGCAGCAACCGGTGTCGCACCGTGCGCTGGACGGCCGCGCCCGAGCGCGGCAGCTCGCCCGCGAGCATGCCGAGCGCCAGGTCGAGGGCCTGGCCGGCGACCTCGTCGAGGTCGACGGCCAGCGTGGTGAGCGTCGGCGCGACGAGCGTCCCGAGCGGCAGGCCGTCGACGCCGACCACGCGGACGTCCCCGGGGACGTCGACGCCGGCACGACGGCATGCCGACAGCACGCCGAGGGCCAACACGTCGTTGAACGCCAGGACCGCGTCCACCCGGCGGTGCTCGGCGAGGATCCGTTCGGTCCGTTCGGCACCGGCCTCTGCCGTGGGCGCGGACGCGACGACGAGGTCGGGCAGGTACCCGCGACGCCGGAGTGCCGCGACCATGTGCTCCCCGCGCTGGCTCGGTACGCCGTCGGCGGCGGCGTCGAGCACGACGGGGTGCTTCACCCCGACGTCGACGAGGTGGTCGGCGAGGTCCTCGATCGCGGCGGTCGGGTCGATCCGGACCGCGGCGCGGGTCACCGGCCCCGAGGGGTCGAGCTCGACGACCGGGACCGAGCCGAGCCGTTCGATCCACTCCGGGGCGCGGGACCCGAGGTAGCCGATCACGACGTCGGTCTGGGCACCGAGGGACTCCACCATCCGGTCCGAGTCGCTCGCGAGCCCGACGTCGGCGAGCATGACGTTCCACCCGCGGGCGGCGGCCAGGCCGAGCACCGCGGATGCGAGTGCCGGTGCGTAGGGGTTCCGCAGGTCGTTGACGACGAGCCCGAGCTGGTGGTCGCCACCCGTGACGAGCCCGCGGCCGAACCGTGACGGACGGTAGTCGAGCGCCGCCGCGGCCTGGAGCACGCGGTCCTTGGTCGCCGCGCTGATGCCGGACATGCCGTTCATCGCGCGGGTGACGGTCTGCCGGGACACCCCGGCGGCCGCGGCGACGTCGATGATCGTCGCGCGGCCGCCCGGGGTCAGGCGCGGAGGTCCAGCCATGCCACCTGTTCCGGGGAGAGGTCGACGGAGAGGCCGGTCATGGACGACCGGGCCTCCGCGATCGTACGGGGTCCGAAGAGCGGGAACGTCGGGAACGGCTGGTTGAGCACGTACGCCAGGGCGATCGCCGTCGCGGGGACGCCGAACTGCTCGCCGAGCTCCCGCGCACGCCGGAGCCGCTCGAAGTTGTCGTCCGAGTAGTAGCAGCGGACGAGTTCGGCGTCGCTGGTGTCCTCGGGCGTCGCGCGGCCGGTGAAGAACCCGCGGGCCTGCGACGACCACGGCAGCAGCGGGACCTGGCGTTCCTCCAGCCACGCCTTCGATGCCGCATCGGTCGCGTGTTCGCAGCCGTCCCACGGCACGTCGTACGCCTCGGCGAGACCGAAGTGGTTGCTGAGCACCTCGAACCCGTGCTTGCCGTTGGCCCGTGCGTAGGCGTTCGCCTCGTCGAACCGCGCAGGGGTCCAGTTCGAGCCGCCGTAGACGCGGATGCGGCCGGCCCGGCGGTGCTCGTCGAGCACGTCGACGAACTCCCCCACCGGGATGTCGGGGTTGTCGCGGTGCATCATGTAGATGTCCGCGTAGTCGGTGCCCTGGCGCTCGAGGCTCTCGAGCAGCTGCCGGGTGATCGACTCCGGGTCACAGTGCGGGGTGTGGGCGCCCTTCGTGATGACGACCACGTCCTCGCGGATCCCCCGGTTCTGGATCCACCTGCCGAGCCGTCCTTCGAGCACACCGCCGCCGTAGATGTAGCCGGTGTCGAAGACGTTGCCGCCCTGCTCGACGAACAGGTCGAAGATCGCGCTGGCGTGTGCCAGGTCGGGCTGGTTGTCGACGCCCATCACCAGGCGGGACATCCGCTTGCCGACGCCCGGCACCTCGCCGTAGCGCATCGGGGTGCCGTCCTGCACGGTGAGCGGCCGGCCGGACACCGTCGGGATGTCGGCGGTCTCGGCCTCGAACGGGTAGCGCAGGCCGATCGCCGCGCGCCACCTGTCGAGCGTGCGGGCGGTGGCGAGGGTCTCGTCGATGGTCATCTGCGCCGCTTCGACCCCGCCGGCACGCAGGGCGTCGGTGGTGGCGTCGGCTTCTCGGGCGTAGGGGTGCTCACCCGCGAACGACAGCGAGCGAGGGGGTTCGTCGACGGTGTGGATCTCGATGGTGGGGTCGTCGCCCAGGGTCCACGGGTCGGTGAGCACGATGCGACCGCGCGAGCCGTACACCGACACCGCGTTGTCGTCCTGCACGAAGACGCCGGTCCGGACCGTCGCCGTGATCCCGCCCTTGTAGGTGAGCTGCGCGACCGTCCACTCGTCGACACCGGTCGGCCCGAGGGTGCCCGTGGCGGTGAGGTCCACGGGCTCGGCGACGGCGACCCCGGTCGCGGCCTGCACGATCGCCGCGGCCATCGTCACCGGGTACCCGCCGACGTCGAGGATCCCGCCGCCGGCGGTGCCGACGTCGAACAGTCGACCGGTGCGCTCGCCCGTCCGGAACGCGAACGAGGCGTCGACGTGGGTCACGTCGCCGATCACGCCGTCGCGGATCAGGTCGAGCAGTGCCGCGGTCTGCGGATGGAAGCGGTACATGAACGCCTCGACGAGCGGCAGGCCGGCCTGGCGTGCGGCGTCGGTGAGCGCCATCGCGGTGCCGTGGTTCACGGCGAGGGGCTTCTCGCAGAGGACGGCCTTGCCAGCCTCGAGTGCGGCGAGCACGAGTCGGGCGTGCCCGGTGTGCACGGTCGACACGTAGACGGCGTCCACCCGCGGGTCGGCGAGGACCTCGTCGTAGGTCCCGGCGGTCACGTCCGCGAACCCGAACCCGGCGGCCTCGTCGGCGAAGCCCTGCGCCCGCTCGGCGGACGAACTGCCGGCCGCGACCAGGACACCCCCGCTGGCGGGCAGCTGCGAGAGGAAGCGTCGGGCGATGCCGCCGGGGCCGAGGACGGCCCACCCGGGGCGGTCGGTGGTGGTCGAGGTCGGGGTGGTGGCGGTGTTCGCCGTCTGCGCTGACATGCGGATCCTTGTCGTCTCGTGAACCTTCACGGTCGGCTCGACGCTAGCCGGTGCTGGAACGATGAGCAACGGTCCCGCGGCATTTCGTGAGCGTTCACGGCGACCACGGAGGAGCTGGCGTCCGCGCCCCCCGGAACTGCTCCTAGACTCTCGGCATGGCCAGTGCCCGCGACCGTGTCCTCGACAGCTTCGTCGCCATCGTGTGCGAGGAGGGCGAGCGTCCCGCCACGCTCGACGCCGTCGCCGCGCGCGCCGGCGTCTCGAAGGGCGGGCTGCTCTACCACTTCGGCTCGAAGGCCGCCCTGGTCGAGGGGCTCTGCGAACGCCTGTCCGACCTGTCCGCGATCGACGTCGAGCGCATGCAGGACGCCGAGGACGGTGCCGCGCGCTACTTCGTCCGCAACTGCCTGTTCGTCGGCAGCGAGCTGGACCTCGCCCTGCTCGCCGCGAGCCGCCTGCAGCAGGCCGGCTACGAAGAGGCCGGACGCACCCTCGACGACACCGAGAACGCCTGGCTCGCCACCCTCGTCGACGCCCTCGGCGACGAGCCGACCGCGCAGGCCGTCAAGCTCCTCGGCGACGGGCTGTACCACCAGGCCTCACTCGGTGCCGCGAGCGAGGTGCGACCGAAGCGGGGCAGCGTCGACATGGAGACCCTGCTCACCGTCGTCGACCGTCTGATCGCGACGCGACCCGGAGCGTGAACCGGCACACCCCCGGCTGGGGATAGACTGGGGAACGATCCACTCGTCGACACCCGGAGGTATCCCGTGGGCCGCGTCATCGCCGCTGTTTTCTCGATCCTGCTGCTGCTGGTGTCGATGTACCTGTTCGGGTTCGCCTTCCAGGTCGAGTCGGGCCAGGCCTTCGTCTTCATGGCCGGCGTGCTCCTGATGAGCCTCTCCTTCTTCCTGCCGATCCACGTGTTCGGCAAGCGCTGACCAGCAAGCGCTGACCCGCTAGCGCAAAACGGCCCCGCACCTCACCGGTGCGGGGCCGTTCTGCTTGGAGCGTCAGATCACGAGCCGATCAGACCGGGAGGCGCAGGGACCGCAGCGTCACCGCGGTGCTGATCGCCGCGTGTGCGGCCTCGGCGCCCTTGTCCTCCTTGGAGTCGGGCAGCCCGGCTCGGTCGAGCCCCTGCTGCTCGTCGTCCAGCGTGAGCACGCCGAACCCGACGGGCTTGCCGGTGTCGATCGCGACCTGCGTCAGACCGCTCGTCGCAGCACCCGAGACGTACTCGAAGTGCGGGGTGCCGCCGCGGATGATGACGCCGAGCGCGACCGCCGCGTCGAAACCGGCCTCGAGCGCGGTCTTCGCGACCACGGGCAGCTCGAAGCTGCCGGGGACGGGGATGACCTCGGCCGTCGCCCCGAGCCGCTCGACCTCGCGCTGTGCCCCGGCCAGCAGGCCCGCGGCGATGGTGTCGTGCCACTGTCCGGCGATGACGGCCACCCGGATCCCGGTGCCGTCGACCTGGTCGCGGTCTGCCGCGCCTGCTCCGCTCATCGTGTCGTTCCTTCCGTGGGCGCTGCGGTCGCTGCCGCCGCCCGGTCTGCCGCGTCCAGCCACTCGGCGAGCGCGGCGATGGTGATGACGGGCACGCCCTCGCGTGCCCCGAGTCCGACGAGCGCCGGCAGCCGCATCATGCTGCCGTCCTCGTCGACGATCTCGCAGATCGCCGCAGCGGGCCGGAGTCCGGCCGCCGTGACGAGCTCGATCGCTGCTTCGGTGTGCCCGGCGCGCTCCCGGACCCCGCCCGGTCGTGCGCGCAGGGGCACCACGTGTCCGGGTCGGTGCAGGTCGTCGCGCACCGAGGTCGGGTCGGCGAGGACCCGCAGCGTACGGGCACGGTCGTGGGCGCTGATGCCGGTGGTCACGCCGACGGCGGCGTCGACGGTGACCGTGTAGGCCGTGCCGCGGACGTCCTCGTTGTGCGCCACCATCGGCGGCAGGTCGAGGGCGTCGGCGATCTCGGTGCTGAGCGGCGCGCAGATGAACCCGGACGAGTGCGCGACGGTCCACGCGATCCACTCCGGCGAGGCGAGCTCGGCGGACAGGATGACGTCACCCTCGTTCTCGCGGTCCTCGTCGTCGACGACGATCACCGGACGACCGGCGGCGATCGACGCGATCGCGGCCTCGATGCTCGACAACCCGAGTGCCTGCGGGACGGCACCGGCCTCGGCGACCATCACCGGGCCTCCGATCCGACGGTCTCGAGCGACTGCGCCGCGGCGTCGAGCCGCAGCATGCGGCGGACGTGCCGTGCCAGGACGTCGGTCTCGACGTTCACCCGGTCACCCGGCACGCGGAGCCCGAGCGTCGTCGCCTCGAGCGTCTCGGGGATCAGGCTCACCTCGAACCAGGCCGCGTCGGGCGCGGTGGCCTCGGGCGAGACCGCGCTGACCGTGAGCGAGACGCCGTCGAGCGCGATCGAGCCCTTGTCGACCACGAGCGGGCTGAGTGCGGGCACGAGCGAGAACCGCACGCGTCGCCAGCCGTCACCGTCTGCCGTCTCGAGCACCGTGGCGGTGCCGTCGATGTGGCCCTGCACGATGTGCCCGCCCAGGCGGTCGCCCACCGAGGCGGCGCGCTCGAGGTTCAGGCGGTCCCCCACCCGGAGTGCACCGTGGGCGCTCATGTCGAGGGTCTGCTTCATGACGAAGGCGGTGAAGGTCTCGGGGGTCTGCTCGACGACGGTCAGGCAGACACCACTCGTCGCGATCGAGTCGCCGTGCCGGGCGTCCTGCACGACGACGGGGCCGTGGACGGTGAGCGCGACGGAGTCGCCCTGCTGCTCGACGGCGGTGACGGTGCCGAGTTCCTCGATGATGCCGGTGAACACTGGTGTCCTCTCAACGGGACTCCGGGGGCGTTCGACGATCGTCGGCATCGACGGACGGGTCGCGCCCCACGGGTCGTGGGGTCGTCCTGTCCGCCCAGCGCGCCTCCCATCCGGACTTTCACCGTCGGTCCCGGAATCCCACCGGGTCAACCTCTGTCGGGTTCGCACCCGTCATCAGTTCGTGGACTGTCACCACCGGCTCGGAATTACACCGACCCCGGAGCGCTTGCGTAGTCGGAACGATACCCCAGGCCGCTGACGGCCGCGCCACGGTGGCAGCGCCGTCGTAACCGGGCGTCTCCCCGGGCACGGTGAGCACGTGGCACCCGCGGTGTCCGGCGTCCGCGTCCGGCGGCGGACGTCCGCACTGCGACGATGCACGAGTCGATCGACGAGCGTTCCGTCGGAACATGCACACGCATCCGATGCGCCGACATGTTCCGACAGGACATCCGTCGATCCTCCGGTGTTCTGTCGTGGAACGCGCACGCCCCTGGGCACGGTGACGAGGGGCGCCACGGTGTGACGCCCCTCGATCACCCGCCGGTCAGTGCCGGCGACGGAGCACGAGCGTGCCCGCTCCGGCGAGGAGCAGCAGGAGCGCGAACCCGGCGGGCAGGACCGGCGAGCCGGCTCCCGTGTAGGCGAGCTCCGGCTGGCCGTCACCGGCCGCGGCTGCTGCCGCGACGGTCCCGGCGCTGGTGCGGACCCCGCTGGTGGCAGCGGTCGTGGTGGTCACCACACCCGCCGTGGAGGCCCGGGTCGGCTCGACGACGTCGACCGTGCCCACCGGGATGGTCGCCGTGCCGGGCGTGGTACCGGTGTCGGTGCCCGTCCCGTCGGTGGGGACGGTGCCCGGGTCGGTACCGGGGTCGGTGCCCGGGTCGGTGCCGGGGTCCGTACCGGGGTCGGTGCCCGGGTCGGTGCCCGGGTCCGTCCCCGGGTCGGTCCCGGGGTTCGTGCCGGTGCCGGGGGTGGTGCTGGTGCCGTCACCGACGATGCCGATCCCGTTGCCGCCGATCGTGATCGGCAGGCTGATCACCGGGGTGACCTGGGTGCCGGAGAGCAGGCCGCCGTCGCCGGAGGTCGAACCGCCGGTCGTCGGGGTCGTGGTGCCGGTGGCCGGAGCCGTGGCGCCGCCGGTGCTCGTGCCGTCACCGAGGACACCGATGCCGTTGCCACCGATCGTCACCGGGACGTCGACGACCGGGGACACCTGCGTACCCGAAGCCGTGCCGTCCGAACCAGAGGTCGAACCACCGGCCGCCGGGGTCGTGGTACCGGTGGCCGGAGCCGTGGCGCCGCCGGTGCTCGTGCCGTCACCGAGGACACCGATGCCGTTGCCACCGATCGTCACCGGGACGTCGATGACCGGGGACACCTGCGTACCCGAGGCCGTGCCGTCCGAACCAGAGGTCGAACCACCGGCCGCCGGAGCGGTCCCGGTGCCCGAGCCCGCAGCGGGCGCGGTGCCCGTCGAGGTGCCCGTCCCGAGCAGCCCGATGCCGTTGTCCGCCACCGTGACCGGGATCGAGACGACCGGGGACACCTGCGTACCCGAAGCCGTGCCGTCCGAACCCGAGGTCGAACCACCGGCCGCCGGGGTCGTCGTGCCGGTGGCCGGAGCCGTCGTGCCGCCGGTGCTCGTGCCGTCACCGAGGACACCGATGCCGTTGCCACCGATCGTCACCGGGACGTCGACCAGACCGGTCACCTGGGTGCCGGAGAGCAGTCCGTCGGTGCCCGAGGTGGTGGGCGCCGACGGGGCTTCGGCAGCCGGCGCCGGTGTCGCCGCCGCCGGGGCGGTCGACGTCGCGGTGCCGTCGCCGAGGACGCCGATCCCGTTGCCGGACACCGTCACGGGGACGGTCACGGCCGGAGCGACCTGGGTGCCGGAAGCGGTGCCGTCCTCGCCCGAGGTGCTCGGAGCGGGAGCGGCAGGAGCGGCAGGAGCCGGTGCCGGTGCCGGTGCTGCAGGCACCGGAGCTGCCGCGGGTGCGGGTGCGGCGGCCGAGACCGCGTCACCGGCGACGGCAACGGCGTTGCCGCCGACCGTCACCGGTGCCGCGACGTCCGGCACCACCTGGGTGCCCGAGAGCGTGCCGTCCTCGCCCGAGGTGCTGGGGGCAGGAGCGGTCGTGGCCGGAGCCGGAGCAGGCGCCGGAGCGGCGGGCGTGGACCCGGTCGCCGTCGACACCGCGTCGCCGAGCACGGCGATCGCGTTGCCGCCGAGGGACACCGGGGCGTCGACGGCGGGGGCCACCTGGGTGCCCGAGACGGTGCCGTCGGCACCGGATGTCGTGGCCGCGTTCGCCGCAGCCGTGCCGCCGAGCGTGAGCCCGCCGACGAAGAGGGCGAACCAGAGCCCTCTGGAGACGTACTTGTTCATGGTCGTACTCCCTGATCGAGATCGTCACCGACCGCGGACGCAGCCGGGATGTGTGCGTGCCTGCCGTGGAGGACAGGCGCACCGATCTCAGTCAGGGGCGACGTCGTGCTCGCCGACGACCGATGCGGGGACCGCGTCGTCGGAGAGCGTGCCGCGAGACCCCGCGGCGAGGGAGACGATGTCGTCGGTCGAGCCGACGATGCCGACGGCTGCTGCGCCGCCGGAGGTCGAGGAGGCACTGCCACCGAGCACGCCGGCGTCGGCTCCGTCGAACGGGAGCCCGTGGCCCTCGCCGTCCGCGGGGACGAGCAGCGCGTGTCCGCCGAGGGTCGCGTCCTGCACATCGACGGCCGAGTCGACCGGGCCGACCGTTGCCGTCGTGGCGGCTACGTCGACGGGCTCCGACGGGCGGAGTCCGGCTGCGCGGTCGCCCACGGCATCGGCGGCGACGACGCGTACGGATGCGGGTGCGGTGAGCACCGTGGCGCCCTGCGTGGCGACGGTTCCGGGCCGGACGGGTGCGTTCGCGACCGGCACCGACGGGACGGGCCCGGCGGACGGGTTCGAGCCGCCGCCCACCGGGAGCGCGGGGACGTCGACGACGGGGTCCGTGCCTCCTGGCAGGGTGCCGCCGACGGACGGGACGACGCCCTCGACCACGTCGGGGACGGTGCCGACGGTCGTGCCGACCGAGCCGAGCGTGTCGTCGACCAGGCCCGTGACCGGACCGGTGACGGTGACGAGGGTGTCGTCGCCGAGGACCGTGCCGACCACCGGGACGCTGCCGACGACGTCGTCGACGGTGTCGACGACGGTGGTCACCGGGCGCGCGTCGGTGACGCGTTCCACGGTGCCGGTGACGGGGCGCAGGACGTTCGCGACGGTGTCGGTGGCCGGCCGGGAGGCACTGGTCACCTGGTCGACGACCTGTCGCACCGGGCGCGTGGCCGGGTGGGCCGCAGGGGCGGTCGTGGTCGGCTGGGCAGCCGGTGTGGTCGCGACCGGAGCGGGGCTCGACGGCGCGGGGGCTGCGGGAGCAGGTGCGGGCGCTGCGGGTGCCGGTGCGGGAGCCGGTGCGGGCGCTGCGGGCACCGGAGCAGGTGCGGGCGCGGGGGCCGGAGCGGGCGCTGCAGGTGCAGGTGCAGCTGCAGGTGCAGGTGACACGGCCTTGCGGACGGGATCCGTCACGCCGCCGACGACCTTGCCGACCTCACCGGTCACGCCCTGCACGGTGCCACCGACGCCGTCGACGACGCTGCCGACGAGTCCGCGCTGCTCGATCGGTGCGGCGGAGGTCGTCGCGGCGGAGGCCGGTCGCGCGCCGAGCAGCAGGGACAGCAGCACGAGGGCGGCGAGGGTCCCGACGCCCAGCAGGACGATGCGGAGTGCGGCGCGCCAGGGTGCGCGCAACGGGTGGTCCATGCGCTCACCTCCTGATCTCGGCTGCGCACGTAGAGTGGTTGACCGGCAATGTACGCCGATCCGGTCCGGAACACACCCTGTTTCGGAAGAAATTCTCAGGAAGGGCCGTCCGTGGTCTCGATCTTCAACGCTCCGACCCGCAACCTGGACATCGTCACGCTGCACGAGATCCTGCGGCTCCGCCAGGACGTCTTCGTCGTCGAGCAGGAAGCCGCGTACGGCGACATCGACGGCCGTGACCTCGAGCCGGGCACGGTGCAGTTCTGGGCCGGCAACGGTTCGGTGGACGCGACGCTCCGCCTGCTCCGCGAGCCCGACGGCACCGAGCGCATCGGCCGGGTCGCCACCGCGAAGCACGCCCGCGGCCAGGGCCTCGGCGCGCAGCTCATGGAGGCTGCGATCGCCGAGTCGCGCTCGCCGAGCATCGCCCTCGGTGCCCAGTCGCACCTGGAGCAGTGGTACGGCCGCTTCGGCTTCGTGCGCTCGGGCGACGAGTACCTCGAGGACCGCATCCCGCACATCCCGATGACCCGGAAGCGCTGATCAGGGGTTCCGCGCGTCAGGCCCGCCAGCGCCGGAGTTCGTCGAAGGAGCGGCCCTGGGTGGCCCGGTCGGCGACGAGGCGTTCGAACACGATGTTCGTCTGCGTCGTCGCCACCGAGGGGTCACCGCTGAGCTCGTCGGCGACGAAGTCCCGGAGCTGCTCGGTCGACTCGCACGCGATGTGCACGAGGAAGTCCTTGTCCCCCGCCAGGAACGACACGTCCTGCACGACGGGCACCCGCAGCAGGCGCTTGGCGAAGTCCCGCAGTTCGTGGCGGGCTGCGGCGTGCACCCGGACGGACACCATCGCCTCGATCGAGAACCCGAGCCGGGCGACGTCCACCTCGGCTCGGTAGCCGCGGATCACCCCGGCGTCCTCGAGCGCACGGACCCGTGCCAGGCAGGTCGACGGCGCGATGCCGACGGCGGCCGCGAGCCGGTTGTTCGGGATCCGAGCGTCGGCCGACAGGGTCCAGAGGATGCGCTCGTCGACCTCGTCGAGGCGCGGAGCGGGGTCGGGGCGACGTGCGGGACGGTCGGACACGCCTCGACGCTACCGCGACGGCGCGAGCAGGGCGCGGAGGGCGTCCTCGAGCGCGGCCGACACGACGGCGTCGTCGGCGGATGCCAGCGGTTCCACCGCGGTGGACTGCCGGAGCATCGACATCCCGAGCACCACCGCCAGCGCGATCTCGGCACGGACGAGCAGTTCCTCGGACCCCGCGCCGCCGACCGTGCCCGCGAGCCGTTCGGCGTACCGTCGCAGCGTCTCACGGCGGATGGCATCGGCGCCGTCGTCGCCGGAGGACCGGAGCAGGAGCATCAGCTGCAGGGAGTCGTCGTCGGTCGGGGCGCGCACGATGTGCGTGATGATGCCCGTCAGCGCCCGTTCGAGGCCCTGCTGGCTCGTCTCCTCGGCTCCGAGGTCGCGGACGACACGGTCGAGGCAGGCGCGGAAGAGCCCCTCCTTCGAACCGAAGTACCGGTTGATCAGGGCGACGTTCACCCCGGCGTCCCCGGCGATGTCGCGCACCGTCGTCGCGCGGTACCCGTCGAAGGCGAACCGACGCCGGGCGGCCTGCACGAGCAGGAGTCGGGTGGCCGCGGCGTCCTTGCTCATGGAGCGCAGCCTAGCGGTCCTCACAGGGATGTAAGCAAGCGTTGACATGCCCTCTCGAACGCGTACGCTCGTCATGTCAGCAATTGTTTACATCGACGACCACGACGACACGGAGCACGATGACCGACACCATGCAGAGCCCACGGACCGGCTCGCACCCCACCACCGACGGACGCCGTCCGAACAGCACGGCGATCATCGTCTACCTGTCCCTCGGCGGCCTGTCCTTCGCGGTCCTGCAGTCGCTGGTCGCCCCGGCGCTCTCGACCATCGGGCAGGACCTCGGCGCCTCCACCAGCGCGACGAGCTGGGTGCTCACCGCCTACCTGCTCTCCGCCTCGGTGCTCACGCCGATCCTCGGTCGCCTCGGCGACATGATCGGCAAGCGCAAGGTCCTGATCGTCGTGCTGTCGATCCTGCTCGTCGGCGCCGTGCTCGCCGCCCTCGCACCGAACCTCGGCGTGCTGATCGTCGGGCGGGCACTGCAGGGCGCCGCCGGAGCCGTGATGCCGCTGTCGATCGGCATCGTGCGTGACGAGCTGCCGAAGGAGAAGGTCAGCGTCACGATCGGTCTGCTGTCGGCGATCTTCGGCATCGGTGCCGGTGTCGGCATCGTCGCGGCCGGGCCCATCGTCGAGCACCTGTCGTGGCACTGGCTGTTCTGGCTCCCCGCCGTGCTCGTCGTCATCGCACTGCTCGGCGCGGTCTTCGGCATGCCGGAGTCCCCGGTCCGGAAGCCCGGCCGCCTGGACATGGCCGGCACGTTCGTCCTCGCGGTGTCACTCGTCGCCATCCTGCTCGCCGTCAGCGAGGGCGAGACCTGGGGCTGGGGCGACGGCAAGACCATCGGCCTGCTGGTCCTCGGCGCCGTCGCACTGGTCGTGTTCGTCCTGGTCGAGCTCCGGGTCGCCGAGCCGCTCATCGACGTCCGGCTCTTCGCGGTCCGCGGGGTCTGGACCGCCCACGTCGTCGCACTCGTCTTCGGGTTCGCGATGTTCGGCACCTTCGTCCTCGTGCCGACGCTGCTGCAGCTCCCGACGGCGCTCGGCTACGGCTTCGGCAAGGACGTCACCCAGGCCGGTCTCTTCCTGCTGCCGACCGTCGTGATGATGGTCGTCGCCGGGCCGATCGCGGGCATCCTGGTACGCAAGGTCGGCCCGAAGCCGCCGATGCTCATCGGCGGGTTCGCCATCGTCGCCGCGTTCGTGCTGCCGGCGATCGCACACGCCGAGCTGTGGCAGGTGGTGGCCTCCGGCGTCCTGACCGGCATCGGCATCGGCATGGCCCTCGCCGCCTGCTCGAACGCGATCATCGAGAGCGTCCCCGCGAACCAGACCGGTGAGGCGATCAGCGCCAACACGGTCGTCCGCACCATCGGCTCGAGCGTCGGCACCGCCGTCATCGCAGCGCTGATCACCTCGCACAGCACGCCGCAGGGGCTGCCGACCGACGACGCCTTCACCATCGGCTTCTGGGCGTGCACCGGTGTGGCGGTCGTGGCCGTGCTCGCCGCGCTCGCCGCGCCGTCGATGCGCGCCCGCCGCGCAGCGGCCGCCGCCCGTGGGATCGACGACCTCGAGGAGGTCGCCGAGTAGGGCATCAGGCCCGACCGCCCGGGAGGCCCGCCCAGCGTCGTCGACGCGGGGCGGGCCTCCCGTCCGTTGCACAACCTGGGAACGCACCGGGCACACGCGAGTCAGCGTGACGATCATCGGACCGGTCGCGTCCCGTCAGGGGACGCGGACCGCCGCGCCCGGACAGGAGACCCCATGAGCAGCACCGACCACGACGACACCACCGCTCCCGGACGGCCGTCGTTCCGCGACACCGTGACCGCCGGACTCGTGCAGAAGGCCCTCGAGCCGGTGCTGCGCGCCGTGCGCGAGGAGGTCGCCTCGGCGCGGCGCGAGATCGGCGAGCGTGCGAGCGGTGCGAAGACCGGGCTGGTGCTCACCGGGGTGGCCGTCGGGTTCGCCCTGACGACCCTGGTCGCGCTGGCCGGCTTCGCGGTGGCGCTGCTCACCCTGGCGCTGCCGCTGTGGGCGGCGACCGGGATCACCTTCGTCGTGTTCGCGATCGTGACCGCGATCCTGTTCGTCGTCGGCCTGCGCGGGATCCGGCGGGGTGTGCCGCCGGTGCCGAAGGACACGATCCAGGCGGCGAAGCAGCGGGTGACGCACGCGGCGGACGCCCCGACGGACGGTGCCGCGCGCGACTGACGCAACCGCTCTCGCCGTCGCTGCCGCCGCCGCCGCCGCCGCCGGCACGGTCTGGGCTACATCGCCAGGGTCATGCCGACCACGGCGACGGTCATCGCGAAGACCTCGCCGCTGCGGACGGCCCGCCGGTCCTCGCGGCCCCACTCGTACCGGAGCAGCCAGCCGCTGAACGCGCAGTAGCCGATCACGCCGGCGCCGAGCACCGCGGACAGGGCGATGCCGTGCCCCGCGTGGTCGCCGGCGACACCCGAGGCGTGGCCCATCAGCAGCATCCCCGCCATCACGACGGCGGAGAGCGCGCGGTGGACGTCCATCGGCTCCGCGCGGCGACCGTCGGCGCGGCGGCGACGCATCACGGGCAACGGCGCGAGCAGGAGCAGGAGGGTCGCGGCGAACAGGGTCCACACCGCACCGGCGTCGACGACGGGCATCAGCATCGCGACGAGCATCACGCCCGCGGGCACGATCACGCCCGGGCGCGGTCGGTAGCGGTCACCGACGATGCAGCACACCGACGCGAACTGCGGCACGACGAGCATGGCGTCGGCGACGGTCTCGTGCACGTGGGGCGTCCTCGGTGCGGCGGAGTGGTGCGGGGTGGGGTCAGTCCTCGGCGCGGGCAGCGGCCTTGGCGGCGCGCTCCTGCTTCACGCGGGCGTTCTCGGCGTGCACGGCGGCCTGCGTCGCACGCTCGCGGACGAGCCACTCGGGCTTCTGCTCGAGCAGCGTCTTGATGTCCGCCGTCGTCAGTGTGTCGTCGATCCCCGCACGGCTCAGGCCGGAGATGGAGATGCCGAGCTTCTGCGCCACGACGGGTCGCGGGTGCGGGCCGTCGCGTCGGAGGTCCTCGAGCCAGGTCGGGGGTTCGGTGCGGAGCTCGTCGAAGGCGGTCCGCGTGAGGGGAGCGCTCTGGAAGGACTCCGGAGCCGCCGTCAGCAAGATGCCGAGCTTCTTCGCAGCCGTCTCGGGCTTCATGGTCTGTTCCTGCGCCATGAGGACAAGGGTACGGCCCCTATGCTCGTCTGCATGACCGCGGCTCTCACCATCGCCTTCGTGCCGGGGGTCTCCCCCGCAAAGTGGGCCCGTGTCTGGCGGGAACGCTTCCCCTCCATCGAGCTCCGGCTGCGGCCGATCGGCGCCGACGACGTCGACGACACGCTGGCCGGCGAGGCCGACATGGTCTTCGCACGCATGCCCGTGTCCGAGCAGCACAACGCCATCCCGCTCTGGACCGAGACGGCCGTCGTCGCGATGCCCAAGGACTCCCCCCTCGCCGAACTCGCCGAGGTCGACCTCGCCGACGCCGAGGTCCACGTGATCGACGCCGGCCCGGTGCCGGCCGACATCGACGGATCGCTCGACCTGGTCGAGGCGAACGTCGGCGTCGTCGTGCTCCCCCAGTCGCTGTTCCGCGCCGCCAGCCGCAAGGACCTGGTGGGTCGTCCGCTCATGAACGCCGAGGGCACGCGCATCGCGCTGGTCTGGCGGGACGAGGACGCCACCGAGACCACCGAGGAGTTCATCGGCGTGGTGCGCGGGCGGACCGCCAACAGTTCGCGCCAGCCAGGAGGCCCGGATCGCGACGCCGACGACGACTCGCGTCCGGCTCGTGCCGGCACCAAGGCCGGGTCAGGTGCCAAGGGTGCGTCCAGCGGGTCGGGTGGGTCCGGCGGGTCGGGTGCGTCGGGGCCCAAGGGCGCCGGCGGCGCCGGCGGCAAGGCCAAGGCCAAGTCGCCCGGCAGCGGCAAGTCCGGCGCCGGCAAGAAGTCGAACACCGGCAAGGGCCCGACACCCGGACGCGGCAAGATGCGCGGCAAGCCGAGCCGGGGTTCCAAGGGCAACCGATGACGGACACGCGGCTGGCACTGATGCCGGCCACGCGCCTCCCGGCCTGGCTCCAGCGCACGATGGCCGAGTACGTCGAGTCCCGGATGCAGGCGGGCGAGACCCGCGAGCAGGCCGAGGCGAACGAGCAGCAGTCACGGGACCGCTGGTTCCCGGGCGGCTCCCCCGCCGACGGGCACCTCGTGTGGGACGTCACCGACCAGCACGACACCGTCATCGGGTACCTGTGGATCGGACCGCTCACGCCGGGCAGCACCGACTGGTGGGTGTTCAACGTCGAGATCGACGAGGCACACCGGCGCCGCGGGCACGCACGGCGGGCGCTCGAGCTCGGGCACCGCGCCGCTGCGGAGCACGGTGCGACGAGCATCGGGCTGAACGTGTTCGGCTACAACACCGGGGCGCAGGAGCTCTACGCGGCGCTCGGGTACCAGGTGACGTCGGCGCAGATGCGGAAGCCGCTGGTCTAGCGCAGGACGGCTGCGGCGGCGCGGGTGCGTGCTGCGGCTCCGCGGCTGCTGCGGCGGCCGCGGCTGCGACTGCTGCTGCGGCTGCTCGGGTCACAACACCCCGCGTGCATGGCCCCGAGCGGTCACGAAGTGTCGACTGGCCGCGCGCGGAACGACGTGTCGTGACCACTCAGCGGGCACCAGCGGGGATTCGTGACCGGCTGAAGGTCCGCGTCAGCGCAGGACGGCTGCGGCGGCGCGGGTCACCCTCGCGCCGCGCGACTCCTCGGCTGCTGCGCGGGCCCGGGTGACGACGACGGCGTCGGCGCGCTCGGCCGATCCGTGGTCGAACGGCGGTTGCGGGTCGTACTCGATCTGCAACTGGATCGCCTCGGCCGCGGGCTGTCCGGCGAGCTCGGCGGCGAGCCACAGCGCCATGTCGATGCCCGCGCTCACCCCGGCGGCGGTGACGACGGCACCGTCCCTTGCGATCCGGGCGTCCACCGGCTGCGCGCCGAAGGCCTCGAGCATCGGCTTCGAGGCCCAGTGGGTGGTCGAGCGTCTGCCGGCGAGCAGCCCGGCGGCGCCGAGCACGAAGGCGCCGGTGCACACCGAGGTGATCCACGTCGCGTGCTCGGCCTGGCGCCGCACGAAGGCCACCACATCCGGGTCGAGCATCGCGTCGAAGGCACCGTCACCACCGGGCACCACGAGCACGTCCGCGGGGCCTGCATCCCTGATCTTCACGGTGGGGACGAGCGCGAGGCCGCAGTCGCTCGGCACCGGGTCGAGTGTCGCCGCGACGTACTCGACGCGTGCGCCGGGCACGCGGCTGAGGACCTGCGCCGGACCGGTCAGGTCGAGCTGGGTCAGGTGCGGGAACAGCAGGAACGCGATCCGGATGTCGTCGGCCATGTCGCGACCATAGTCCCGGCGTTCCCGTTCCCGTTCTCGCTGGCTTGCCCGTCAGCTCCAGACGCCGGAGGTCCCGCGCCGGTGGCTGCCCATCAGGTGGGTGTCGACGATGCCGAGCGCTTCCATCAGGGCGTACATCGTGGTCGGTCCGACGAAGGCGAAGCCGCGCTTCCGCAGCGCCTTCGACAGGGCGAGGGACTCGTCCGACTTCGTCGGGACCTCGGCGGACGACCGCGGCTCGGGCGTGGTCGCCGGCCGGAACGACCACACGAAGTCGGCGATGCCGCCGTCCTGCCGCAGGGCGATGGTGGCGTTCGCGTTGGTGATCGTCGCCAGGATCTTCGCGCGGTTCCGGACGATCCCGGCGTCGGCCATGAGCCGTGCGACGTCGTCCTCGCCGAAGGCCGCGACGGTGTCGGCGTCAAAGTCGGCGAAGGCGGCCCGGAACGCCGGTCGTTTGGCGAGGATCGTGCGCCACGACAGGCCGGACTGGAACGCCTCGAGCGAGAGCCGCTCGAACACCCCGCGTTCGTCATGGACGGGCATGCCCCACTCGGTGTCGTAGTACTCGCGCAGGAGCTCGTCCGACGACGCCCAGACCGGCCGGGCCAGGCCGTCGTCACCGGTGACGAGGTCGGGCACGGGCGGGGCGTCGACGGGCTCGGTGCTCATGCGACCATCCTGGCGGGCGCCGCCGACAGCGCCTGACTCACTCGGCGGGCGGGCCGTCCTGCGTCGCCTGCTCGTCCATCCACACGTACTCCCAGCGGTGTCCGTCCGGGTCGGTGAAGCTCCGCTGGTACATGAAGCCGAGGTCCATCTCCGGGCGGTCTTCGGTACCGCCGGCAGCCACCGCGGCGTCAACGATGCGGTGGACGTCCTCCTTCGACGGGGCGCTGAGCGAGTTGATGACCTCGATCGTGTCGGTGTCGGCGATCGTCTTGTCCGTGAACTCGGCGAACTTCGCCGTCGTCAGGATCATGACGTAGATTGTGTCGGACACCACCACGCACGCCGCGGTGTCGTCGCTGAACGCCGGGTTGATCGAGTACCCGAGTGCCTCGTAGAACGCCTTCGAGCGCTCGAGGTCCGTGACGGGCAGGTTGATGAAGACCATCGTGTCCATGGCGGTTCCTTTCGTCACGCTCAACCTGGCCCCACCCGGTCCAGCGCGCAACCGTTTCGTGGGGGAACCAACCGGTACACAACATGCTGGTCGGATGCGGGCGTACGTGGACGAGTCAGAACCCGGTGGTGGACGGGACGAGCCGACGAGCCCGATCCTGGTTTCCTGACGCACGCCCCCGAAAGCGCAAAACCCCGGTCCCGCGCTGGCTGCAGGATGCTCCGGGGCTCACTTTCGACCGAGCAGCACCCGATCGACATATCAATGCTACCCGCAACGCTCGGCCCCGGTCAAGGCGCCGGCCGCCGCGGCCGGAAACGACGAAGTCGCTGTCGTCCGACAGCGACTTCGTCGTTCCGCGTCAGGCCGGGGACGCCCGACCCGAGCGACCTCAGGCCAGCTCGCGCCCCTCGCCCGCGGCACGCTGGTGCGACTCGGCCTCGGCCTGGCCGATGATGTCCTCGGCGGGCACCGGGTTCAGGCGGTCCCAGAGGAAGAACAGGCCGCCGCCGACGAGCAGCGAGATCCCGACCCACAGGTTGATGTGGATCCCGCCGGTCTTCTCGGGGTCGGTGTTCCAGTGCACGATCCCGACGATGGTCGTGATCACGCCGTACAGGACGAACAGGCCGCCGAGGATGCGGCGCAGGTCGAGTCGGCGGGTGGAGCGGACGAGGGCTGCCTTCTGCTCCTCGGTCATCGCGCCGGGGGTGGTGGTGTCACTCATGAGAAGTGGTCTCCTTCGCGGATCAGAGGAACGGGAGGTACAGGACGACGCACAGGACGAGCGCGACGGTGCCGAGCAGTGCGGGCGAGCGGTACCAGGCGGTGTCCGTCGCGACCGAGTCGCCGTGCAGGTCGATCTTGCCCACGCCGTAGACGAGTCCACCGAGCTCCTTCTCGTCCTTCGGCTTGGTGAGCATCGAGACGACGAAGCCGACGACCAGTACGGTGACGAACGAGATGATCGCGCCGTACAGGGTCTCCGCGGTGGCGGTGGCGAACAGGTCCGGGTTGACCAGGTAGGCGATCCAGGTGATCGTCGGGGTCACGATGCCGAGGACGTACCCCCAGAGCGCACCCTGCGTCGTCATGCGCTTCCACAGCAGGCCGAGGATGAACACGGCGAACAGCGGTGCGTTGAAGAACGAGAACAGCGTCTGCATGTACGTCATGATGTTCGACGCCTGGGCCGCGATGAACGCGGTCGCGATGCCGACCACGACGCCGACGACGGTGACCCAGCGGCCGGTCTTCAGGTAGTGCAGGTCGGGCATGTTCGGGCGGATGTAGCGCTGCCAGATGTCGTAGGTGAAGACGGTGTTGAACGACGAGACGTTCGCCGCCATGCCGGCCATGAAGGACGCCAGCAGACCGGTCACCGCGATGCCGAGCACACCGGTCGGCAGGTACATCTGGATGAGCTTCGGGATCGCGTCGTTGTAGGTCAGCGTGCCGTCGGCGAACTGGTTGCCCACGACGGCCGCGGCGATGAGGCCCGGGATCACGACGATGGCGGGGATGAAGAGCTTCGGGATCGCGGCGATGAGCGGGGTGCGGCGGGCCGCGGACATGTTCTTCGCCGAGAACGCACGCTGCACCTCGGTGAAGTTCGTGGTCCAGTAGCCGAAGCCGAGCACGAAGCCCAGGCCGAGCACGATGGCGAGCCAGTTGGCGCCGATCGGGTTGGTGACGTCACCGAAGCCGGTGCCGGCCCAGGCCTGCAGGTGCTGCACGCCCTGGGTCTCGGTGATGGCCTTCGACAGGCCGTCCCAGCCGCCGACGCGGTGCAGACCGACGATCGTCAGCGGGATGAGCCCGGCGATGATCACGAAGAACTGCATGACCTCGTTGTAGATCGCGCTCGAGAGCCCGCCGAGGGTGATGTAGACGAGCACGAAGCCTGCGGAGACGATGATCGCCAGCCACTCCGGCCAGCCGAGCATGGCCTCGATGACGATGGCCATCGCGTACAGGTTGATGCCCGCGATGAGCACGTTCGACACCGCGAACGCGATCGCGTTCACCAGGTGCGGCGCCTTGCCGAAGCGGCGCAGCATGAACTCCGGCACGGAGCGGACCTTCGAGCCGTAGTAGAACGGCATCATCACGAGGCCGAGGAACACCATCGCGGGCACGGCGCCGACGAGGTAGTAGTGCAGGGTGGCCATGCCGATCTGGGCACCGTTGGCCGCCATGCCGAGGATCTCGGTGGCACCGAGGTTCGCGGACACGAACGCCAGGCCCGTGATCCACGCCGGCATCGAGCGGCCGGACAGGAAGAAGTCCATGCTCGTCCGGACCTGCTTGCGGGCGGTGAACCCGATCCCGATGACGACCGCGAAGTACACGATGATCATCAGGTAGTCGACCCAGCCCAAGTCGAGCCGGATCCCTTCGTTCGCTGCAGCGAGAACCATTCACATCTCCACGTCAGTGTGTTGCAGTCGACAACTCTGCCGACCCGGACGGAGACGTTACACGGATTTGTGACCGTTCACATAGCCAGCGCATGCATCGTCCGAGCCGCGCAGCGCTCCCCCGGTTCGCTACGCTCGGCCCATGACCGACGCGTCGCGCATCCTCGTCCTCAACGGCCCGAACCTCGACATCCTCGGGCGCCGCGACCCGGAGCAGTACGGCGCCGTGACGCTCGCCGAGATCGAGGCGATCGTGCACACCGAGGCGGCCGTGCACGGGCTCGAGGCCGACTTCCGCCAGACGAACCGCGAGGGCGAGCTGGTCGAGTGGCTGCACGAGGCCCTCGACGACTTCGCCGCGGTCGTCATCAACCCCGCCGCCTACGCGCACACCTCGGTCGCGCTGCACGACGCGGTGGAGGCCCTGTGGGTCCCCGTCGTCGAGGTGCACCTGTCGAACACGTGGAAGCGCGAGCCGTTCCGCCACGTCGACCACGTCGCCACCGCCGCGACGGCGGTCATCGCCGGCGCGGGCGCCGACGGCTACCGCCTGGCGGTCGCGCACGTCGCGTCCCTGCTCGGCTGACCCAACGACGGACTGGGCCCACGCCGCCGGTACCGGGCGGACGCGCCAGCGGCCGACCGGCCGTGCCGGTGGGGAGAGGCCCGTGGCGGCGTCGCCACGGGCCTCCCGTCTGCCATCTGGTCACGCTGGGTCGCGCCCGTTCCTTCCCATGGCACGCGCGATGCCTGGTGGTTCCGGGCATACCTGGTGAGAACTTTCGACCAGGGACGCCCGGAACCACCAGGTAAGCCCGGAAGAGCCGGGCGCGCGCACGCTGATCAGAACTCGGCGGGGCGCCGCACGTCGTTCAGGCCGGCGGTGGCGAAGCCGCCGCGGATGAGCGGCACGGCCCGGCGCACGGCCTGGTCGATGCGGAGCTCCAGGTCGACGCTCGCGATGTCGTAGCCACCCTCGCGCTTGGTGAAGTCGCGCTCGTTGCCGAACACCCCGAGCGGCAGGGTCGTGGACTGGAAGAACCCGAACAGCGGGCGCATCTGGTGCTCGACGAGCAGGGCGTGCCGGTCGCTGCCGCCGGTGGCGGTCAGGAGCACCGGGGTGTCGACGAGGTCGTACTGGCCGACCCAGTCGAAGAAGAGCTTGAAGGCGCCGGAGTAGGCCGCCCGGAAGGCCGGGCTGCCCACGACGAGAACGTCCGCGGCCTCCACCGTCTCGAGTGCCCGGCGGGTGCGGTCGGACATGGTCTCGCGACCCGACGCCGCTCCGAGGTCGGCGAGCAGCGGACCGATCTCGATCGTCTCGGTCCGGGCACCGTCGATCTCCTCGGCCAACCGGGCCACCGTCGCCGCGACCAGGGTCGAGGTCCGCGAGGGGTCCGATGGGCTGCCACTGACGCCGACGACCAGTTCTCCGCTCATGCGGTCGATGCTCACACGCTGCCGGGGCGGGCGGCACGTTCGTGACGACATGTGTCGGGTGCCAGTCGGTCGGGGTAGCGTCCGCGCCATGCAGACCTTCCTGCCGTACGCCGACTTCCGGGCATCCGCCGAGGTCCTCGACGACCGGCGGCTCGGCAAGCAGCGGGTCGAGACCCTGCAGGTGATGCGCGCACTGACGCTCCCCGACTACGGCTGGCAGCACCACCCGGTGACGGCGATGTGGCGTGGCTACCGTCCGGCGCTGATGGCGTACCAGGAGGCCACGTGCCGCGTCTGGGCCGAGCGCGGGTACGCGGACACGTGTCTCGAGAAGACCCTGCTCGACCTGGGCCGCGTGCCGGAGGACCTGGCGGCGTACGAGCGCGGCGACGTGCCGGTCCCGCCGTGGAACGACGACGAGGCCCTGCACGTCTCGCACCGGTCGAAGCTCGTGCAGAAGGCGCCGGAGCACTACCGGGAGCTGTTCCCGGACGTGCCGGACGACCTGGACTACGTCTGGCCGGGGACCCCCGAACCGGCGACGCACAGCGCCTGACCGTCAGGCGACCGCCCGGCTGTCAGGCGACCGGGATCCAGCGACCGCCCTCGCGCCGCGTGACGACGTCGGAGCGGATCTCGACCACGTCCCGCAACCCGTCGACTGCGGCGTCGCGGACGGCCGCGGCGGCACGGTCGTCCTCGGCCTCGAAGCGCACGACGGCACAGGGGACACCACGGAGCAGCCGGACGTCCTCGGCCTCGACCACGGCGTGTTCGCGCACCAGGGCGGCAGCGGCGGGCAGGACGGCGTCCGGGGCGGTGCCGGGTGCGAGGGCACCGATCGCCAGGGTCGCGCGGTACGAGGGCATGCGACGACGCTACCGGGGAACCGGATCCCGCCGTGGGCTGCAGGGGAACCGACGCCGCTCAGGGGTGCGGACGTCGACCCACGGCGGGATCGCGGTGTACGGCGGGACACGACGACAGGGGGAACGTCGCGCCCCGCGCCGGACGTCGATCAGGGGGTCGACATCCGGTCTGGGTCCACCGCGCGGCTCGGTTCAGGGGAACCGCACGGTGGTGGACCTCAAGGGTGTTCGGTGTCCTCTCGGTACCGGTCCGTCTCGGTCGGTGCGGGCATCGACCGGTGGGCGGCGGCTGGCCGGACCATCGGGAGCAGGGCACTCCCGGCGGTCGCGAGCGCTCCGACCACGGCGATGATCCCGAGCGGGGCCGTGCCGAGGTCGTGCTGCGCTGCCAGGGCGAGCGCGACGAGGGTGGCCGGCGCCGGCAGGAGCTGCACCGCTCGGAAGCGGTCGTCCCGTCGTGTCCGGGTCATCATCGCGTTTGCCATGACGACACTCTGACGCAGATCGGTTGTCCGCAGAAGGGGGGACACGTACCCAGAGATGGAGTAGAACGTCTAGTACACCTCAGGCGAGGGCGCGGACGGTCGCCACGGCGTCGGCCACGGCCCCGACGACGACCGGGACGTCGTCGGCCGTCAGGGCCGCGTCGAAAGTCAGGCGCAGCGCGGTGCGCGCCACGTCCTCGGGGATCCCGAGCGCCGTGAGCACGTGCGAGGCCTCGGTGCTGCCCGCAGCGCAGGCGCTGCCCGACGACGACACCACGTCGCGCTGCTCGAGCTCGAGCAGGACGGTCTCGCCGTTGACGCCGGGGAAGCAGAACGACGCGTGCCCGGGCAGCCGGTGCTCCCGCGACCCGGTGACGAACGCGCCGGGGACCGCGGCGAGCACGCCGTCGAGCACCGCGTCGCGCACGGTGGTCGCCGTGCCCTCCCCCGACCGCACCGTCTCCGCCGCCAGCCCGAGGGCGGTCGCCACCGCCACGGCGCCGGCAACGTCCTCGGTGCCGGACCGCCGTCCCCGTTCCTGTCCCCCGCCGTGCAGCAGCGGCTCGAGCGGGACGCCAGCACGCACGGCGAGCACCCCGGTCCCCTTCGGGGCGCCGAGCTTGTGCCCGGACAACGACAGCGCGTCGACGCCCAGGGCCCCGAGACCGATCGGCAGCCAGGGCGCGGACTGCACGGCATCGGTGTGGAACCGGGCCCCGACCTCGTGCGCCACCGCCGCGAGCGCGGGGACGTCCAGCACGGTGCCGATCTCGTTGTCGGCGTGCGCGATCGAGACGAGCGTGGTGTCCGGGCGGAGGGCCGCGCGCAGCACCGCGGGGTCGACGCGGCCGTCCGGCCCGACGGGCAGCACGGTGACGTCGAAGTCGTGGAAGCGGGCGAGGTACGCGCAGCTCTCCAGGACGGCCTCGTGCTCGATGGCGCTCGTGACGACGTGCCGACCGCGGGGTGCGGCGAGGGCGATCCCCTTGATCGCGGTGTTCGCCCCCTCGGTGCCGCCGGTGGTGAAGACGACCTCGGCGGGCCGGCACCCGAGCACCCCGGCGACGGCGGCCCGTGCGGCGGTGAGTCCCCGCGCGGCCTCGTCCCCGACCCCGTGCGTCGACGAGGGGTTGCCGAACACCCCCGTCAGGTAGGGCCACATCGCCTCGAGCACCTCGCGGCGGACCGGGGTGGTGGCGGCGCGGTCCAGGTAGAACACGGCTAGTCCCGCACCGGCACCGCGACGTGCTCCGTCGGCACCGCGACGTGCTCGGGCACCGCGACGTCGATGTCGAGTCCGAGGTCGAGCGCCCGCGCCGAGTGGGTCAGCGCCCCGACCGAGATGACGTCGACGCCGGTCGCCGCGATCGCCGCGACGGTGTCGAGCGACACGCCTCCCGAGGCCTCGACGAGCGCGCGGCCGGCGACGATGCCGACCCCGGTCACGAGTTCGTCCGGGGTGAAGTTGTCGAGCATGATCGTGTCGACCCCGGCTGCAACGACGGGTTCGATCTGGTCGATGCGGTCCACCTCGACCTCCACGTGCACGGTGTGCCCGAGCCGCTGGCGGGCCTGGGCGATCGCGTCGCCGATGCCGATCCCGCCGGCCAGGAGCACCGCCAGGTGGTTGTCCTTGGCGAGCACGGCGTCGGAGAGCGAGGTGCGGTGGTTGTGTCCGCCACCGCACCGGACGGCGTACCGCTCGAGTGCACGGAGGCCGGGCGTCGTCTTCCGGGTGTCGACGATCCGCGCCGAGGTGCCAGCGGCGGCCGCGACGTGCGCCGCGGTGGTCGTCGCGATGCCCGACATCCGCTGCACCAGGTTGAGGGCGACCCGCTCGGCCCGGAGCACGGCCCGCGCCGACCCGGTCACGGTCGCGAGGACGTCGCCCGCGACGAAGCGCGTGCCGTCGGCGACGTGCACGACGGCGTGGATCGCCGGGTCGACGGCGTGCATCACGGCGACGAACACCGCCCCGCCGCTCAGCACGCCGGGCTCGCGCGCGCCGAGGGTCGCGGTCGCGGTCGCCTCCGCGGGGATCAGGGTCTCGCTGGTGACGTCGCCCCAGGGCGCGTCCTCCTCGAGCGCGGTCTCGATCACGCGACGGAGCGCGTGCGGCGGGATGGTGCCGGGGTCGGTGGTCATGCGGGTACCTCCTGCGGGACGACTGCGGAGCCGTTGGCGCGTTCGTCCGTGTGCTCGTCGGGGTGTGCGTCGGTGTGGTCGGCGACCCAGGCGTACGAGGCCGGGGCGGTGGGGTCGGTGTCGGGGTGGTCGGTGCGGGCGTGCGCCCCGCGGGACTCGGTGCGGGCCTCGGCGGCGAGCGCGACGAGTCGCGCCAGGTCGAGGAGCGCTCGGTCCTCGTGCTCGCGCACGCCCCCGCCGGTCGGCGCGGTCAGCGCGTCGAGCTCGCGGCGTGCGCTGGCCAGCCCGACGGCGTCACGGAGCAGCCCGACGCGGTCCGTCATGACGGACTGGACCGCCTGCCGGACGGCACCGACGTCGTCGAGGTGGGTCGCGCCTCCAGGCAGGGTCGGACGGGAGGAACGGATCGCGTCGGCCGCTCGGGGCACGCTGGTGACGTGGAGACCCGCGTCCCCGCGCAGGCGGAGCAGGCCGGGTCGCGGTGCGCCGACCGCGTCCGCTGCGCGGACCGCGAAGACGAGTCCCTCGAGCAGGGAGTTCGAGGCGAGCCGGTTGGCGCCGTGGACGCCGGTGCAGGCGGCTTCACCGACGGCGAGGAGTCCGGGCAGGCTGGTGCGGCCCTCAGCGTCGGTGGCGATGCCGCCCATCGAGTAGTGCGCGGCCGGTGCGACCGGGACGCCCTCGCGGGTCCAGTCGAAGCCGGCGGCGCGGGTGGCCCGGGTGAGTCCGGGGAACCGCGTGACCAGGAACCCGGCGTCGAGGCCGGTGGCGTCGAGGAACACGGGTGCGCCGCCCTGGTCGCGCACCGCGGCGGCGATCCCCCGGGCGACGACGTCACGCGGGGCGAGCTCGGCGTCCGGGTGCACGTCGGTCATGAAGCGGTGCCCGGCGGCGTCGCGGAGGACGGCGCCCTCACCGCGGACGGCTTCGGACACCAGGCCGCCACCGGGGACGGCCAGCCGTGTCGGGTGGAACTGGACGAACTCCAGGTCGGCGAGGACGGCGCCGGCGCGCCAGGCGGCGGCGACCCCGTCACCGGTCGCGACCAGGGGGTTCGTCGTCTCGCGGTACAGGTGTCCGGCTCCCCCGGACGCGATGACGACGGCGTCCGCGTCGAGCCGGCGGGGTTCCCCGAGCAGGTCGAGGACGTCGACGCCGACGACCACGCCGCCGCGGACGACGAGGTCGGTCAGGCTCGTGCGCTCGAGGATCGTGACGTGCCGTCGGTGCAGTGCCGCGATGAGGGTGCGTTCGATGGCGGCTCCGGTCGCGTCACCGTCGGCGTGCACGACGCGCCACCGGCCGTGCGCGGCTTCACGGCCGCGGGCGAGGTCGTCGCCGTACCGGTCGAGGGTCGCCGGGTCCGACGACCGGTCGAAGGGCACCCCGAGGGCGAGCAGGTCGCGGACGCGGGCCGGCCCGTCGGTGCACAGGACCTCGACGGCCCGGGCGTCGGCGCTGCCCGCCGCGGCGACGTGGGTGTCGGCCTGGTGCAGCGCCGCGGAGTCGTCGGCACCGAGCGCCACCGCGATCCCGCCCTGGGCGTACGCGGTGGCGCTGTCGGCGAGCGCCCCCTTCGTCACCAGGGTGACGTCGTGCAGGGCACTGGCGCGGATCGCTGCGGTCAGGCCGGCGATGCCGGAGCCGACGATGACGACGTGCACGGTGGTCTCCCTCGTTCGGTCGGGTCCGCGTCTCAGCCGCGCGGCTTGGCGGCGAGCATGCGCTCGAGCGCGACCTTGGCGTCGGCCTGCACGTCGGCGGGGACGACGATCTCGTTGAGGACCTCGCCGCGGACGAGTGCCTCGAGCACCCAGGCGAGGTAGCCCGGGTGGATCCGGTACATCGTCGAGCAGGGGCAGACGACCGGGTCGAGGCAGAAGATCGTGTGCTGCGGGTACTCGGCGGCGAGCCGGTTCACCATGTTGATCTCGGTGCCGATCGCGAACGTCGTCGGCTCGGTGGCCGCGGCGACGGTCTTCCGGATCAGGTCGGTGCTGCCGGCGTGGTCAGCGGCGTCGACGACGGCCATCGGGCACTCCGGGTGCACGATGACCTGCACGCCCGGGTGCTCGCGGCGGGCCTGGTCGATCTGGTCGACGGTGAAGCGGCGGTGCACCGAGCAGAAGCCGTGCCAGAGGATGACCTTCGCCTCGAGCAGGTCCGCGGCCGTGTTGCCCCCACCCGGCAGGCGCGGGTTCCACATCGGCATCAGGTCCGTGCTGATGCCCATCGCCTTCGCGGTGTTGCGGCCGAGGTGCTGGTCGGGGAAGAACAGGACGCGCTGCCCACGCTCGAAGGCCCACTCGAGCACGGTCGCGGCGTTCGACGAGGTGCACACGATGCCGCCGTTGCGACCGCAGAAGGCCTTGAGGTCGGCGGCGGAGTTCATGTAGGTGACCGGGATCACGGGGACGCGGCCGTCGGCGTCGGGCTCGGTGCCGTACACCGCGGTCAGCTCCGCCCACGCGGCCTCGACGCTGTCGATGTCGGCCATGTCGGCCATCGAGCAGCCGGCGGCCAGGTTCGGCAGGATCACGCGCTGGTCGTCGCGCGCCAGGATGTCGGCCGTCTCGGCCATGAAGTGCACGCCGCAGAACACGATCGCCTCGGCGTCGGGTTTCGTCAGGGCGGCGTTCGCGAGCTGGAACGAGTCGCCGAGGAAGTCCGCGTGCCGGACGACCTCGTCGCGCTGGTAGAAGTGCCCGAGGACGACGACCCGGTCGCCGAGGGTGGCCTTCGCCCGCTCGATGCGCTCGTGGAGCTCGTCGGTCGGGGTCGTCTTGTACTCGTCGGGCAGGACGCCCTGGCGCGGGGCGCTCGTCGGGATGACGTCGGACATCGACGACCCCGGGCCGTACCCGGGGCGGGAGTCGAAGTCCCACGTCGGCATGGCGAGATCGGGCGTGCAGGTGCTGCCGCCGGCCTTGCCGTTGGAGATGAGTTCGATCGTCGTGGCGATGGACACGGGGCTTCCTATCGGTTCCGCTGCTGGTGCTGATCGGCCCCGGTCTGCAGCGGGCCGTTGTCCGCGTAGGCCAGGTCGGGGTTCGAGCGGTACAGCCGGGCCGGACGGTGCCGACCCCCGCTCGTGGTCTCGTCGGTCGGCAGGACCGCGTCGGTCTTCTCGACCTGCCGACGGAAGTTCGCGGGGTCGAGTGCTCGGCCGAGCACCGCCTCGTACACGCCGCGGAGTTCGGCGAGGGTGAAGCGGTCACCGAGGAACGCCTGCGCGATCCGCGAGTACGACATCTTGTTGCGCAGCCGCCACAGGGCGTACTCGACGATGCGGTCGTGGTCGAAGGCGAGCGGTGGGTGCTCGTCGGCCAGGAACCACCGGACGTTCCAGTCGTCGGGCACGACGTTCGCCTCGTCCGGGTGCACGAGTGCCCAGTACACGATCGACACCACGCGGCTCGGGGAGCGTCCGACGTCACCGAACGCGTAGAGCTGCTCGAGGTACCGCGGCTGGACGTTCGTCGTCTCACGCAGTCGGGCGGCCGCGGAGTCCTCGAGGCCCTCGTCGTCGCCGACCCAGCCGCCGGGGAGCGCCCAGGAACCCTCGAACGGTTCGGCGACGCGACGGACGAGCGGCATCCACAGCGCCGGGGCCCCGGTGTCGGGGTGCGGGCGCAGTGCGACGATCACGGTGGAGACCGCGACGCGGATGCCTGCTTCGTCCATGGTGGAGATAGTGTCAATCTGACTCGAAGTGTTCGGGTTGAGATGACACTATCACTGCCGACGCGGCGCGCTCGTCACGAGCCGGAAACAGATCGTCACGGGGCCGAAAACTCCCGAGGGGCCGCCGCGGTTAGCGTGGACGACATGACGACGGTGACGAGGGTGCATGCCGTGGTGTCGGGGACGGTCCAGGGGGTCGGCTTCCGGTACTGGACCGCTCGGAAGGCGGACGGGCTCGACCTCGTCGGCTACGCGAGGAACCTCTGGGACGGCACGGTGGAGGTCGAGGCAGAGGGACCCTCGGTCGCCGTGGACTCGTTGGTCGAGTGCCTGCGCACCGGGCCACCGTCGGCGACCGTGACCGACGTCAGCCTGCGGTCGGTGGTGCCGCACGGCGACGCCGACGGGTTCGCGATCCTGCACTGAACGGACGTGCGTGGGAGCTGCGCCGACGACCGGCGTGCTCGGCACCGATCGTTCACCTGCGGATGTCGGATCGAAGCGGAATAATCGCATCCACTCAGGGAGTTGGCCTGTCTGCGCGTCCTGCGCCACACCCGTTCCACCCGTCGTGACCCACCAGGAGCACCCGCATGACCCAGGCCGTCGATTCCGCCCCCCGCACGGGAAGCGTCTCGCAGCCGTCCGCTGCCGAGACCCGACTCGTGATCGGGCTGCTGCTCGTCTCCGCGTTCGTCGTCATCCTCAACGAGACCATCATGGGCGTGGCCCTGCCCCGGCTCATGGACGACCTGGACATCAGCGCCGCGACCGGCCAGTGGCTGACCACCGGCTTCCTGCTCACCATGGCGGTCGTCATCCCGATCACCGGGTTCCTGCTGCAGCGCTTCAACACCCGACCGGTGTTCGTCTGGGCGATGGGCCTGTTCTCGGTCGGCACGCTGATCGCCCTGCTCGCGCCGGGCTTCACCGTCCTGCTCGTCGGCCGCATCGTGCAGGCCAGCGGCACCGCGATCATGATGCCGCTGCTCATGACGACGGTCCTGACCCTCGTCGACCCCGCGCACCGTGGCCGCATCATGGGGAACATCTCGATCGTCATCTCGGTCGCTCCGGCCATCGGCCCGACGATCTCCGGCCTGATCCTCAACGCGTTCTCGTGGCGCTGGCTGTTCGGCTTCGTGCTGCCCATCGCGATCGCGGCGCTCATCCTCGGCATGGTCAAGGTCCAGAACGTCTCGACGCCGCGCAGGGCACCGATCGACGTCGTCTCGGTCATCCTCTCCGCCTTCGCGTTCGGCGGCATCGTCTACGGCCTGTCCAGCATCGGTGAAGCCGGTACGACCGGTCCGCTCGTCCCGGTGACCGCCCTGGTCGTCGGTGCCGTGGCCCTCGCGGTGTTCATCGTCCGGCAGACACGCCTGCAGCGCACCGACAGCGCCCTGCTCGATCTGCGCACCTTCCGCACCCGTGGCTTCACGGTGCCGATCGTCGCGATGGGCCTGAGCTTCATGGCGATGTTCGGCACGCTCATCCTGCTGCCGATCTACCTGGAGCGCGTCCTCGGCCTCGAGGTCCTGCAGGTCGGCCTGCTGCTGCTCCCCGGTGGGCTGCTGATGGGCCTGCTCTCCCCCGTCGTCGGGCGCATCTACGACCGCCGTGGCCCGCGCGTGCTGCTCATCCCCGGATCGATCATCGTCAGCGCCGTGCTCTGGGCGCTCTCCACCGTGGGCGTCGACACCAGCGTCTGGTTCGTCCTCGGTGCGCACGTGGTGCTGAGCATCGGCCTGGCCCTGACCTTCACGCCGCTGTTCACCGCGGCGCTAGGCGGGCTGCCCCCGAAGCTGTACTCGCACGGCAGCGCGGTGCTCGGCACGGCGCAGCAGCTCGCCGGTGCGGCGGGCACGGCCCTGTTCGTCACGCTGCTGACGATCGGTGCGGCCACCGCCGTCGAGGGCTCCGGTGCCCGTGGGGTCCAGGTGGCCACCGCGTCGGGCGTCGGCACCGCCTTCATGGTCGGCGCGATCATCTCGCTGTTCGGCATCCTGGCGTCGGTGTTCGTCCGCCGGCCCGAGGTGCCCGAGGGCGCGCCGACGCCCCCGCCCGTCCACTGACCGACGAGCCTCGCGCACCGACCGACGAGCCGGGCCGGACGCCGAACCCGTGACGGGACCGGCGCCCGGCCCGCGCCCGTCTCCGGACCGCGTGGCAGGGTGGGCGCCATGCGGTCGACGACGAGCGAGCTCAACTGGTCCGGCACGGTCACGTACACGGCCGGACGGGTGGTCCGCCCGTCGTCGATCGACGAGGCCGCCCAGGTCGTGGCCGACGCCGACCGGGTGCACGGCCTCGGCACCCGGCACTCGTTCAACGACGTCGCCGATACCGCAGGCACCCTGCTCGACCTGACCGGCATCCCCACCGACCTGGTCGTCGACACCGAGCACCGCACCGTCACGCTCGGGGCCGGCACCCGGTACGGCGACGTGGCGGCCGACATCGACCGTGCCGGGTTCGCCCTGCACAACACGGGGTCCCTGCCGCACATCTCGGTCGGGGGTGCGGTCGCGACCGGCACCCACGGTTCCGGCACGACACTGGGCTCGCTCGCCACCGCCGTGCGCGCGTTCGAGGTGCTCGGTCCGGACGGCTCCGCCCGGACGATCGACCGGACGGACCCCGCGTTCGACGGTGCCGTGCTGCACCTCGGACTGCTCGGCATCGTGACCCGGGTGACCCTCGACGTCGAACCCGCCTACCGGATGCGTCAGGACGTCTACGGCGCGATCCCCTGGGACACCTTCACGGCGAACGTCGCTGCCGTGCACGCCGCCGCGTACTCGGTGTGCGCCTACACCGTGTTCGGCGATGCGATCACCGAGGTCCTGGTGAAGTCGCGCGTCCCCGAGGGCGCCGAGGACGTGCCGGTCCCGGAGACCTTGGCCGGCGCACGGCGCCTGCCCGGCACCCCCGGCGACGACCGCCGGACCGCGCGCGACGGCTCGGTCGGCCCGTGGTGGGACCGCCTGCCGCACTTCCCGATCGGGTCCGTCCCGAGCCACGGGTCCGAGGTACAGAGCGAGCACTTCGTCCCGCTCCGGCACGCGGCGGCCGCCCTCGACGCGCTCCGGGGGCTCGCCGACCGGATCCAACCGCACCTGCACGTCTGCGAACTCCGGACGATGGCCGCGGACGACCTCTGGCTCAGCCCGACCCAGGGCGAGGACGTCCTCTGCATCGCGTTCACCTGGAAGAAGCACCCGGCAGAGGTCGCCGCGCTCCTGCCCGACCTGGAGTCCCGGCTCGCGGCCTTCGACGGCCGACCACACTGGGGCAAGATGAGCTCGCTCGACCACGCGGCGATCGCCGGGCTGTACCCGCGGCTGGCGGACTTCCGCGACCTCGTCGCCCGGGCCGACCCGGAGCGGACGTTCGCATCCGCGTTCGGCGAGCGGGTGCTCGGGACCTGACCCGGGCCTCCAGGCCGCGCCCCGCTAGTCGGTCGTGAACGCGAGCGGCGTGATCATCCGCGTCTCGCCATCCCAGTGCCGCACGCCGCCGACGTCGAGCGTCTCGGGCAGCGGCACGGCACGCAGCGCAGCGACGGCGCGCGGCAGGTCCTCGTCGCGCACCCGACGGGCCAGCGTGAGGTGCGGCGACCAGTGCCCGGGCACCGACGTCTCGACGCCATCGGGCGCGACCGCGTGCACCTCGCCGTGGAAGGTCGTGAGCGCCGCGTCGAGGACCACCGCGCGCACGAGGACCGACCGACCGGCACCCGCGGGGAAGAGCAGCAGCCCGCCGAGCCGGATCGAGGTCGGCACCGACGTGCGGAACCCGGCCGGCACGGGCAGCGTGTCCCCGGCGGCCAGGGTGACGTGCGGGGCGTTCGACGGCGACGGGTGCCGACCGAGGCTCGGCAGGTCGGCGTCGATCAGGGCCTGCCAGGCGGACCGCACGGCGGCGTCCGACTCCGGGCCGAGGACGAGTTCGATGCTGCGCACGATCCGAGTCAACCAAGTCGTGTCGGGACGCGTGCTCCGACGCAGGCGGCACGGATCGAGTGCTGCGTAACACGACGGAACGGAACTCGCACCGGGGGTGGACCGCACGTCACACTCGTCTCCACGCCGCGGACCACCGCGGCTCCCCCACACGCACTGCCCACGAGGAGCACCAGCATGTCCGCAGCCCCCGCACTGCCCGAGAAGCCGAAGGGCAAGCGCCCGATCGGCTGGATCGTCGCGGCCGCGATCGTCGTCGTGGCGATCGTCGTCGCCGTCGTCGTCGGCGCCCTCCGCTCCGGGAGCAACGACGCCGGTGCCGCCGGTGACGCCGCCCCGAAGACCGTCACGATCGGTGTCGCAGACAAGTCGCTCGGCTACTGGAGCACGTACACGAAGCTCGCGAAGGACAAGCTCAACGTCACCGTCAAGCTGACGAACTTCTCGGACTACTCGCTGCCGAACCCCGCCCTCAAGGACGGTCAGCTGGACATCAACCAGTTCCAGCACATCCAGTACCTGGCGGACTACAACGTCACCTCGAACGACGACCTGCAGCCGATCGGCTCGACCGCCGTGTACCCGCTGCCGCTCTACGCGACGAAGTACGACAAGCCGTCCGAGCTGCCCGCGAACGCGAAGGTCGCGATCCCGAACGACTCGATCAACCAGGCCCGTGCGCTCCTGATCCTGCAGGCGGCGGACCTGATCACCCTGAAGGACGGCGGCTCGGCGTTCTCCACCGCGGACGACATCGAGACGAAGAAGGTCGACGTCCAGCCCCTCGACGCCTCGCAGACCGCGAACGCGCTGCAGCAGGGCTCCGTCGCCGCCGCCGTCGTGAACAACAACTTCGCCACCGCCGCCGGCCTGCCGATCTCGGACGCGATCTACCAGGACGACCCCTCGAGCGCGAGCGCCGCCCCGTACGTGAACGTGTTCGCCGTCCGCGACGAGGACAAGGGCAACAAGACCTACCTCGACCTGGCGGAGCTGTTCCAGGACGACGCCGTGCAGAAGGCCTTCGCGAAGGACCTGCCCGAGGCGGTCGCCCGCGACGAGAGCGCCTCGAAGCTGCAGGACGAGCTCGCCCAGGTCGAGCAGGACGCGAAGGCGGCCAAGCAGTAGTGCCGGTCCTCGTCGAACTCCGCGGCGTCTCGAAGCACTACCGCCGCGCCGACACCGGCGAGACCGTGGTGGCCGTCGAGGACGTCTCCCTGGACGTGCACCAGGGAGAGGTCCTCGGCGTCATCGGGTACTCCGGTGCCGGCAAGTCCACCCTGGTCCGCCTGGTCAACGCGCTGGAACTGCCGAGCTCCGGCACGGTGACCGTCGCGGGCCGCGAACTGACGGCGATCCCCGAGCGGGACCGCCGTCTGGCGCGTCGCAACATCGGGATGATCTTCCAGCAGTTCAACCTGTTCCGGTCCCGCACGATCGCCGGCAACGTCGCGTACCCGCTCAAGGTCGCCGGCGTGCCGAAGGCCGAGCGGAACCGTCGCGTCGCCGAGCTGCTCGACTTCGTGGGCCTGCTCGAACGCGCCCACGCCTACCCGGAGCAGCTGTCCGGCGGCCAGAAGCAGCGCGTCGGCATCGCCCGCGCCCTCGCCGCGTCGCCCGACCTGCTGCTCGCCGACGAGGCGACCAGCGCTCTCGACCCGGAGACCACGTCCGAGGTGCTCGCGCTGCTCCGCCGGGTCAACCGGGAGCTCGGCGTCACCATCATCGTGATCACACACGAGATGGACGCCGTCCGGCAGATCGCCGACCGGGTCGCCGTGATGGAGCAGGGGCGGGTCGTCGAGGTCGGGGACGTCTACGACGTGTTCTCGACCCCGAAGACCGGCGCCGCGCAGCGCTTCGTCCGCACCGCGCTGCACGACCGGCCCTCCCCCGAGACGCTCCGGCGCCTGCGGGACCGCCACCCGGGTCGGCTCGTCACGGTGCAGATCACCGACGAGGCCGGGCTGCAGAACCGCATCGACGCCGCGTTCCGCGCCGCCGGGGTCACCGCCGAGCTCGTCTACGGCGGGGTCGGCGAGATCCGGGAGCGTCGGATCGGGTCGCTCACCTACGAACTGAGCGCGCCCGGCGCCGAGCCCGACGCCATCGATCGCGCGATCGCCGCACTCCGTGCCGACGGCGTCACGACCGACGAGGAGGCCGCCGCGTGAACAACAACTCGTTCCAGAGCGTGATCGACACGTTCGACGTCTTCCTCGCCGCCATCCGCGACACCATCGTGATGTCGCTGATCTCGCTGGTCATCGCCGGGGTCATCGGCCTCGCGCTCGGCCTGCTGCTCTACGCGACCCGGCCGGGCAACGTCCTCGGCAACCGCACCGCGTACACGGTGCTCAACGTGTTCGTGAACCTGATCCGCCCGATCCCGTTCGTGATCTTCCTCGCCGCGATCGCGCCGCTGTCGCGGGTCGTCGTGCAGACCACGATCGGTGTCCCCGCGGTGACCTTCGCGATCTCGTTGGCCGCGGCCTTCGCGGTGTCCCGGATCGTCGAGCAGAACCTGCTGTCGGTCGACCCGGGCGTCGTCGAGGCTGCTCGGGCCTCGGGTGCGCACCCGGTCTCGATCCTGCTGACCGTGCTCATCCCCGAGGGTCTCGGCCCCCTGATCCTCGGCTACACGTTCATCTACATCGGCATCGTCGACATGACGGCGCAGGGTGCGCTGATCGGTGGCGGCGGGCTCGGCGAGTACGCGATCACCTACGGCTCGCAGCGCTACGACTGGTGGGTGGTCTACGTCTCGGTGGCGGCGATCGTCGTCATCGTGCAGCTCGGCCAGTTCATCGGCAACCGCTTGGCGCGGGCAACGCTGCGTCGCTGACGCGGGCTCGCGGGCTCTGAGGGCAACCGCCTGGAGGCCCGGTGCCGGTCCACGAGACCGGCACCGGGCCTCCGGTGCGTCGCCGCCCCGACGGACGCGCCCAGTGTCGTGCGCCGAGCGGTCACGACTCCCCGCTCATCTCCGCCGAGGTCGCACGAACCGTCGCCCGGCGCCCCCCGCAACCGACAGTTTGCGACCACTCGGCGACGCACCCGCGGCATGTCGTGCAACCTCGGCGCGCGCCGCCGACGCGCCCGACGGCCCCTGCCGAGCGGTCACAACTCCCCGCTGACCTCCGCCGAGGTCACACGAACCGTCGCCCGGCGCCCCCGCAACCGACAGTTTGCGACCACTCGGCGACGCACCCGCGGCATGTCGTGCGACCTCGGCACGCGCCGCCGACGCGCCCGACGGCCCCTGCCGAGCGGTCGGAACTCCCGGCTCACCTCTGCCGAGGTCGCACGAACCGTCGCCCGCCGGGCCCGCAACCGACAGTTCCCGACCACTCGGCGCCGCGCACACGGCACGTCGTGCGACCTCGCCACGCGCCCTCCGACGCTCCCGACGGCCCACCGCCGAGCGGTCACGACTCCCCGCTCACCTCCGCCGAGGTCGCACGAACCGTCGTTTACCGGGCCCGCAACCGACAGTTCCCGACCACTCGGCGATGCGCACGCGGCATGGCGTGCGACCTCGGCGGCCGGCATCAGAGCCGCCGACGCGGGTCAGGCGGCGGGAGCCTCGACGGTGGTGACGGCGCCGGTCTCGCCGGGGTGCTCGTAGTGGGCACGGACCAGGATCGGGCGGTGGTCGGAGATGCCGGCCGGCAGGGTCTCGACGCCCGCGATGTGCAGGCCGACACTCGTCGCGAAGTCGAAGTGGCCGGTGAACTTGCGGTAGCGCAGGTACGTCGGCTGGTCGGACAGCGACAGCGCGAACCCGCCCTGCTCGATCTTGCGGCGCAGGTTCGTCTGGAACCACGGGTAGTTGAAGTCGCCGACCATGACCGCGGGGACGTCCTTCGCCAGCTCGCGCAGGAACTGGTGCGCGGCCTCGATCTGCTTGCGGCGCAGGGAGTTCGTCGCGGTCAGGGGTGAGGCGTGGAACGAGGCGACGACGACCTCGGCATCGGCCTCGGTGTCACGCAGGTGCATCGCGATGAGCCGCTCGTGCGCTGGTGCGAGGACCCGGTCGTGCAGCGACTTCTGCAGCGAGTGGATGCTGAAGTCCTGCACCTCGAAGCGGTCGTCGCGCTTGTAGATCGCGAGCCCGAGCCGGTTGGTGCGGGTCGAAGCGGCGAGCGAGAGGCCACCGATCGACGGTGCGAGGTCGTTGCTGTCGCACTCCTGCACGCACAGGACGTCGGCGTCGGACGCCTCGGCCAGTGCGGCGAGCTCGCTGTTCGCGGTGTGCTCGCGGAGGTTGTAACTGACGACACGGAGCTGCGTGGGCTGCACGGTCTGCTCTGATGCGATCGTGCTCTGCTGCTCTGGCGCGGCCATGCTGCCTTCCTGTCCGGGTGTTCCGGTCACCCTGCCGCGGTCACCGTACTCGGGTACCGCGGACGGTTGCTGAGACTGTAACGCCTGCCGGGTTTCGTCCGTGTGACCGTGACGGAAACGGACAGCGGCGGGATCAGGCGCGGACACGGCGGACCGGGCGGACGGTGTCGCCCGCTGTGCGACTCATCAGGATGCCCTCCACGCAGGCGACCACGAGCAGGGCGGCGATGACCCAGAACGCGGCCGCGTACGGCCCGTCGCCGCCCAGCCCGGAGGCCGCGCGGATGACCACGGCGGCGACCGCGACACCGAAGCCCGCGGCGGTCTGCTGCAGCGTCGACGACAGCGTGTTCGCGGGGGTCATGTCGGCCTGCTCGACGTCGGCGAAGGCGATGGTGTTGTACGCCGTGAATCCCACGGAGCGGGCGGCACCGCTGACGACGAGCAGGACGGCGAGCAGCCAGAACGGGGTGCCCTCGGTCATGAACGCCATCGCGACCACGGTCAGCGCGGCGACGGCCGACGACACGATGATCACCGGGCGGTAGCCGAACCAACGGAGGAACGGGGTCGTCATCGGCTTGATGCCGAGGTTGCCGACGAACACCCACAGGACGGCGGACCCGGCGAGCACGGCGCTCCAACCCCAGGCGTCCTGGAACAGCAGCGGGAGCACGAACGGCACCGCGGACACCGCCAGGCGGAACAGGCCGCCGCCGGCGTGCGACACCCGGAAGGTCTCGAGCCGGAACGCGTCGAGCCCCATGATCGGGTGCGGAGCCCGGCGGAAGTGCCGGATCGCGAGCCAGCAGCACACCGCGCCGAGGATGCCGGAGACGACGACCGCGGTGACCGGCACGACGTCGAGCGCGAGCAAGGACGCCATGACCACGAGCGAGCCGAGCCCGACGCAGGCGAGCAGCGACCCGAACCAGTCGAACGGCACCCGCTGCGCCGCACGCTCCTGCGGCACGAGCACCAGGGCGGCGACGAAGGCGATGACGCCGAGCGGGATGTTGATGAGGAAGATCCAGTGCCACGTCAGCGTCTCGACGAGCACACCGCCGATGAACGGCGCGATGATCGGTGCGGCGAGGGCCGGCCAGGTCAGGATGGCGATGGCGGTGACGAGTTGTTCGCGCCCGGCGCTCCGGAGCACGACGAGCCGGCCGACGGGCACCATGAGCGCCCCACCGAGGCCCTGCAGGATGCGCCACAGCGTCAGCTCGACCAGCCCGGTGGACAGCGCGCACAGGGCCGACGCGATCGTGAACAGCGCGATGGCCCCGGCGAAGACGGTCCGCGAACCGATCCGGTCGGTGAGCCAGCCGGACACCGGGATGAACACCGCGAGGGTCACGAGGTACGCGGTGATCGTGACGCCCACCGCGGCGGAGTCGACCCCGAGGTCACGCCCCATGGCCGGGGCGGCGGTCGCCAGGATCGTGCCGTCCAGGAGCTCCATGAAGAAGGTCCCGGCCACCAGCACGGCGACCGCCGTGCTGCGCGTCCGTCGTCTGGGTGTCGTCGCCGTCGTCGTCATCGCCCACCGAGACTATGCCCGCGGACGTCCGCGCCGTCACGGACGTCCGCGCCGTCACGGACGTCCGCGCAGTCACGGACGGGCCGCCCACCGGACGGGACACCGGACGCGACACCGGACGCGACACCGACCACCCGCCGGACGCCGCACCAGCCACCCACCGGGGGCGACGCAGCGCACACGACGCGGGACGGGCCTCCAGGCGCAGTTCCGGGCGATCCTCATGCTCGGGCCGACTACCCTGGCCGGGTGCCGACCCGACCACCCGAACGCCGAGGAACTCGCGCGTGAGCCGCACCGACAGCGCCGGTGTGGTCGCCGCGGGCACGGCCAGCGGTCGACGACGTGTCCTGGACACCGTTGCCTCGTTGCCGGCGTGGGCGGCGGTCCTGCTCGTCTGGACGGGCGGCCGGGTCCTGTCGACCCTGTGGCTCGCGCTCGCGTACCCGCTCATCGGTCGTGCACTGCCGGGCAACGCGATCTGGGGCAACGAGCACGGGTTCGGCGCCTTCCTGGTGGCCTGGGACGGGCAGTACTACGAGCAGATCTCGCTGCACGGTTACCCCGACGCGCTGCCGCTCGACGCCGCCGGCAACGTCGCGCAGAACGCCTGGGCCTTCCTGCCGGCGTTCCCCTTCACGATCCGGGCGCTGACCGCCTCGACCGGGGTGCCGTTCGAGCTCGGCGCCCCGCTCGTCGCGATCGTCGCCGGACTGCTCGCCACCTACCTGCTGCACCGCCTGGTGCGGGACCGCGCCGGGCACGCCGCCGCGATGTGGGCGGTCTTCTTCTTCAGCTGCGGTCCGCTGTCGTTCCTGCTGCAGGTCGGGTACGCGGAGAGCATGTTCCTCGCGCTGTCGTTCGGGGCGCTGCTCGCCCTGGAGCGTCGGCGCTACGGGCTCCTGACGGCACTCGGCGTCGCCGCGGCGTTCACCCGCCCCGGTGCCCTGGCGATCCCGCTCGTGCTCGGCGTCGTCGCACTCGTGCGGTGGGTCCGTGCACGGCGCGAGACCGGCAGGGTGTTCGAGGGCTTCCCGCTGCGCGAGCAGGTCCGGGTCGTCGCCGCGGGGTTGACCATGGTCCTCGCGGGGCTCGCCTGGCCGGTGATCGCCTCGCACGCCACCGGGACACCGAACGCCTACCTGGAGACCGAGATGTCCTGGTGGGTGAACTTCATCGGCCGGGTGGACTTCGTGCCGCTGACGCCGTGGTTCCTCATCGCGGGCCGCTGGCTCGGCGTGGGCGGGATCCTGATCGTGGTGTTCCTGCTCGTCGCGTACCCGATCTGGCTGCTCCGCCGCTCGACGCTGCGGCTCGGGCCCACGACGGTGCTGTACTCGGCCGCGTACGCGCTGTACATCTTCGCGGTGTCGCTGCCGATGGCCTCGACCCCGCGGCTGCTCATGCCGCTCGCGCCGCTGTTCGGGTCGCCCGAGCTGGTCGCAAAGCCCTGGATGCGGTGGACCTTCGTGACGGCCGCGTTGGCCGGGCAGCCGGTGCTGGTCGCGGTGCTGTGGCTGCTCGGCCCTCCGTGAGCGGCTGACGCGCAGCACTCGCAGGCACGCGCCCCGACATGACGCGACGCCGCCGTCCGGACAGGACGACGGCGTCGCGCGTCAGGCGCCTCGCCTCAGAGCTCGACCGTGCCGTGGTCGCCGGTGTCCGGCTGGCTCTGCTTACCGAGCGCCGCCTTGAACATCTGCACCAGACTGCCGACCGGCCCGGTGTCCTGGGTCCAGTACTCGACCGAGACCCCCTCGACCGTCAGCAGCCGGATCGACGGGTCCTGACGGCCCTCGGGGAACCAGGCCTCGGCGAACGGGGACCACAGCTCGTCGACGACCGAGTCGTCCTGGGTCACGGTCGCGGTCCCGGCGATGGAGAGGTACCCGCCCTGCGACTCGATCGAGACGTTGACGTGCGGGTTCCGCGCGATGTCCTCGACCTTCTCGCTGCCGTCCTGCACCAGGAACCGCAGGGTCCCGTGGAACGTCTTGTCCTGCACCGCGAGTGGCCTGGCGTGCAGGTTCCCGTCCTCGCTCACCGTGGTGAGCAGTGCCGTGTGGGCGCCGTGGACGATGTCCGAGATGGCGGCGCGCTGGTCCGTCTGTGTGTCGGTCATGGTGCTCCTTTGCGTCATGCGCCCCGCTCCTGCCGACGTGCGACCGTCGGTGCACGGGGCCGTACCGTTCCGACCAGTGTGCCCCTCCGGCGCTGGACGCGTCAGCCCGGCGCGTCGACGTGGTCCGGTCACGGTCGGCCTGGAGGCCCGATGCACGCCCGCCACGCCGCCCCCGCCCGGCGCGCGCCGGCCTCCGAGCCGTGCATGCGTGTGCAGGAAGCGACACCACACGCGTCGATCGACAGGTGGAACGTCGTTGCATGCACACGCACCGGATGCATGTGCATCGAGCGACCGGACACGAGTCGATCGACGCGCGAATCGTCGGAACATGCGCACGCACGGAACCGGCGGGCGGCACCGTGGGCGGGCCGGCCGGCGTCAGGCGGGTTCGCGGATCGTGGTCTCGACGTCGACGACCTGGGGGATCTTCGGCATCGAGGCGAAGCCGAACGCCACGGGCGGGTCGAGGGGCGCCAGGTCCCCGAGGGGCTCCCCCGCCCAGGTCCCCCGCACCCCGGTGACGTCGTGCGCCCCGGTGACGCCGTAGTACTCGCGCCGGCCGTTGCCCGCCGAGCCAGCGGTACCGGACCCGGGCGCGAGCAGCCGTGCCACGGGGTCGATCGCGGCGAGCCAGCGCGGGTCGCGGGCGATCGGCTTCGGGACGATGCGCAGGATCCGGCCGAGCGGCGAGATGCCGCCGACGTCGATCGAGGCCTGCAGTGCCCCGGCGGACAGCTCGAGCCCGCTGGCGGTGCGGCGGGCGCGGACGTCGACGACCGAGACGGTGTCGAACCGGTAGGTGCCGGAGACGTACGCGGCGACGATCTCGTCGGGCGCGAGCAGCACGCTGGTGCCGTCGGGGAGTTCGAGGAACACGTCCGTGAACGGGCCGAACGGCGAGCGGTCCCACATGCCGACGACGATCCGGACGCACGAGGTGGTGCCGACGCCCATGATCCGGCCGCGGAACCGGCGTTCGACGACGGAGTCGGAGGCGTGACCAGCAGCGGGACCGGAGGCGTGGTCGGGGCGTGACGACATGCCCTGGACCGTACCCGCGGCCCCCGTGAGCCGATCTCGGCGGCCGCCCCGGGCCTCCCGGCCGTCACCCGCGCGCCCGTGTCAGACCGACCCTGAACGCAAAACACCGGTGTCCACGCTCCGAACACCCGCGAAGGGTGGTGTGGAGCGCGAACACCGGTGTTTTGCGGACCGAACCGGACCGGACCCCGGACGGGCCAGCGACCGTCAGGCGACGGGGACGGGCTGCGCCAGCAGCTCGCGCACGCGGGGTGCGACCTCGGTGCCGTAGAGCTCGATCGAGCGCATCATGTCGGCGTGCGGCAGGCGACCCGTGGCGTACCGCATGTCGAAGCGCGAGGCGCCGAGGATCCGCATGTTGCGCGCGACCTTCCGGGCGACGGTCTCCGGGGAGCCGACGTAGAGCGAACCGCCGGCCGACAGGCTCGCGCGGTACCCGGCGACGTCGAGGGGCGGCCAGCCGCGCTCCCGGCCGAGCTGGTCGGTGACCGCCTTGTGGTACGGCCAGTAGCGCTCGGCGGCCTCTTCGTCGGTGGCGGCCACGAAGCCCGGGGAGTGCATGGCGATGGGCTGCTGCGGCAGGTCGAGCTGCGCGAGGGCCTGGCGGTACAGGCGCGAGAACGGGGCGAACTGGGCCGGCTGCCCGCCGATGATGGCGAGGAACAGCGGCAGGCCGTAGGACGCGGCACGGATGACCGACTGCGGGGAGCCACCGACACCGATCCACGTCGGGATGGCGCCGTGCTCGAGCTTCGGGAAGACGTCCTGGTCGACCAGGCCCGCACGCTTCGTGCCGGACCAGGTCACGGCGTCGCCGCCGCGCAGGGCTGCCCAGAGCTGGAGCTTCTCCTCGAACAGGACCTCGTAGTCGCTCAGCTCGTAGCCGAACAGGGGGAACGACTCGGTGAAGGAGCCACGGCCCAGGATGACCTCGGCGCGGCCGTTCGACAGGGCGTCGACGGTGGCGAAGCGCTCGTACACGCGGACGGGATCGTCGGAGGACAACACGGTGACCGCGGAGCCCATCCGGATGCGCTCGGTGCTGGCGGCGATCGCGGCGAGGACGACCTCGGGGGCGCTCACGACGAAGTCGGCTCGGTGGTGCTCCCCGACGCCGATGAAGTCGACGCCGACCTGGTCGGCGAGGACGGCCTGGTCGACGACGTCGCGGATGCTCTGCGCGTCGGACTGCAGGCTGCCGTCGGCGCGCTCGGTGACGTCACCGAAGGTGTCGAGGCCGAGCTGCAGCGGTCCGATCCGGTCGGGTGCGGGCGGCGGGACGTCCGAGGGACGGTCGGTGCCGAATGCGTTGCTCATGGTGTCCTCCTGGTCGCACTTTCATGCGTTTGCATCAACATAGCACGACCGCGGCGTGCGCGCACGGGGTCGGCGGCCGGGTCGGCGCCCGGGTCGGTCCCCGCCCGCACCGGGCCCGGACCGGGGTCGACCAGCCCGCACGAGTACGGTCACCCGCATGCCGAACCTTCCCGACCAGACCGGACGCCGCATCGTCGTCACCGGGTCCAACAGCGGCACCGGACAGGAGGCCGCCCTGCGCCTCGCCGGAGCCGGCGCCAGTGTCGTGCTCGCCGTCCGCAGCACCGAGAAGGGCGAGACCGCCGCCGCCGGCATCCGCGCCGCCCATCCCGCAGCCGACGTGGAGGTCCGCGAACTCGACCTCGCCGACCTGGCGAGCGTCCGCCGCTTCGCCAGCGGCATCGTCGACGAGGAACGTCCGATCGACGTCCTGGTCAACAACGCCGGTGTGATGGCCCCGCCGGAGCGCTTCGAGACCGTCGACGGCTTCGAGCTGCAGTTCGGCACGAACTTCCTCGGCCCGTTCGCCCTGACGAACCTGCTGCTGCCGTCGCTGCTGCGCGCGCGCACGCCCCTCGCCGACGGCCCCCTGGCCGAGGCACCCCGGGTCGTCACGATGTCGAGCCTCGCCGCGATCCCCGGACGGATCCGCTTCGCCGACCTGCAGTGGGAGCGCGGCTACAACGGCTGGCGCGCCTACGCGCAGTCGAAGCTCGCCGACCTGCTGCTCGCACTGCACCTGCACCGCCTGACCGTCGAGGCCGACGTGCCACTGGTCAGCACCGCCGCCCACCCCGGCTACACCCGGACGAACCTGCAGGCAGCGGGACGCTCGCTCGGTCGGTCGAAGCCGGTGCGGTCGAGCAACCGCGCGCTGCCGTTCACCCAGGCCGTCGAGCAGGGCACCGAGCCGCTGCTGTACGCGGCGGTCGGGCCGAACGCCGTGGGCGGCGCGTACTACGGTCCCTCGGGTCCGTTCGGCATGACCGGTCCGACCACCACCGTGTCGATCCCCGGGTCCGCGCGGAGTGCCGACCTCGCCCGCTCGCTCTGGGCCGTCGCCGAGGACCTCACCGGGACGCGCCCGCCGCTCTAGCCGAGACGCCGGCGTCTCGCCAGGACGCCGGCGTCTCGCCAGGACGCCTCCAGCGCCACGAGACGCCGCCGAATCCGGAGGCGTCTCGCGCACCTGGCGGCGTCGTACGGGCACGCCGGCGTCTCGCGCGCTCGAGAACGCGGGGACTGACGGACGGGAGGCCCGTGGTCACGCCACCACGGGCCTCCCGTCCGGTGGTGGGGAGCGCACGCGGCACGCCGGCGTCATCCCGAGGCGCCCCGGAACGCACGAGACGCCGCCGTGTTCGGCGGCGTCTCGGCGAGACACCGGCGTCTCGCGCCGGGCGCGGGCGCGGAGCGCGGCCGGGAGGCCCGGGTCGGGTCCGTCGCGTCGCCAGCGTCAGGCGCGGTGCAGCTCCACCGACCCGTCCAGCTTCCCGGGTTCGGTCAGGCGGGCGTGCTGCAGGACGGTGCGGCCCGGCGCGATCGCCGCGGCGACGATCGACAGGGTCGTCATGTGCCCCTCGGCCTCGTGCACGTCGCGGAGGATCGCGTCGGGGTGGTCGCTCGGCAGCGCTGCGGACTCCGCCAGCACGCCGAACCAGCCACCCCAGCCGTCCCCGGCGTCGCCACCGGAGTCCACGGTGCGGAGTTCGTCGAACGGGCCGAGCACCGGCGGGCCGGCCGGGGCGTCGACGGCGCGGAAGGCCTCGAGCCACCGACCGATGCGCGGCGCCGCGGGGTCGTCGGCCGCACCGTGCGTGACCATGTGGACGCCGGGGCCGAGGTCGGTGGTGCGGACCTGTTCGCCGTCCCAGGTCAGCACCGAGGCGCCCTCGGCCGTGGCGCGCACCAGGTTGAAGGCCCGCGTGGTCGGCAGCGTGCCGTCGTGTCCGGGCAGCAGGTCGTCGGCGACGGCGTCCACCGGCACCACCCCGCGGGTCGTCCACGTGCCGTCGACGCTCGTCACGGGTTCGGCGCGGTTGAGCACCACGGCCAGGCCGGCGCGGTCGGACGCGGCGAGCCACGCACCACCGGCGGAGCGGTCACGGACACCACGGAGGTCCGGGTCCCGGTCCGGCCACCAGGCAGCGGGCGGGTCCCACGGGCGCTCGGGCGACTCGTCCCGCAGGGCGAGCACGGTGACGGGCCACGCGGACCCGGGGTCGACGCGGACGACGACGGTGCACATGCCGTCGATCCTCGCACGTGGCCCCGGTAGCGTGAGCCAGGTGAACGCAGCAGCAGAGCGCGCCCTGACCGTCATCGTGGGGATCACCGGGGGCATCGCCGCCTACAAGGCCGTCGGGGTCGTCCGCGACCTGGTCAAGCGCGGCCACGACGTGCACGTCGTCCCGACCGAGGGCGCCCTGCGCTTCGTCGGGCTGCCGACGCTCGAGGCCCTCAGCCGCAACCCCGTCACCACGAGCGTGTGGGACGACGTCGCCGAGGTGCGCCACGTCGCGCTCGGTCGCCGGGCGGACCTGGTCGTCATCGCCCCGGCCACCGCCGACTCGCTCGCCCGGATGGCGCACGGCCTGGCGAGCGACCTGCTCGGCACGACGCTGCTCGCGACCGAGGCGCCCGTCGTCGTCGCCCCGGCGATGCACCCGCAGATGTGGGAGCACCCCGCGACCCGTGCGAACGTCGCCACGCTGCGTGACCGCGGCGTCCACCTGGTCGGCCCGGTCGTCGGCGCGCTCACCGGCGACGATGCGGGCATCGGTCGGATGGCGGAACCCGAGGACATCGTCGCCGCAGCACTCGGCGTGCTCGACCAGCACCCCGCCCCGGCCGGCCGCCGCAGTGCTGAGACCGGCACCGCGGCCAGCACCGGGGCCCGTGGTGAACAGGGCGACCTTGCGGGCGTCCGCGTCGTCGTCAGCGCGGGCGGCACCCGCGAGCCCTTCGACCCGGTGCGGTTCGTCGGCAACCGCTCGAGCGGCCGCCAGGGCATCGCGATCGCCGCCGACGCCGTCCGTCGTGGCGCGTCCGTGACCCTCGTCGCCGCGAACGTCGAGGGTTCGCTGACCGCCGGGCTGGACGCGACCGTGGTGCCCGTCGGGTCCGCTCTCGAACTCGCCGAGGCCGTGCACGCCGCCGCCACCGAAGCGGACGTCGTCGTGATGACCGCCGCCGTCGCCGACTACCGTCCGGCCGAGGTGCTCACCGAGAAGCTCAAGAAGGACGCCCAGGGCGAGCGCATGACGCTCGAGCTGGTGCGGAACCCGGACGTGCTCGCCGACCTCGTGGCGGCACGGCGGACCGGGCAGATCATCGTCGGGTTCGCCGCCGAGACCGAGCCCGACCGCGACGCGCGGATCGAGCTCGGGCGCGCCAAGATCAGCCGGAAGCCGGCGGACCTGCTCGTCGTGAACCACGTCGGCTGGTCGGCCGGCTTCGAGCGCGAGGAGAACGCGATCGAGGTCCTGGTGCCCGGTGGCGAGGTGGTCCGCGAGACCTCCGGCACGAAGGCCGAGGTGGCGACGGCGGTCCTCGACCTCGTCGCGACAGCCCTGACGTGAATGCGCACTGACGTGAATGCACACTGACGTGAATGCGCACTGACGTGAGCAGCGTCTCCGGCTGCTTCCGAGGACGAGCGAGCACGATGGGGCGCATGCGACGACGTGAGCGGATCCGACGTGCCAACCGCACGGCCACCATCCTGGCTGTGATCCTCGGCGGAGCCGGGATCACCCACTTCCTACGCCCGCGCCACTACGACCGGATCGTGCCGGACGCGCTGCCCCCGCGGTTGACCACGCTGGCCTCCGGGGTGGCCGAGCTGGGCATCGCCGCCGGGCTCGCGTTCCCCGCCACCCGCCGTGCCTCGGGGTGGGCCGCCGCGGCGCTGTTCGCGGCGGTGTTCCCGGCCAACGTCAAGATGGCGAACGACCTGCTCGACCACCCCCGCTCGAGCCGAGCGATGCGGCTGGTCTCGGTGCTGCGGCTCCCGCTTCAGGCGCCGTTGGTGCTGTGGGGCGTGCGCGTCGGTCGGCACGCACCGAAGCCGTGACCCAGCCGTCGTGGACCCGCGCGGCGGTGCCCTTGCTGCACCGCCCGGTCACCCAGCACGCCTGGGAGGACATCGTGTTCGCGCACTGGCGGCACGACCCGGCGTCGCTGCAGCGGCTCGTCCCCCGCGGGACCCGTCCGGACGTGGTCGACGGCAGCGCCTGGGTGGGGCTGTCGGCGTACGTGTTCCGGGAGACCCGGGTGCCGCCGTTCCCGTCTGCCGGGCGGCTCGGCACCATGACCGAGGTCACGATCGAGGTGCTCACGGTGGACGACCAGGGGCGGCGCGGGGTGACCTACCGCACGGTCGACACCGCGAACGTGCCCGCCATCGTGGCCGCGCACGCACTGCTCGGCGTGCCGTACACATTCGCGCACGCACGTTCCCGTCGCCGCGGTGACGCGGTGGCGCACCGCTCCGTCCGGCACCCGACCCGCGCGCTGCACCCGGTGCGGTGGGCGCGGTCGCTCCGGCAGGAACGCCCGACCGGTGCGGTGCGGCCGAAGCACGCGGCCTCGGTGCGGGTGACCGCCGGCGAGGTCGTCGACACCCCGCTGGCCGCCGAGCTCACCACCCGCGCCGGCATCCACGCGCGGTACCTGGCGCAGACACTGTTCTGGCAGCGACAGCACCCGGTGCTCACCACCCGTTCGGCCACGCTCGACCGACTCGAGGGCGACCTGCCCGACGCCGTCGGCATGCCGGGGTTGTTCGACCGCGCCCCGGACTCCCTGCTCGTGGTCGACGGCACGACCGTCCGGTACGGCTGGGGCGGGGTCGTCCGGTGACGCACGAACAGCCCTACCCACAGGCCGACGACCCGTTCGACCTCGACCGCTTCGTCCGGGCCCAGCAGGGCGTGTACGACCTCGCGCTCGACGAACTCCGCCGGGGCCGGAAGTCGTCGCACTGGATGTGGTTCGTGTTCCCGCAGCTGGCCGGTCTGGGGCGGAGCGCCACGGCCGTGCGCTACGCGATCACCGGCGTGGACGAAGCCCGCGCCTACCTGACGCACCCGGTGCTCGGGCCCCGCCTGCTCACAGCGACCGACGTCGCACACCACGCCCCCGCCCGCTCCGCCGACGCTCTGCTCGGGGGCATCGACGCGGTGAAGCTCCGGTCGTCGATGACCCTCTTCGCCCGGGTCGCGACCGGCCCACAGCCGTTCGTCGCCGTGCTCGACCGCTGGTACGACGGCGCCGAGGACCCGGCCACGCTCCGCTTGCTCGGAGAGCGCCCGGAACACGAGTGACGCGCGCGACGCACGCGACGCACGACGCGCGTGACCGGCATCTGAACGTCCACACTGACACGCGCTGAGCCGACCGCAACGCCGTTGTCATATCAGGTACGGTGATGCGAGCACGTGCGATGTCGACCGTGCCCGTTCGCCCGGCGCCCCGACGCCGCCGCCCCCGAAGGAGAACGCATGCCGGTCCCCCGCAGCGCCCCGACCGAACACCAGCTGCTCCGTGACACCGTCCGCCACAAGATCCACGACGCGATCATGGACGGCACGCTCCTGCCCGGGGAACGGCTGAACGACGACGAGCTCATCTCGTGGCTCGGCGTCTCCCGGACACCCATCCGCGAGGCCCTGAGCCAGCTGTCCCGCGCCGGCCTGATCGAGATGGCCCCGAACCGGTACACCCGGGTCACCACGCCGGACCCCGCCGAGGTCATCGAAGCGATGCAGACCCTCGGTGTGCTGTTCGGCGGCGTGGTCCGGCTCGCGGTCCCGCGCCTCGGTTCGGCGAGCCGGAAGAAGATCCTGGCCCAGCTCGACAAGACGATCACCGAGCTCGAGGCCCACGAGGTCGCCGCCGTCAACCACGACGCCCTCGACGTCTTCGCCCTGTACGTCGCCGAGTGCGGCAACGAGAACCTGCAGCGCGTCTGCCGCGACACGATGGACGGCCTGGCGTTCCGGTTGCGCCTGCCGAACCTCGACGAACTGGTCGACTGGGACCGGATGACCGAGGACTTCCGGCGGCTCCGGGCGGCGACGGAATCCGGCGACAACGTCACGGCCGAGCTCGCGACCGAGGCGATCCACCAGCTGCCGGGCGAGAAGCACTGAGTCGACCTGTACTCCCGTACAGGAACCGCCCGTCTCGCGCACGCGAGGCGGGCGGTCGACGTTCCACGGGCCTCCCGGTCGGTGGCCCGGCCACGCGCGTGACGCTCCCAGTCCCGGGGCCGCGCGGACCGATAGCATCGCTGGCGACCACCTGAACCAGGCACCCGGAGCAGCACATGAACCCCCGCCCGACGGACCGTACCGAGGTCGCCGCACGCCTGGCCGCCGCGGTCGGTCGGATCAACCGACGGGCCCGCACCGACTCGGCCTCGCTCGGGTACGGCATCGTGTCGGCGCTCGCGTCGATCCAGCGGCACGGACCCCTGCGCCCCGGCGACCTGTCGCGGATCGAGGTGGTCACGAAGCCCACGATGACCCGCATCCTGACCGAGCTCGAGCAGCGCGGCTTCATCCAGCGCGAGGCCGACCCGCGCGACGGCCGGGCGTTCATGGTGACGGCCACGCCGGAGGGCATCGAAGCGGTCGAGCAGGCCCGCGCGAACCGCACCGGGATCGTCGCCGAACTCATCGCCGAGCTCGACGAGTCGGACGTCCAGGCGATCGCCGGTGCCCTGGCCGCGCTCGAGCGTGTCGCCCAGGGCGAGCACGCCCAGGAACCTCACACCTTCTAGGCCCCGCACGACCGTTACCGAACCGTTACCAAGCGGTGGACGGACCGTTCTGCCAGCGTTCCTGGACGCGCTGCCCAGTCTGACCGGTCATGGTGTCGGCTCCGCCTGACCGCGGCCACCCCACGGCTGCTCCCGGCGGACGGACGGGCCCCACACCACCGTCCGGTCCTCACCGGCTCGAGGACTCCTCGTCGTCGCCGACGGTGTCACCGACACCGCCAGCCTCCGGCGTGCTCGCACGACCTCGTTCGTGCGAGCAGGAGTCCCTCCCCCACCGAGCCGCCGACCTGCGGAACCGATGCGACACACCCCTGAGCTCCCCACCACGACGGCCTCGACCCGACGTGAAGCCCTGAACACCCCCACCCGCCGGATGCGCCGGGCCCTGCGGCACCGCGCGACGCTGATCGCCGGCGGCGCAGCGGTCCTGGCCGTCGCCGGTGGCGCCCTGACCGTCGGCACGCAGCCCGCCATCGGCGAGGCCCTCGGCATGCCGACGGGCACCCCGAGCGCCTCGGCGACCGCGGAGCCCGCCCTGCGCGGCACCGCGCTCGACCGCGCCCAGGCCGCCGCCACGATCACCACGGCGAAGACCGTCATGCAGACCGCGAACCACAAGGTCGACACCTCGGCGCTCGAACAGCGCGTCGACGCCCTGAGCGACTACCCGGACCTGTCCGGCGCTGCGCTGACGAACCGCATCTCGACGACGGTCGCGTCGACCACGCACGTCGCCCAGGCCAGCGCCACGCAGGACAAGCGGGACGTCGACGCGAAGGCCGCGGCCGCAGCGAAGGCCGCAGCCGAGCGGAAGGCCGCCGCCGAGGCAGCGGAGGCCGCCCGGAAGCTCGCCGCCGGCAACACCGTCGCCGGTGCCAAGGCCACGGCGACCTCGCTCGCGTCGTCGGAGTACGGCTGGGGTGCCGACCAGTTCCAGTGCCTGGACAACCTGTGGACCAAGGAGTCCGGCTGGAACTACCAGGCCGTCAACGCGAACGGCGGCGCGACCGGCATCCCGCAGGCGCTCCCCGGCTCGAAGATGGCCACGATCGCCGCGGACTGGCGCACCAACGCCACCACCCAGATCACCTGGGGCCTGCAGTACATCAGCTCGGCCTACGGCACCCCGTGCGCGGCGTGGGGGCACTCGCAGGCGAACAACTTCTACTGATCGGCGCGGGTCGCGACGGCGACCGGCAGACGGACGGGAGGCCCGTGGCGGATCCGCCACGGGCCTCCCGTCCGTTGCGTGGTCGCGGTCAGCCCACCCGCGCGACGCGTACGTCGGAGCGGGCGGGCATCGGACCACGTCGGGCCGACCGTCGTGCCTGCTCCTCAGAGCGACCGGCGGAGGACGACGGATGCCTCGGGGGTGTTCACCTGGAACGCGAAGGTCTCCTCGACGTACATCGTGACGACGACGGCGTCGTGGCCCAGGTAGCCGAGGGCCAGGTCCTCGCCGACGGTGAACACGAAGTCCCCGCCGCGCTGACTGATCAGCAGCGACTCGTCGATGCCGGGCGCTCGCTCGACCCGACCGCCGGTGATGCCCTCGAGCTGCTCACGCAGGGGTGTGCCGGCGTCGTCGGTCTCGACGATGTCCGCCCAGTCACGCGGGCTGCAGGCCAGGGCGTACGGCCCGGCGACCCCGACGTCGCGGAGTGCGGCGACCGCAGCGGTGACCGCGGCCCGGAACGACGCCGGCGAGCCGTCGTGCGACTGTGCGGGCTGGGTCGACGCGTGGCCGGCCCCGGTGATGCCGCCCTCCGGCCACCCGCGCAGTGTCGCCCGGTTCTCGTGGGCCGCGAGCCGCAGCACGGCAGCGTCGAGGTCGCCCAGGTCGACGTCGGTGGCGCCGCGGGAGGAGTCCACGAGCTCTTCGAGCGCGACGGTGAAGGTCGCGCGGACCTCGCAGAGCGGCAGGACCCGGCGTCGCCGTGCGGTGATGCCGTCGGCGACCCCGCCGGTCACCGCGTCGGTGCGGCCGAGGTCGACCGAGGACCACTGCCAGCCGCGCGGTCCGTCGAAGTCGACGATGCGCCGTGCGGCGAGCGCCGGGACCAGGCGGTCACGGGCCTCGGCGTCGAGCACCGCCCAGGTGTCGTCACCGAACGGTGCGAGTTCGCGGAGGAGGTGGTTCATGGCGTGTGCCCTTCCGTGCTGCGGAGTGAACCGATGCCGAGGCCGGGACCGGTGGCGTCGGGGGCCGCCACCACGGACGGCGACGGTGGTGCCGCGAGCGCGGCGAGGTCCACCAGACGATCGCGTGCGGGTGCGAAGAACGTCGCTCCGGTGATCGCACGCGAGAAGTCGAGCAGCCGGTCGTACGTCCCGGGAGGATCGCCGACGAACATCCGTTCCAGCATCCGTTCGAGCACCCAGAGCTCACCGCTGTAGCCGATGAAGTAGGTGCCGTACTCCCCGCTGCCGGGTCGACCGAAGGGCATGTTGTCGCGGAGGACGTCGTGCTCAACCCCGTCGTCGTCGACGATGGTCGCGAGCGACTTGTGCGACGGCCGGACCTCGGTGGCGCTGTCATGCTCCACGTTGTCCGACTTCGACCGGCCGATGATGCGTTCCTGCGCGTCCGTCCCGAGGGCGTTCCACGCCGCCAGGTCGTGCAGGTACTTCTGGACGACGACGTAGCTGCCACCGGCCCAGTCCGGGTCGTCCGCGCCGACGAGTGCGGAGGCTGCCAGGTCCTGCGCGACCGGGTTCGCCGTGCCGTCCACGAAGCCGAGCAGGTCGCGGGTGTCGAAGTACCGGAAGCCGCTGACCTCGTCGACCACGGTGACGTGGTCCCCGAGCGCGGCGAGCAGCAGGCGTTCGAACTCGAAGCAGACGTCGGTGCGTTCACCCCGGATGTGGAAGAGCAGGTCTCCCCCGGTGGACGGCGCCGAGTGGACCGGCCCGGTCAGCGCGGGGAACGGGTGCAGCGCGTCCGGGCGGGCGTGCGGCGAGAACCGGTCCCACGCCACCGCCCCGATGCCGACGACGCAGGACAGGTGCGCGTCGAGGTCGCGGAACCCGACCGTCTTCAGCAGGCCGTCGAGGTCGCTGAGGACGTCGCGGACGGCATCGAGGTCGTCGTCGTCCGGCCCGACGTCGAGGGTCAGGAACACCGCCGAACGGGAGAGCGGTGCGTCGACGCTCTGCGCGTCGATGGGGACGCGGCTGCCCGGTGCGCCGGGCATCAGCGTGTGCCGTGGACGGAGGCCATGGTGTCCGCCTTTCCTCCGCAGCCGTCCTGACGGTGCGGTTCGGTGCCGTGGGGTGTCTCCCGTCGAGCATCGCCACACGGTGCCCCGTCACGCCTGAGTCGGATGACCCGCTCCGCAAGGGGGGATGCCCGCGCGACCACGGGGTGATGTGGTGACCGCGTCGTCGTCGCTAGCGTCCGGAGCAGCCGCCACGGGCCTCCCGGGCGGCGGACGACCGACGATCCAGGAGCGACGATGACGATCAGCATCTCGGACGCACGACCGGCGCACGACGACGGCACGGGGCGGGCGCTGCGCTCGCCGTCCGGCGGCACCGATCCCTTCGTGGTCGTCACCGGACCGGACGCGTCCGCCCGGGCACGGGCACTCGCGGACATCACGGACGCCGCCCGGGCGGACGGCCACACGGTCGTCCGGTGGCGTGCGGTGGGCGGTGACCCCGTCATCGAGGCCGCGTCGCTGGCCCCGTGGCTCGCCCTCGTCCGGGCGCACGACGCCGGGGCACCGGGGCCCACCCGCAGCGTCGTGCTCGTCGAGGACTTCGACGCGCTCGACGAGGACGCCAGGACCGTGCTGCACGACCTGCTCGCCGCACTGGCGCGGGACCTCGGGACGGTCGTGGTGGTCGCCGTGCGCGAGGGCCGGGCCTTGGCGGGATCGGGCACCCGGCTGCCGTCGGCCGACGTCTCCGTCACCGTCACGGCCGCCTTCACCGGGGACTTCGGTCTCGTCGACACCGAGGCCGAACGGGCCGTCCGCCGGGGCACCCGACCCGATCCGTCGCTGGTAGCGGCGGTCGAGTTCGTCCGGGCGGTCCGGTCCGGTGACGTGCACGCCGGCAGGCGGACCGTCCTGACCGCGCTCCGGGAGTCCGACCGGGCGGGCACCGACGACGTCCTGGTCGCGACGCTGCACGTGCTCTGCTACCTCGGCGGACACGACTCCTGGTGGGGCGAGGCGCTGGCGCTGACCGCGGACCGCGACCTCGACCCGGTGCTGCGGCTCGTCGAGGACTGCGTGGACGGCTCCGGCCGGACCGAGCACGAACGTGCCGCGCTGTACCGCGAGGTGCAGGCATCCGCTGCCGACACGCAACCGTGGAAGGCCGTGGCACTGCACATCGCGTGGACGCTGCTCGACTCGACGGATCCGCGCCGGGACCACGTGGAGGCCGCGCTCCGACGAGCGGGCGACGCCGGGCTCCTCGGCTACTTCAGCTCGTGTCGTACCGCCGTGACGCACTACCAAGCGGGGCGGCTCGACGCGGCGCGGGCTGCGTTCGACCACGTGCACCGAGCGGCCGAGCGCTGGCAGGCCGGGACGCTCGTCGCGCTGACCGAGGCGCTGCAGGCACTGGTGCTCTCCGTGCAGGGCGAGCCGGAGCAGGCGGCACGGAAGGCCGACCGCGCAGCACGGTGGGCGGCGCAGCACGGCACGCCGCTGGTCGCCCGGGCTGCGGAGCACGCCCGCTCCGCGCTCGACGTCGCGACGGGACGGTTCGAGGAGGCCTACAGCCGCTCGGCGACGCGACCGGGCAGGGCGGGGCGCTGGCTCGAGAGCAGCTACGGACCGATCGAGCTGCTCGACGCGGTGGAGTCGGCTGCGCGGCTCCGCCTGGCCGACCACGGTGCCGCACTGGTGGCCCGGGCGGAACGGGCGTTCACCGACCAGCCGACCCCGCGCCGCTCCCTGGTGCTGCTCGCCTGCCGAGCGGTCGTCGACGAGACGCACGGAGCCCGCGCCCTCTTCGAGGACGCGCTGGCCAGCGTCGACGGCGACGTCTCGCCGTTCGAGGTGGCCCGCGTCCGCCTGGCCTACGGCGAGTGGTTGCGTCGCGGGATGCACGCCCTGGAGGCCCGGGGCCAGTTCCGGATGGCGGCGCGCGCCTTCGAGGTGCTCGGTGCCGGTGACTGGCAGGCCCGCGCGGAACGCGAGCTGCGCGCAGCCGGTGCCGCCCGTCCGCTGCCGACCGCGCTGGAGGCGGTCGACCTGAGCGAACAGGAACGCCGTGTGGCGTCCCTCGCCGCGGCCGGACTGACCAACAAGCAGATCGCCGGGCAGCTGTACCTCTCGCCGCGCACCGTGAGCGGGCACCTGTACCGGCTGTTCCCGAAGCTCGGCGTGACGACGCGCGCCGGACTCCGGGATGCACTCCTGCGACTGGGAGGCGACGCGACGGGCGACGCCCGGACGTGACCCTGTCAGGGACACCCTCGCCGGCCGCCCGCCCCGTGGGCCCCGGATGCTCCCGATACCGCCCGCGACACCCCGGGCGGACGGTCCGAGAACGTCACCGGAACCCGTCGCCGGGGTAACGGCAGGGCCCGTCGCGAGCCCGCGGTCCGTTCGTAGACTCCAGCCACCGACGAGGACTGGTGGCCGCCGTGTTGACGGACGAGGAGTTGCTCCCCCGCGGAGACGAGGTCTCCGTGCCGGTGTCCGCCGTGCCCAGCAACCGGCTGCCGATCCGCGGCCGGAGCATCGAGCAGGCCCTCGTCGCCGATGCCGTGGCCGGTCTGGCACGGGGTGCTGGTGACGTGCTCGTCGTCCGCGGAGCAGCGGGGGTCGGCAAGTCGCGTCTCCTCGAGGACGTCGTCGACCAGGCGACCGCGGCCGGCCTCCGAGTGGCCGTCGGTCGCACGGACCGCGACGCACGCCTGATCCCGCTCGCACCGATCATGGACGCGCTCGGCGCCGGGCCCCGGCCGATCTCCGACCGCGTCCGGCTCAGCGCGGTGACGCTGGACCCGGAGGCGCGGTACTGGCTCCTCCAGCAGCTCCAGGACGACCTGGAGCGAGCCGCGGCGTCGGACGGCGTCGTGGTCGTCGTCGATGACCTGCAGTGGTGCGACACGACGTCCCTGGCGGTGCTCCGATCGCTGTCGCGCCGACTCGCCGACGTCCCCGTGCTCTGGGTCGTCGCGGTCCGGACCGAGCACCAGGACCCGCCGGTGACGGCGACCGTCGACGAGCTCGCCGCGACGGGACGGATCGTCGACCTCGACCCGCTGGACGAGGAGGCCACCGCCGCGATGATCGCCGACCTGGTCGGCGCGACGCCGGACGGCTCGGTCCTGCGTGCGGCGCGCAGGACGGAGCACATCCCGATCCTCGTCGCCGAACTCGTCCGCGGGCTCGTCGACGAAGGCCTGCTGGCGATCGCGGACGGCGTCGCCACGATGCCGGGCGCCGCGCTGCCCGCGAGGTTCGGTGCGTCGATCCGCGAGGGCCTCCGACGCCTGTCGAAGCCCACGCAGCAGCTCGTGCAGGTCGGAGCGACCCTGGGACGCTCGTTCTCGGTGCGGTCGTTGTCGGCGATGCTCGACCAGCCGGTGCAGCGGCTGCTCCCCGGGCTGCAGGAGGCGATCGAGGCGGGGGTGCTCGTCGACGACGGCACGGACCTGTCGTTCCGCCACGACGTCCTCCGCGAGGCGGCGGAGTCGATGATCCCCGCGGCCGTCCGCGACGACCTGCTCCGGCAAGCGGTGGACGAACTCCTGCGGCAGGGTGTCCCACGGGTCTCGATCGCCGCGCGCATCGCCACCGTGGCGCAGCGCGGGGACGTCCGGGCCGCCGAGGTCCTGCGCACGGTGGCGATCGACCTCGCGAGCACGGATCCCACCGAGGCCGGCGCGCTCGCCCTCCGCGCCGCCGACCTCGCGCACGGCACCCCGGCGTTGCCCGGCGTCGTCGTCGACGTCCTGCCGCTGCTCTGGCACAGCGGTCGGACGGCCGAGGCCCGTGCGCTACTCGACGACCTGCAGGGCCGCCTCGCCCCGGAGGACGACGCACGCCTGCACCTCACCCTGGCGCGGCTGCAGACCGAGGGCTCGACGCCGGAAGCGCTGCGAACGGTCGAGTCCGCTCTGGCCCTGCCCGGCGTGAGCGCCGGCGTGCGGTCGCGTCTGCTCGCCGTCCGCGCGCTGAACCTCGCCCAGGCCGGACGGCACGCGGACCTCGCGACCGCGCTGCGGGAGGCCCGGGCGACGGGCGACGGTGACGCGGACCCGGTCGCCGTCGCCACCTTCGAGGCCAGCGCGTCCGTGCTCGCCTTCAACGAGGGCCGGTTCGCGGACGCGACGCAGGCGATCACGTCGGCGATGAGCCGGATCGCTGCCACCGGGGGCTCGTCGAGCACCTGGTTGCCCGAGGGACTCTGGGTGGCGTTCCTCGCGGGTGCACTCGGCGACACCGAACGGGCAGGACGCATCGCCGAGGCGAACGCCATCGAGACCCGTCGCAACCACCTGGCCCGCCCGACCGCCGCCTGGATGATGCTGCGCACGCGGGTGCTCTTCGACCAGGGCCGCCTGGAGGACGCCAAGACGTCGGCCGAGTCGGTCCTCGACCTGGCCGAGGACCTGGAGCTCGGTCAGTTCGCGGCGCTCACGGCCGGGACGGTCCTCTTCCGCACGGCGCTGCTGCAGGGCGACCGCTCAGCAGCCGACCGGACGCGGCACTTCGCCGAGGCCCTGCACGCCGATCCGGCCTTCGCACGCTCCGGCTCGTGGCTGCTGGCGCTCGAAGCGGACGCACACGGCGACGCCCGGGCCGCCGTCGACCGCAGCGAGGTGGCGTGGCGGAGCCTGGAGGAACCGATCGCGTCGATGTCGAGCCCGGCCGACTTCGCCGACGACGTCCACCTGGCGCGCATCGCGATCCGTGGAGGCCGACGGGACCGGCTCGAGCGGATCGAACGGGTGGCGCGGCTCCGGGCCGCGGCGAACCCGGACAACGACCTGTGCGGCGGGACCTGGCTGCACGTCCACGGACTCGTCCACGACTCCGTGGAGCACCTCGGCGCGGCGGTGGAGCGGCTGCGCCGGGTCGACCGCCGGCTCGTGCTGGCCGCGGCGCTCGAAGACCTCGGGAGCGCCCTGCGGCGGCGCTCCGTGCCCGCGGCCGTCGAGGTGTGGCGGGAGGCGACCACGCTGTTCGACGACTCCGGCGCCCTGCGCGAGGCCGAACGGTCGCGGCGGCACCTGCGGGGCGTCGGCGTGACCGTCCGGGCGGCCACCGCCGACCCCGCTGCGTCGGGCGCCTCGGGACTCCCGGGGCTCACCGCTCGCGAGGCCCAGGTCGTCGAACGGGTCGCCGCCGGCCTGACGACGCAGCAGATCGCGTCCGACCTGTTCATCTCGACCCACACGGTGACGAGCCACGTCCGCCACGTCTACGCGAAGTGGGGCGTGGCATCCCGCCGGGAGCTCGCGGCGCGGTTCCGGCAGCACCGCTCCGGCTGACCTCCGGTCGGGCAGCACCGGGTCACGCCGGGTCACATCGGGCCACATCGCGGTCGTCGTCGAACCCGGCACCGAGCGCACGAACCGCCAGGTGCGGCGCGGTGGAGAAGCCGAGCTCGATCCGCCCGGAGAACCCCGCGAACCCGGCGAGCGCTCCGGCGCGGGTGCGGGTGGCGTCGAGGAACCCGAGGTGCAGGTCGGCACGGACCCCGCCCGGGCCCGGCGTCCGGAAGCCGACGAGACGCCCCGTCACCGCGCGGTGCACCGTCGTCCCGGTCGTGCCGTCCTCGGTCCGGACCTCGTCGAAGACGCCGTCGACCGAGACCGCCACCGCGAAGTCGCGCGGCGGCAGGACGGCGGCGATCCGGGCCTCCAGGTCGGCAACGGAGGCGACCGACGCGACCGTCACCACCAGGTCGGGCGAGAACGTCGAGACGACCGCGAACGCGACCGGGTCGGCCGCGTCCGCGACCGCTGCGGCGCCGTCCGGGAGCATCCGGAAGCACCGGCGGTCGAACACGACCAGGCCATCGGCGGTGCCGGTGCCGGTGCCGGTACCGGCGAGCGCGCCGAGCCCGAGGGTGCCGTGCCGACCGAGGTCCGCGACGGCGACCGGGACGTGGACGGCCGGTCGTCGGTGCCGAGGATCGTCGACGACCTGCTGCGCCCACGTGGCGAGGGTCGTCAAGGACGTGGTCCTGTCATCCGTCGTCTCCCGCACCACGCACTCCTCGTCCGGCCTCGGTTCGACCGTAGGAAGTCCGCCCGCGCGGTACCAGCGCCGTTTGACTCAAGCGCTCCGGCGGGTGCTCGACGCACGGTTGGACCATGAGTGCACGCGCGAACATGGTCTCCCCGTCCGTCCCCCCGTCCGGCACGGGGTGCGTGGAGTGCGACGCGACGGGCTCGTGGTGGGTGCACCTGCGTCGGTGCGCCGCCTGCGGGCACGTCGGGTGCTGCGACGACTCCCTGAACCGGCACGCCACCGCGCACTTCGCGGTCACCGGGCACGAGGTCATGCAGTCGTTCGAGCCCGGCGAGGGGTGGTTCTGGGACTTCGTCACGCAGGACTTCGTGGACGGACCCCGCCTCGCCGACCCGCAGGCGCACCCGACGACCCAGTCGGTCCCGGGCCCGGCCGACCGGCTCCCCCGCGACTGGTCGGAGCAGCTGGCCGAGCGACGCTGACACCGGCCGCGGCCGGTCGCGGCCTCCCGCGACCGGTCAGGGCAGCCTGCGGTCGGTGTCGAGCGCCTCCGACCGGGCGATCACCTCGTGCATCGTGGTGTGCGACCGCACCTGGTACGACAGGTGCGCCACGGCCAGCACCACCGCCGATCCGACGCCCCACGCGATCGAACCCGGGTCGTCGACGCCGAGCTGGTCGACCAGGATGGCGACCCCGGCGCCGGCGACGATCGAGTTCACCACCGCGATCGCGGACGACATCGTGAACAGCAGCCGGTACCACGACGGGGCCCGCCCGATGTCGAGCAGCTCGTTCGCCGCGTGCCGCCCGCGGGGCATCGGGAAGTACGTGTCGGCCTCGGGCAGCAGCCGGCCGTAGTAGCGACGGATCCGTTGCATCGCGGCGAGCGCGGCGACGTCCTCGAGCGAGGTCTCGACGAGGCGTTCGTAGGTGAACGCGCCGAGCAGGACGATCACCGGGATGATCGCGCCGAGGAACCCGAGCGCGAAGGGCGTGTGCGCGAGGAACCCGAAGGCGACGAGCGAGCTGGAGAGCGTGGTGAGGTACAGCGAGGAGCGACTGCTCGACTCACTGACCGTGATGCTCCGCGCGCTCTCGAGGACGAAGTGCTCGGTCATCAAGGCGTTGAAGAAGGCGGTCGGCCGGTCCAGGGAGGTGATCGACTCGGCGGCGGTCGGCAGTGTCGTGTCGGGTTCGTCGGGCATCGCGGGACTCCTCGGTCAGTCGCTCGTCGCCAGGTGGCGGTGGACGAAGGTCACGGCCATGGCGCCCTCGCCGACCGCTGCGGCGACGCGCTTGACGGACCCGGCGCGGACGTCCCCGGCGGCGAAGGACCCCGGCACGTTCGTCTCGAGCCAGAAGGGACGCCGCTCGAGCGGCCAGTGCTCGAGCGAGCCGTCGACGGCGTCCAGGTCCGGGCCGGTGACCAGGTACCCGAGGCGGTCACGGACCATGGGTGTCTGTTCGGCCCAGCTCGTGTCCGGTCGTCCGCCGATGCAGATGAACAACCGCGTGGCCGGCAGCGACACCGTGGCACCGTCGCCGTCGGTCACCTCGATCGACTCGAGTCGGGTGTCTCCGTGGAGCGCCGAGACCTGGCAGCCCGTCCGGACCGTCACGTTCGGTGCGGCCGCGATCCTGGCGCTCAGGTACTCCGACATCGTGGCCGACAGCGACGCGCCCCGCACGAGCATCGTGACGTGCGCCGCGGAACGGGACAGGTTCATCGCCGCCTGGCCCGCCGAGTTCGCCCCGCCGACCACGAAGACCTGCTCGCCGGCGCAGCCGTCCGCCTCGCTCGTCCCGGCACCGTAGTAGACACCGCAGCCGAGCAGCTCCTGCTCGCGCTGCAGCCCGAGCCGACGCCACTCGACACCGGTCGCGCAGATGTTCGCACGGGCGACGACGTGGCCGCCGTCGGCGAGGTCGGCGTGGATGCGGCCGTCGTGGAAGACCCCGCGCACCCCCTCGCGCATCACCAGGAGTTCGGCGCCGAACCGGACCGCCTGTTCCCGGGCACGCTCGGCGAGGTCCGCCCCGGCGATGCCCTCGGGGAACCCCAGGTAGTTCTCGATGAGGCTGCTCGAACCGGCCTGCCCGCCCACGGCGTCCCGTTCGAGCAGGACCACGTCGAGCCCTTCGGAGGCGGCGTACACGGCCGCGGACAGCCCGGCGGGACCGGCGCCGTAGATCGACAGGTCGTACTCCTGGCGGCGCGGTGCGTGGATCCACCCGAGCCGGTCGGCGACCTCGCGCAGGGTCGGTGCGACCAGTTCCGTGCCGTCGGGGAACACCACGAGCGGGAGCCGCGACGGATCGACCTGGACGGCGGCCGCGACCTGGTCGTCGGGTCCGGCACCACCGACGTCGACCGGGAACCAGTCGAACTGCACCACGGAGCGCGACAGGAAGTCCCGCAGGGCGTAGGAGTCCGCGTCGAACGGCCGTCCGTACACGCGGACGCGACGTGACGGGACCACGGCGGCGTCGGTCTCCATGGTTCCTCCGGTCCGTGCGACGACGATCGGTGCGGAACTGCTGCCGCTCCCTCACGAGCACGCTACGGACTGCCGGCGCGCTGCACGTGGTCCTGCGAGGGTCTCCTTCGGCACCGGAGGCGGCGTCGGGTCGCGTCGGGCGGGGTCAGCTGCGCCCACGGCGGACGGGAGGCCCGTGGCGGCGTCGCCACGGGCCTCCCGTCCGGTCTGTGGTCGCGGTCAGCCCACCCGCGCGACGCGTACGTCGACGCGGCTGAGCGCCAGGCCGTGCGCTGCCGCGGTCGCCAGGGCGACGTCGTGGACGGCGCGGGCGACCTCGGGGGCCGGGCGGAAGCCGTCGGTGCCGATGACGACGCGCAGGGCGTCGTCGTCGACGACGATCCGGAGCGGCCCGGTGCTCGTGGCGATGCTGCGGACCGCCTGCACGGCGCTCGCGACCGTCGGGCGGGAGCGGTACAGGTCGGTGACCCCGGGGACCTCGAGGACGGCGGCCTCGATCGCGGCGAGGGTCTCGTCGGTGGTGCTCATCGGGCCTCCTCCGGGTCGGTGCCGGGCTCGTCGGTGCCTGTTTCGTCGGTGCCGGGCTCGGGGTCCGGCAGCAGGTCGCGGACGACGACGTCGATCGCCTCGACGAGCAGGTCGGTCTGCTCGGCCAGGGCGCCGGCCACGGCGGCGCGGACCAGCTCGGCGGTCGCCGGGATCGACGGACCGGACGCGATCGCGATCTCGACGACCACCCGGATCGGGGACGCGAGTTCGGTGACGTCGCCGTCGAGGTGGCAGCGGGCCACGAGCACGCCGGGGACCTCGTCGCCGGTGCGGCGGATGAGGGACCGGATGGCGCCCTCGGTCATCACCGGGCGCTCGGTCTCGGACAGGGGGCGGAGCGGGACGTCGCGACCGGAGCGGGACTCGATCGAGATGTTCGCCAGGACGCCGCTGATCCAGGACTCGTCGGCCGGGGCCTCGTCGCGGGCGGCCGCCTCGAGCGAGCGGAGCGACGCGTGGCGGACGCGGATGATCGCGGCCAGGGCGTTCTGGCAGGCGGGCGAGTCGTCGATGCTCGGGTCCGCCGGCTGCATGCCGGCGTCGAGGTAGTCGGCGAGTTCGTCGATCGAGTGGCCGTCGAGGTCACCGGGTTCGAGGGCGTCGAGTGCTTCCGGGCTGTCGGGCAGGTCCGGCCGGATGCCGTCGTGGTCGGTCATCGCCATCCCTCCATGAGTCGGATCATGTTCTTCCTCGCTCGGGACAGCAGTCCCCGGACCGTCGAGGGTGGCAGGTCGAGTTCGGCGGCGATCTCGTCGTACCGGTACTCGAGCACCTCCTTCATGATCCAGCACCGTCGTTGGGCTTCGGGCAGTTCGGCCAGCGCACGTTCGACCGCGTCCTCGCGCGAGCGTGCCTCGGCGACCCGGTCGGGTGCGTCGTCGGCCGGCGCGGCGACCTCGAGCTCGGTGACGTCGTCGTGGACGCGCCGCGCGCGGATCCGGTCGAGGCACTTCCGGCTCAGGATGCGCATCAACCACGACTTCACGCGCGCGAGGTCCTCGAGGGAGTCGAGGCGGTCCCACGCGGTGATGAAGGTCTCCTGCACGACGTCGTCGAGTTCGTCGGTGGAACCGAGGGTCCGACGGGCGTAGGCGCGGAGCAGCGGGGTGTGGCGACGGATCAGGACCTCGAAGGCCCGGACGTCGCCGTCGGACGACCGGCCGGCGAGGACCGCGTCGTCGAGCTCGGCGAGGGACTGGTGGTGCACGCGTTCCTTCTACTGGTGGTGGATGGTGAACGGCTGGGTGCGTCCGTCCACCGTCGTCGGACGGGTACTGGTGGGACGCAACCCGCACCGCGTTCGTCACACACCGAAGGGGCGCACACCGGACGGTTCCGGTGCGCGCCCCTGACGTCGTGCGTGTCGGCTCGCCCTACTGCTGGTCGGCTCGTCCTCCTGCCGGTCGGCTCGTCCTCCTGCTGGTCGGCTCGTCCTACTGCTGGATGAAGGCGAGCAGGTCGGGGTTGATGACGTCCGCGTGGGTCGTCAGCATCCCGTGCGGGTAGCCCTCGTAGATCTTGAGCGTGGCGTTGCTGAGCAGCTCGGCCTGCTTGAGCGAGGCCGCCTTGTACGGCACGACCTGGTCGTCGTCGCCCTGCGTGACGAGGACCGGGACGGAGATCGCCTTGAGGTCCTCGGTCTGGTCCGTCTCCGAGAACGCCTTGATGCCCTCGTAGTGGGCCAGGGCGCTGCCCGTCATCCCCTGGCGCCACCAGTTCGCGACCACCGGGGCGGAGACCTCCACGCCGGGACGGTTGAACCCGTAGAACGGGCCCTCGGCGACGGCCTGGAAGAACTCGGCGCGGTTCGCGGCGAGGGCGCTCCGGAACCCGTCGAGCACCGAGATCGGCGTGCCCTCCGGGTTGGTGTCGCTCTGCAGCATGATCGGGGGCACCGACGAGACCAGGACGGCCTTGGCGACGCGGCCCTGGGGCTCGCCGTACTGCGCGACGTACCGTGCGACCTGGCCACCACCGGTGGAGTGCCCGATGTGGACCGCGTTCTGCAGGTCGAGGTGCTGCACGAGCGCATCTGTGTCGCTCGCGTAGTGGTCCATGTCGTGACCGGTGCCGATCTGCGACGAACGCCCGTGCCCGCGGCGGTCGTGCGCGATCACCCGGTACCCCTTGCCCAGGAAGAACAGCATCTGCGCGTCCCAGTCGTCCGACGACAGGGGCCATCCGTGGTGGAAGACGATCGGCTGCGCGTCGCGCGGCCCCCAGTCCTTGTAGAAGATCTCTGCACCATCGCTCGTGGTGACGAACGCCATCGTGAACCTCCGTGAGTTTCTGCTCCACATGTGACGCGGACTGGCCGCTGCCTCCCGTTCGGCGGGAGACCGAAGCCCCTTCACCGTAGGACCGGCGCTCCGTCGACCGCTTGGGTCATTCATCCCGATCCGGCCGGGCCGGGCACGGCTTGGTGCGCGGGCGTGTGTGCACCAGAGTTGATCCCATGTCGCTCGTCACCGCCGTCTGCCGCGTCGACCGTCTGCTGCCCGACTCCGGCATCATCGGCGTCACCGCCATCGACAAGCGTCCGGTCACCGGCAGCGTCCGGGTCCGGCCGCTCGGCCTGCGCGCCGACGTGCAGGCGAACCGCAAGTACCACGGCGGTGTGGACCAGGCCGTGTACGCCTACGCCGACGAGGACGCCGCGTACTTCGCCGACCTGCTCGAGCGCGAGGTCCCGCCCGGCCTGTTCGGCGAGAACCTCCGCACCAGCGGCATCGACGTCACCGGGGCCGTGACCGGGGAACGCTGGCGGATCGGTGACACCCTCGTGCTCGAGGTGACCGTCCCCCGCACTCCCTGCGGCACCTTCGCCCGGCGCATGGGGATCGACGGGTGGGTGAAGCGGTTCGCCGACGAGGGGCGGCCCGGGGCGTACTTCCGCGTGGTCAAGTCCGGTTCGGTCGCCGCGGGTGACCCCGTCGAGGTGATCCACCGGCCGGAACACGGGGTGACCATCGGCGAGATCTTCGGCGATCTGGCACCCGATCGAGCACGGGCCGTACTCGAGTCGGGCGAACGGCTGGCACCGAAGGTCGTCCACGACCTGTCGAAGGTCGCCGCCCGGGCCTGAGCCGGTCGAGCCAGTCGGGCCCGTCGAGCCCGATCAGCTCGGCAGCACGCCGCGCGAGGGGTCGATCGGACGCTTCGCCACGGGCAGCCCGGCCACGACCAGGTCGTAGGCGTTCGCCACGAGGTCCTCGACCAGGGTCTCGTCGATGCCGTCGCCCGGCGTCAGCGTGATCCAGTGCCGCTTGTTCATGTGCCACCCGGGCGTGATCTCGTCGTGGTCCCGCACGAGCGCTGCCCCGTGCGGCGGCGCGCACTTGAGGTTCACGATCGGGGTCCCACGCACCTCGCTCACCATCACGAACATCTTGCCGACGACCTTGTAGACCACCGAGCCCTCGCCGAACGGCTGGGTCTCGACGGCCGCCGGCAACGCCAGCGCCGTGCGGCTCGCGATGTCGTGCAGCTGCTCGCCGTCCATGTGACCAGGATGCCGCAGGCCGCCGACAGCGCACCCCGTTCGGGGGCAGGTCATGAGTGTCGATCACGTCGTAGGATCACCACGCCGCGCACCCGACGCGGCGGTCGCTCGCGCGATCACCACCAGTTCCAGGGGGAACCCGTGCGCATCATCCGTACCCTCGGCATCGCCGCCGCCACCGCCGTCCTCGCGACCACCGTCGTCGTCGGCGGGACCTCGACCGCGCAGGCCGCGCCGAAGTCCTACGCCAACTGCACCGCGGTGCACAAGGTGTACTCCGGCGGCATCGCCAAGAAGTCCGTCACGAAGAACAAGGTCGTCTCCGGCGGCAAGACCACCTACCGTGCGCTCAAGGGCACGGTGAAGAAGGACGACGCCCTGTACAAGGCGAACACCAAGCTCGACCGCGACAAGGACGGCATCGCCTGCGAGAAGAGCTGACGCTCCCACTCGCTCGGTGACACCGGCAAGACACCGGTGTTCGCGTCCTGAACACCCGCACGCCGGGGTGCGATGCGCGAACACCGGTGTTTTGCGTGCCCGGTGCGCCCCGGCGTACGCGGGTGGCGCGACGCGACGCGACGCGGGGCGGCGCGGGGCGGCGCGACGCGCTCAGAGCGTCGGGACGCCCTCGTGCCCGGATCGGGGACGCGGAGTCCCGGCGACGCCCGTGACGACCGACCCCGCCGGCACGTCCTTCGTGACCACCGTGTTGGCACCGACGACGGAGTCCGGCCCGATCGTGATCGCCCCGATCAGTGACGACCCGGCGCCGAGCACCACGCGGTCCCCCACCACCGGGTGCCGTCGGGCTCCCGGCCCGTGGTCTCCGCCGCGTCCGCCCAGGGTGACGCCGTGGAACACGAGCACGTCGTCACCGATGACCGAGGTCTCGCCGATGACGACGCCCATGCCGTGGTCGATGAAGAACCGGCGGCCGATGCGCGCGCCGGGGTGGATCTCGATGCCGGTGACCGACCGTGCGATCTGCCCGAGCAGGCGGGCCGCGAACCGGGACCCGGGCAGCCCCTGCGCGTTCCAGAGACGGTGGGTCACGCGGTACGTCCAGATGGCGTGCAACCCGGAGTAGACGATCGCGTTCTCCAGGTCACCCCGGGCAGCGGGGTCACCGCGGCGTGCTGCGGACAGGTCCTCCCGGATGGTCCGCAGCACGCCTCGTCGAAGAGGACGACTCACGCAGTGAGCCCCTCGAAGAGCACCGTCGACAGGTAGCGCTCTCCGGTGTCGCACACGATGGCGACGATCCGCTTGCCGGCGTTCTCGGGGCGTGCGGCGATCTCGAGGGCCGCGTGGATGATCGCGCCGGACGAGATGCCGGACAGGATGCCCTCCTGCGTCGCCAGCGCACGGGCGACCCGGAGCGCGTCGTCGAGCTCGACGTCGAACACCTCGTCGATGACGCTCTGGTCGAGGACCTCGGGCACGAAGTTCGCGCCGATGCCCTGGATCTTGTGCGGACCGGCCTTGCCCTCGGTGAGCAGCGGCGAGTCCTTCGGCTCGACGGCGACGATCTGCACGCCGGGCACGCGCTCCTTGAGCACCTGCCCGACACCGGTGATCGTGCCGCCGGTGCCGACACCCGCGACGAACACGTCGACGTGTTCCTCGGTGTCGCGGAGGATCTCCTCCGCCGTGGTCTTCCGGTGGATCTCGGCGTTCGCAGCCGTCTCGAACTGGTGGGCGAGGATCGCGCCGGGGGTCTCCGCGACGATCGACTCTGCCTTGGCGACCGCGCCCTTCATGCCCTCGGGCCCGGGGGTCAGGACGATCTCGGCCCCGTACGCACGGATGACCGCACGGCGCTCGACGCTCATGGTCTCGGGCATCGTGATGACGACCCGGTACCCGCGAGCAGCGCCGACCAGGGCGAGGGCGATGCCGGTGTTGCCGGACGAGCCCTCGACGATGGTGCCACCGGCCTGCAGCGCACCGGAGGCCTCGGCGGCATCGATGATCGCGACGCCCAGACGGTCCTTGACGCTGGCACCCGGGTTGTAGAACTCGAGCTTGGCGAGCACCTCGGCCCCGCCCGCCTTCGGCAGCCGGTTCAGCTTGACGAGGGGGGTGTTGCCGAACGCCTGGGAGATGTTCTCGTAGATGGTGCCGCTCATCCGGTCCGTCCTTCGCAGCTCAGGTCGCGCATCGCTCTTCCTGGAGGCGCGGTGTGCGCCCGATCCTAGCGACCGGACCCCAGGCGGTCCTGTCCGTGACGGCGCGTGCGCGCCGGACGCGAGTCGCGCCTCCAGGCCCTTCCTGCCCCGGCCTGCGAAAGCGACAGATACCCGCGGAAGGTTCGCAGGGTTCTGTCGCTTTCGCGGGAGTGAGCACGACCAGCGCCGAGGAGAGTCGCTTTCGCGGCGCGAAACACACCGCGTCAGCGCACGAACGCCGTCCGGGCGAACCGCTCGTCGGTCGCCTCGAGCACCCGCAGCACGTTGCCGCCGGCCAGCGCACGAAGGTCCGACTCACCCCAGCCGCGCCGGACGAGCTCCGCCGCGAGCACCGGGTACCGCGACACGTCCCGCAGGTCCGGCGGCAGCACCGGGGTGCCGTCGTAGTCGCCGCCGAGGCCCAGGTGCGCCACACCGGCGACATCGCGGGCGTGCTCGACGTGGTCGGCGACGTCCGACACCGTGACCAGGGGCGGTTCGCCGGACATGCCCGACTCCTCCCAGTCCGCCCATGCTCGCGACACGAACTTCGGCACGAAGGTGATCATCACGACGCCACCGTTGTCGGCCAACCGGGGGAGCACGTCGTCGGGCACGTTCCGCGGGTGGTCGTCGATCGCGACGGTCGACGAGTGGCTGAACACGACGGGCCGGGTCGCCACGTCGAGGGTGTCCCGCATGGTTTCCGGGGCGGTGTGGGACAGGTCGACGAGCATGCCGATCCGCTCCATCTCGGCGACGATCTGCCGCCCGCGGTCGGTGAGGCCGCCGTGCGCCCGCTCCCCGGTCGCGGAGTCGGCCCAGGGGGTGTCGTCGTTGTGGGTGAGCGTCATGTAGCGGACGCCGAGCCGCGCGAGGGTCCGGAGGACCGCGAGGTCGTCGCCGATCGAGTGCCCGCCCTCGGCGCCGAGCAGCGACGCGATCCGGCCGGAGTCGACGGCGGCACGGACCTCGGCGGCGGTGCGGGCGAGCGCGAGGTCGTCGGGGTAACGCTCGATGATCCGGTGTGCGAGGTCGACCTGCTGCAGCGTCGTCGTCACGGGGTCCGGGTCGTCCGCGGGCACGAACACCGACCAGAACTGCCCGACGACGCCGCCGGCGCGGAGCTTCGGGATGTCGGTGTGCAGCGAGTCGGTCTCGGTGTCGATGCCCTCGACGCCGGAGTCGTGGCTGTCACGGCGCTCCCACGGCAGGTCGTTGTGGCCGTCGATGACCGGGAACGGGAGCGCGTCGAACGTCATCCCCCGACGCTACCGCCCACGCCGTCGTGGCTAGGCTCGAACCGTGCAGCCCGTCACCCTCCGCACCGAGCGACTGGTGCTCTCGGCCCCCGAGCTCGGCGACGCCGACGACGATCGGTCCGACCCGATGGTCTGGCCGGCGTCGTGACCGTCTCGTTCCGGGTCGTGACGGACCTACCGGTTCCGCCGGAGCGCGCCTTCGCGCTGTCGCTCGACATCGGCGCGCACGAGCGATCGATGGCCGCGACCGACGAACGCGCCGTTGCCGGCACGACGGCCGGCACGATCGGCCTGGGCGAGTCCGTCACCTGGCGTGCGCGGCACTTCGGGATCGTCTGGCGGATGACGAGCAGGATCACCGCCCTGGAGGCGCCCCACCGGTTCGTCGACGAACAGGTGCGTGGGCCGTTCGCCCGGTTCCACCACGAGCACCGCTTCGAGCCGTCGGCCGGCGGCACGCGCATGGTCGACACCATCACGTTCCGCGCACCGCTCGGCCCGCTGGGGCGCCTGGCCGAGGTGCTCGCCCTGGCCCGGTACATGCCGAAGCTCATCGCCGACCGCAACGCCTCGCTCGCCGCCGAACTGCGTGCCGAGCTGCGCGCCGGATCGGACGGCGATCAGGGCGCAGCGAGCTCCCCCAGCGCGTCGTAGGCGGTGGCGACGGCGTCGACCCGCACCCGGCCACCGGGACCCGAGGCGTCGTAGACGTCGTTCGTGATCGCGGCGACGACGGCGAACAGCGCGGCCATCGAGTCGAACGCCGACGGTGAGTCGACCGGGCAGAGGATCGCGGTGGCGGCGGGAGCGGCGATGACCGCGGCCGTCGGGTCGCCGAGGACGATGACGTCCGCCCCGGAGTCGACGCAGTGCCGGACGATCCGTTCGACCCCGGCGGTGTGCCGACGCACGGTCACCAGGACCACGAGGTCGTGCCGGTCCAGGTCGGCGACCTCTTCACCGAGTCGCTGCCCGGGCGACGGACCGACCCGGACGTCGGACCGCACCTGCGCCAGCTGGGACCGCAGTTGCAGCGCGATCGGGTACGCGCCGCGTTCACCGAGGACGAGCACCCGGCGGGCCCGGACGATCCGACGGGCCAGTCGCGGGCGGTCCGCTCGGCCGAGGGATGCGAAGGCCGCGTCGAGGTTCCGCGCCTCGACCGCGCGCTGGTCGACGTGGGCGGCGTCCTCGGCGACCCACGGCAGGCCCGAACCCCGCGCGGACATCAGGTTCTGCCGGACCTCGGCGGCGTCCTGGAACCCCAGCGACCGCACGAGTCGCGAGACCGTGGCCTTCGAGGTGCCGGACTCGGCCGCGAGTTCGGCGGAGGTGCCGACGAGCAGGAGTTCCGGGTCGTGGCGGACCATCGCGGCGACCCGACGTTCGGCGGGCGAGAGCTGTTCCCACACGGAGTCGATCCGGGCGCGGACGTCGGGGCCGGCGGTGCTCATGCGCGGGCCACCCGGTCGACGGCGACGGCCAGGGCGTCGAGGCCGAGGGCGATGTCCGGCGTCGACACGAACTCGTCCGGGTGGTGACTGATGCCGTCGGGGTTGCGGAGGAACAGCATCGCGACGTCGGTCACGAGCCCGAGCGACATCGCGTCGTGGCCGGCTCGTGAGAACAGCTCCATCGGCGCGGTCTCGCCCGTCGACACGATCCCTGCTCGGACGGCGTCCATCAGCCGGGGCGAGCAGAACACCGCGGGCGCACGGTGCACCTCGGTCGGGGTGACGCTCACCCCACGCCGTTCACCGATGAGCGTGAAGGCCTTGGTGAGTTCGTCCCAGACCTCGTCGCGCTCGTCGTCGAACTCGCCGCGCAGGTCGACGGAGAACCGTGCGAGCCCGGGGACGACGTTGACGGCTCCGGGCTCGACGGTCATCGTGCCGACGGTGCCGACCTGGTGCGATGCCCGACAGATGCGTTCCACCGCGAGCGCGGCCTCGGCGGCGGCGAGCAGCGCGTCGTGCCGGCGCTCGTAGGGGGTGCCGCCGGCGTGCCGGGCCTCTCCCACGGCCTCGACCGAGAACCGGCGGGCACTCGCGATGCTCGTGACGACCCCGAGGGCCTGCCCGGCCTGCTCGAGGTACGGCCCCTGCTCGATGTGCGCCTCGAGGTAGCCGACCACCGACGCCGGGTCGACCGCGGCGTCGCCGACGCGCTCCGGGTCGAGGCCGAAGTCGGTGAAGGCCTGCCGGAGCGTGACGCCGTCACCGTCGGCCAGGTCCCACCAGGCGTCGTCCCAGACCCCGGCCACCGCGGACGACCCGAGCAGGGCCTTGCCGAAGCGCGTGCCCTCTTCGTCGGAGAACGCGATGACCTCGAGCGCGACGGGCAGCGGACCGTCGGCGGTGAGCCGGGCGACCGTGCGGATCGCCATGAGCACCCCGACGACGCCGTCGTACCGTCCGGCGTCCACCACGGTGTCCAGGTGCGAGCCGAGCAGCAGCACGGGGGCGTCGGGCGTCGCGCCCGCGGCCCGGCCGTGCAGGTTGCCGGCGGCGTCCTGCCAGGTGGACAGTCCGGCGTCCTGCATCCAGCCCGCGACGAGGGCGTTCGCCCGGGCGTGCTCGGGCGACAGGTAGACGCGGGTGATCCGGCCCGGTTCGGCGCTGAGGGCGGCGAGCTCGTCGCACCAGCGGGCGACGAGTTCGGCGTCGGCGGTGCCCACGGCGGTCGCGTTCAGGACGGGCACGGCGCTCACGCGAGCACCTCCGCCCCGACGGGAGCGACCGCGGCGGGGTCGTCGCGGAAGACGTCGAGGGCGGCGTCGACACCGCCGCCGTGCGGGACCGCGTGCCCGGCCCGACGCAGGGTGTGCTCGAGCGCGGCCAGGGTCGTGACGACGGTGTCCTTCCGGGCGTTGTAGCCCATCGTGCCGATGCGCCAGACCCGACCGTGCAGCGGCCCGAACGAGGTGCCGATCTCGATCCCGTGGTCGTCGAGCATCGCGCCGCGCACCTGGTCGCCGACGACGTCGGACGGGATCTCGACGGCGACGACGTTGTGCATCTTGTGGGCGACGTCGCCGAAGACCGGGAGCCCGAGGGCCTGCACCCCGGCGAGCATCGCGCGCCCGGCCGTCTCGTGGCGGGCGACGACGGCGTCGCGGCCTTCCTCGAGCAGGATGCGGGCGCACTCGTGCGCGGCGTAGAGCATCGAAGCGGCCTCGGTGTGGTGGTTCAGGCGGCGGGGGCCCCAGTAGTCGAGGATCATCGCGAGGTCGAGGTAGTTCGAGCGGATCGGTTCGTCGGCGACGTCGTCACCGGGTTCGCGGATGCCGGCCTCGACGCTCCGCCGCTCGTCGAGCACGGCCACGGCCTTGGGCGACAGCGTGACGGGTGCGCTGCCGGACGGGCCGCCGAGGCACTTCTGCAGCCCGGCGCTCACGGCGTCGATCCCCCAGGCGTCGACCTCGAGCGGGTTGCCGCCGACCGTCGCCGTGGCGTCGGTGTAGAGCAGGACGCCGTACCGCTCGCAGATCGCACCGAGCTCGTCGAGCGGCTGGTTCATCGTGGTCGAGGTGTCGCCCTGCACGACCGCCAGCACCTTCGGCCGGACGCGGGCGATGGCCGACTCGATCGCGGACGGCGTGAAGACCTGGCCCCAGTCGGTCTCGATGGTGTGGACCTCGGCACCGGCGCGGCCGGCGATCTCGGCGAGCAGGTGCCCGAACCGGCCGAACACCGGCACGAGCACGCGGTCCCCCGGGGCGAGCAGCGACACCAGCACCGCTTCGATCCCCGCGCGCGAGGTGCCGTCCACGAGCAGCGTCGCGTCGTTGCCGGTGCCGAACACGCGGCGGTAGAGCGCCTGCGTCTCGTTCATCGTCGAGGTCATCCAGGGGTCGTACTGGCCGACGAGCGGCGTCGACAGGGCACGGAGCACGCGCGGGTCGGCGTCGATCGGACCGGGCCCCATGAGGAGACGAGCGGGTGGGTTCACTGGGAGCATGGTGGTTCCTTCCGTTCCTGATCTGACGATACCGGAACGATCGTTACAGGGGTGTTTCCGCCGCGAGCACGGGCCGTCCGGCCAGCTGCCCCTCGACGCCGACCACGCCGCCGTCCACCGTGGCGATGCGACGGCCGCGGAGCCAGGTCTCGGTGACGCTGCCGCGCACGCGGAGACCGTCGAACGCCGACACCGGGTTGCGGTGCTCGAGCCCGGCGACGTCGACGACGGACTCGGCGGACGGGTCGAACACGGCGAAGTGCGCCAGGGCACCGGGAGCGATCACCCCGCGGTCGCGCAGCCCGACCAGGGCGGCCGGACCGGTCGTGAACAGCGGGAGCAGCGCCTCGAGCGGGATCCCTCGGTGCTCGGCCTCGGTCCACACCGCCCGGAACCCGACCTGCAGGCCGGCGACCCCGCCCCAGGCCAGACCCCAGTCGTCGGTCTTCAGGTCGGCGGTGGAGGGCGAGTGGTCCGACACGACGAGGTCGATCGTGCCGTCGAGCACACCGGCCCACAGCGCGTCGCGGTTGGCGTCGTCGCGGATCGGTGGGCAGCACTTGTAGGCGGTCGCGCCGTCCGGGATCGCGCCCGCTTCGAACGACAAGTAGTGCGGGCAGGTCTCGACCGTGATCCGGACGCCGTCGTCCTTCGCGGCACGGAGCATCGGCAGCGCGCCCGCGTCGGACAGGTGCAGCACGTGCACCCGCGCACCGGTCGCCCGCGCGCCGTCGATGACCTGCGCGATCGCGGACCGTTCGGCGGCGACGGGCCGGGTGGCCAGGAAGTCGGCGTACCGACCACCGAGCGCCTGGTGCGGCACGAGGTGTTCCGGGTCCTCGGCGTGCACGATCAGCAGGGCGTCGATCCGGGCGACCTCGGCGATCGCGGCGCGGAGCTGCTCGGGGTCGAGGTGCGGGAACTCGTCGACACCGCTCGGCGCCGTGAAGCACTTGAACCCGAAGACGCCGGCATCGTGCAGGGCGTCGAGCGAGCCGAGACTCGCGGGGACCGCGCCGCCCCAGAACCCGACGTCGACCGCCACCCGGCCCTCGGCACTCGCACGCTTGACGGCGAGCGCCTCGACCGTGGTCGTCGCGGGGATGGAGTTGAGCGGCATGTCCACGATCGTGGTGACGCCGCCCATCGCAGCGGCCCGGGTCGCGGACGCGAAGCCCTCCCACTCGGTGCGGCCTGGCTCGTTGACGTGCACGTGCGTGTCGACGAGTCCGGGGAGCAGCACCTGCCCGGCCGGCACGGTGTGGACCTGCACGGCGTCGACGACCGCGTCGACGGGCAGGACGCCGGTGACCCGGCCGTCGTGGACGACGACCGCGGCCGGGCGGAACGCCCCGTCGATCCAAGCTCGCTGCGCGCGGACGACCAGGTCTGCCGTGTCGCCCGCCGGGAGGCCCGTCACGCGCCCGCCCCGGCCGTCGCGACCGCCGCCGGGTGGCGTTCGAAGCCCGCCAGCAGCCCCGACATCGCCTTCACCGGCGGCAGGCCGTACTCGCCGCGCTTGCCCGTGGACAAGCCGAGCCGGACGAGCGACTCCGCCAGGACCGTGGCCGCCGCGACGCCGTCGACGACCGGTGCCCCGATGGCCAGCGAGACCTCGGCGCAGAAGTCGGCCATGCCCGCGCACCCGAGCACGACGACGTCGGCTCCCCCGTCGATGACCGCTCGGCACTCCTCGATCACGAGCGCCCGTGCACCGGACTCGGGGTCGTCGAGCTCGAGCACCGGGACCTCGCACGCCCGGATCTCCGTGACGAGCGGGGCGAAGCCGTAGCGCTGGGCGAGCTCGTGGGCGCGGCCGGTCGTCCGCGCCAGGGTGGTGACGACGCCGAACCGCCGGCCGAGCATCGCGGCGGCGTGGAACCCGGCCTCGGCGATCCCGATCACCGGCACCGTCGCGAGCTCCCGCGCGGCGTCGAGCCCCGGGTCCCCGAAGCAGGCGACGACGAACGCGTCCACCCCGTCCTGCTCGCCGCGGCCGATCTGCTCGAGCAGCCCGGGCACGGCCAGGGCCTCTTCGTAGTGGCTCTCGATCGAAGCCGGCCCCATCGAGGGTTCGACCGCTTCGACCAGCGTGCCGGGAGCGGCGACGGCCTGGGCCGCGACGCCGATCGCCCGCGTCATCGACGCGGTGGTGTTGGGGTTGACGACGCGGATGCGCATCGGGGTCCTTCCGGTGGAGCGAGTGGAGCGGTGGAACCGGTGGTGCTGGGTGGTGACCATCGTGGCGGGGGCGGGGCGGGCCTCCCGGCCGTGGTCTGGATCTGTGGACGACCGAGCGCCGCGACCCGCCCTGTGGAGGACGGGCCGCGACGCCGGCGGTCAGGCGCGACCGACGGCCGCGCCGTCGTCGACCGAGGGGTCGTCCGCGTCGAGCACGGGCATGCTCGGCCGGACACGCTCGAGCGCCCAGAAGACGACGAGGCCCAGGCCGCACCCGATGAACCAGCTGTAGCTCGCCAGCCACGGCAGCACGCCGAGTGCCGGGGGCAGGACCGCGCTCGCCACCGAGATCGCGCCGGTGACCACGAGGGTCCAGATGGCGTTCGGGTTGAACCCGCCGCGGTACCAGTACCGGGCGGTGCGGCTCGTGGAGTACATGTCGTCGATCGCGATGCGCTGCTTGCCGACGATGTAGTAGCCCGCGATGAGGATGCCGAACAGCGGGCCGATCAGCGCACCGAGCACCCCGAGCGTGTACAGGATCGCCTGGTCGTTGCCGTACCAGTTCCACGGGGTGAGGAGCACGGAGCCGACCGCGGCGATCATGCCCCCGGCCCGCCACGAGATCTTCCGGGGTGCCACGTTCGAGAAGTCGAACGCGGGGCTGATGAAGTTCGCCACGATGTTGATGCCGACGGTCGCCGTGACGAAGGTCAGGCCGCCGAGCAGGATCGCGAAGGGTGCTCCGATGGCCTGCACGGTCTCGATCGGGTCGGTGATGAGCTTGCCGAACACCGGCACCGTCGCGCTGGCGCAGAGGACCGTCAGGACCGAGAAGAACAGGAAGTTGATCGGCAGACCCCAGAAGTTGCCGCGCTTGACCGCACGGAACGACCGGCCGTAGCGCGAGAAGTCCCCGAAGTTCAGCATCGGGCCGGAGAAGTAGCTGACCACCAGGGCGACCGCGGACAGCATCACCGGGATCGACGCCCCGAACGACAGCGGCTCGCCGACCGACAGGGTGAACGAGATGTTGCCGATGCCCGCCTGGCTGACCAGGTAGACCGCGAGCGCGATCATCACCACGTAGACCGCCGGTCCGGCCCAGTCGATGAACCGCTTGATGGCCTCCATGCCCATCCAGAACAGCGCGCCCTGCGCCACCCAGAGGATCGCGTACGAGATCCACCCCAGGGCCGAGAGCCCGAGGAACGAGTGGTCGAGCAGCCCCGCCGACGCCGGGATGAACTTGAGGAAGATGATGTTCAGCGACTGGGCGGCGAGGAAGGTCTGCACGCCGTACCAGGCCATCGCGATGAGGCCGCGGATGATGGCGGGGACGTTCGCGCCGAGCACCCCGAACACCGCGCGGTTGATCACCGGGTACGGCACGCCGGTGCGCTGCGACGGCTTCGCGACCAGGTTGGCGAAGACCTGCACGATGAGGATGCCGACCACCAGGGCGATGAGCACCTGCCAGCTCGCGATGCCGAGGGCGAAGAGCGACCCGGCGGTGACGTAGCCGCCGACGGAGTGCACGTCGGACATCCAGAACGCGAAGAAGTTGTAGCTCGTCCAGCGCTGCTCGCGCAGCGGGGCGAGGTCCTCGTTCGTGAGCGCCGGGTCGTACCCGGGCTTGACGACACCGGCACCCGCTGGGGCGGGAGCGGCGGTCGTGGTGGGGGCGTGGGGCGCGGCGACTGGTGTCGCGATGTCGGTAGCCATGGCGTCCTCCGAGGGAGTGGGAAGCGGGGCGGTGCGTGCTTGAGCACGAAGCTACGGAGCGACTTCGCCCCCGCCGTTTCCCTCGTGTAACGGTCGTGTGTCCCGCACCCCGTCCTGGAACGACCGTTCCGGGACGGTCACCGAGACCGGCGCCGACCGCGCCAGGAGCCGCGGTGCGGCTTGCCGCATCGATGGGCACCGACCCCGCACGGACCCCGCCCCGACCCGAGCCGCGGGGACCGCCGGTGGTACGAATCGACCATGAGCAGGGGAATCAGGATCGACCACGTGGGCGTCACGGTGCCGGACATCGACGCAGCCACGCAGTTCTTCGAGGCGGCGTTCGACGCCGTCGTCCTGTACGACATGCGGCGTCGTGACGAGACGCCGAACAGCAGTTCCGAGGCGCACGGCTACCTCGGCATCCCGAGCACCATGGCGCAGGGGGCCATGCGGATGCTCGCGCTGCCGGAGGGGCCGGGGCTCGAGCTGTTCGAGTACCTGGGGCCCGAGCAGCGGAACGCCGCACACCCGTCCGACCTGGGGTGGCAGCACCTGGCGATGTACGCCGACGACCTGGACGAGACGCTCGCCCGGGTCGAGGCGGCCGGCGGCACCCGGAACTCCGACCCGCGCGACCTGCGTGGTGACGAGGCGGGGGCCGGCAACCGGTTCGTCTACACGCGCACGCCGTGGGGGTCGACGCTCGAGCTCGTCAGCTACCCGACGCCGCAGCCGTACCTGGTGTACGCGCCGCGGCCGAAGTGGGCGCCGTGGCCGATGCCCGACGACGTCTACCCGGTGCCGGCACCCGCCGTGCACTGACGACCGACCGCCGCACCGACCGACCAACACACCGACCGACAGACCGTCCTCTCAGTGGCGGGGCACCTGCCCCGTCCGCCGTACGGCCCGTTCGAGCAGTTCGACGTCGATCCCGACGTGCTGCCGGGCGATCACGCCCGCCTCGGGCGCCCGCCCTGAACACACCGCGTCCACCAGCAGTTCGTGCTCGTGGAGCGCGCGGGTCTCCATCTCCGCCATGCCCTCGGCCGTGCCCCACAGGTGCGCCGGAGCGGCGATGGAGATCTGCGCCTCCAACCCGGCGAGCGCCGTCCGCAGGGCGTCGTTCCGCGCGGCGTCGATGATCGTCCGGTGCAGCACGGCGTCGGCCTGCTGCTTCTCGAGTCCCGAGGTGGCGTCGCGGAACACCTCGAGCCGTGCACGGATCAGGGCGGCGTCGTCCGGGGTGACCCGTTCCGCGGCGGCCGTCGCGAGCGCCCCGTGCAGCAGCGCGATGGCGTCGGCGGTGTCCTGGATCGCCTCCCACCGGGCGAGCAGCACCCGTCCGACGGCGTCCGAAGAGTTGTCCGGCCACTCGGTGCGGACGAACGTGCCGCCGCCCCGGCCTCGACGGGTCTCGAGCAGCCCCCGTTCGACGAGCCGCGCGATCGCACCGCGCACGGTGACCCGGGCGACGCCGAGCAGGCCGGCCAGTTCGCGTTCCGGCGGCAGGTTCGCGCCGGGCAGGTACTCACCCACGGCGACGGCGGTCACGAGGCGGTCCTCGACCTCGTCGACGCGCGTCTCGGTCGCACGATCGGACACACGGACCCCCTTCGCGGTGTTACGACCACGTTAAGGCAGCAGAAAAGGTATTGCGTGGGACCTTTTTCCGCTCCATGCTGACCCCCATGTCCAGCATCACCGAATCCACGATGCCGTTCCGCGACGGCGAGACCTGGTACCGGGTCACCACGCCCGACACCCCGGTCGCGGGCGCGCTGCCCCTCGTCGTCCTGCACGGCGGGCCCGGCATGGCCCACGACTACCTCCGGAACCTCGCGGCCCTGGCCGACGAGACCGGCCGGACCGTCGTCCACCACGACCAGTTCGGCTGCGGCCGGAGCAGCCACCGCCCGGACGCGCCGGTCGACACCTGGCAGCCGCAGCTGTTCGTCGACGAGTACGCCGCCCTGGTCGAGCACCTCGGGATCGGCGACCACCACGTGCTCGGGCAGTCGTGGGGCGGCATGCTCGGTGCCGAGATCGCGGTGCAGCAGCCCGCGGGGCTCCGGTCGCTGGCGATCTGCAACTCCCCCGCGTCGATGCAGCTCTGGGTCGACGGCGCCGCCGAGCTCCGCGCGCAGCTGCCCGCCGACGTGCAGGACGCCCTGACCCGGCACGAGACGGCCGGCACCGTCGACGACCCCGAGTACCTGGCGGCGACGCAGGTCTTCTACGAGCGGCACGTCTGCCGCGTGGTCCCGATGCCGCAGGACTTCGTCGACTCCGAGGAGCAGATGGAGCGCGAGCCGACGGTCTACCGCACGATGAACGGCCCGAACGAGTTCCACGTCATCGGCACGATGCGCGACTGGACCATCGTCGACCGGCTCGACCGTGTCGCCGTGCCGACGCTCGTCGTCGCCGGCGAGCACGACGAGGCCACCCCCGCCACGTGGGCGCCGTTCGTCGAGCGGATCGCCGACGTCCAGCAGCACGTCTTCCCCGGCGCGAGCCACTGCTCGCACCTGGAACAGCCGGCGGAGTTCCGCCGGGTCGTCGCGGCCTTCCTGGCCGCGCACGACGACGCCTGACCCGGCCACCTTCGGTCTGGAGGCGCGGGACGGGCCCGCCCGCCTCCAGACGGAGGGTGGCCGGGTCAGGCGTCGTCATGAGCGGGCAGGAACGCCGAGGCGAAGGAGCGGATCTCCGCAG
>NZ_QKTE01000006.1:0-180562 GCF_003234735.1 Curtobacterium sp. MCLR17_040 | reverse complement strand
ACCCTCCCGCCGCCGCACACCTCCCGCCACGACCGAAGGACCACCCCGCATGAGCATGACCCCGGAGCAGGCCACCTGGTTCGCCGACGTCGCAGGCCGCATCGTGACCAACGTCGAGCAGGTGCTCCTCGGGAAGACGTTCGTGATCCGCCTCGCGGTCACAGCGATGCTCAGCGAGGGGCACCTGCTCCTCGAGGACGTCCCCGGAACGGGCAAGACGAGCCTCGCCCGGGCGATGGCGCAGAGCGTGCAGGGCACCACGAACCGCATCCAGTTCACCCCCGACCTGCTGCCGGGTGACATCACCGGCATCAGCGTCTACGACCAGCGGACGCAGGAGTTCGACTTCCACCGCGGGCCAGTCTTCGCGAACATCGTGCTCGCCGACGAGATCAACCGTGCGAGCCCGAAGACGCAGTCCGCGCTGCTCGAGGCGATGGAGGAGTCCGCGATCACGGTCGACGGCGTCAACCACCGTCTCGCCGCGCCGTTCATGGTCATCGCGACCCAGAACCCGATCGAGCAGGCCGGCACGTACCGTCTGCCCGAGGCGCAGCTCGACCGCTTCCTCATGAAGACGTCCATCGGTTACCCCGACCACGCCGCGACGGTGAAGATCCTCGAGACCTCGTCGGCTCCGTCGGCGTCGGTCCCGCTGGCGAGCGTCGTGCCCGCCGCGACCATCACCGAGATGGCCGCCCTGGCGCGCACCGTGCACGTCGACGCGGTGATCGCCGACTACGTCGCCCGTCTGGTGGACGCGACCCGCTCGGCGAGCGAGGTCCGGCTCGGCGTCAGCGTCCGTGGGGCGATGGGCCTGATCCGTGCCTCCCGTGTCCTCGCGGCGCTGAGCGGTCGCCACTACGTCACGCCGGACGACGTGAAGGCACTGGCCGTCCCGGTCCTCGCGCACCGCCTGGTGCTCGACGCCGAGGCCGAGTTCGACGGCGTCAGCGCACCGAGCGTCATCGCGCAGCTCCTGGTGGAGACCCCGCCGCCCGCCGACCGAGTCACGACGTGACGGACCGCCGGCCCGTCTCCACGCGCTCGCGCCGTCCGTCCTCGACGCGGTCGCGTCGTGGCACGACGGCGTACGAGCGCACGGGGACGGTCACCGGCATGACCAACGTCCGGACGCGCATCGTCGGTGACCGCGAGGGCGTCGCAGCGGATGCGGTCATCGGGATCGTCCGGCTCTGGGCAACGGCCTGGAGGCTCGTCCTGCGTCTCTGGGGCGAGGTCTCGTCCGTCGTCACCGGGCTCGGGTGGACGGTCGCCGCCCTGACGCTCGTCGCGTTCGTGACCGGCTACCGGTTCGGCCTGCGGGAGATCGTCGTCGTCGGGTTCGCCGGCGCCGTGCTCGCGGTGGTCGCCGCGGTGGCGTTGATCGGCCGGTCGCGGCTGGCGATCCGGATGCGGCTGCCGCAGCACCGTGTGGCGGTCGGCGACGACGCCGGCGTGATCATCACGGCCGAGAACCCCACGCGTCTACCGTCGGTGCCGACCACCGTCGAGGTCCCGGTCGGATCCGGCCTCGTCGACGTAGCGATCCCGGCCATCGGGCCGCACGGCACCTTCGAGCGGGAGGTCCCCGTCCCGACGCTCCGCCGCGGGGTGCTCGACGTCGGTCCCGTGACGGGCGTCCGCGCCGACCCGGTGGGACTCGTGCGCCGCGAGCTCGTCTGGACCGCCCGTGAGCAGGTCATCGTGCACCCGCGCACCATCGCGATCCCGTCGACGAGCACCGGCTTGGTGCGCGACCTCGAGGGGCAGGCGACGACGGACCTGTCACCCGCGGACATCGCCTTCCACGCCATCCGCGAGTACATGCCCGGCGACGACCCGCGCACCATCCACTGGAAGTCGACCGCCAAGTCCGGCGCGCTCATGGTCCGGCAGTTCGAGGACACCCGTCGCTCGCACCTCGTCGTCGCGCTCGGCATCGCCCGCGGTGAGTTCGCCGACGACGAGGAGTTCGAGCTCGCCGTCAGCGCGGCCGCGTCCCTCGGCGCGCGGGCGATCCGCGACGGCCGTGAGGTCTCGGTCGTGGTGTCGCAGCGCACGCCCGAGTTCGCGAAGCGTGCCGTGTACGCCGTGCGGACGCTCCCCACCGTCACGCCGACGCGCCTGCTCGACGACTTCGCCTCGGTCGGCCTCGCTGACGCGTGCCTGCCGATCGCCGAGGTCTCCCGGATCGTCGGGAGCGACACCGAGGGCATCTCCGTCGCGTTCCTCGTGGTGGGGTCGACCGTCGGCCTGCCCGCGCTCCGACTCGCCGCCACGCGGTTCCCCGTCGGGGTGGAGGTCGTCGCGGTGATCTGCGAGCCCGAGGCCCAGCCGCGGTTCCTGCGCGTCGCGGGTCTGACGGTGATGACCATCGGCTACCTGGACGACCTCCGGCACGCCCTGCACCGATCGGCGTCGGCAGCATGAGCGCCGCACCCGTGACCACCCCGGCCCCGGCACAGGACCGGGCGAGGCGCTCGACCCGGCGTTCCGACCGTCGCGACGCACGGCGGCTCGTGCCGTTCCGGCTCGCCGGCGGCACGCTGGCGGTCTGGCTGTTGCTGGCCGTCGCGAGCACGTCCTGGTGGCCGGTGTACCGGGACGGCGCGATGATCACCGCCGCGGTGACCGCGATCGTCATCGGGACGGTCGTCGCGCTCCTCGGCACCCTGTTCCGGCTCCCGACGGCCGTCGTGGCGGTCGCGACCGTCGCCGCCTTCACGCTCACGGGCGTCCCCGCCGCCGTGCCGAGTCAGGCCAACGGCCTGCTGCCCACCGGACGCGGCCTGCTCGACCTCTTCGCCGGCGTCGCCCTCGGCTGGAAGCAGCTGGTGACCATCAGCCTGCCGGTGGGCTCCTACGAGGCGCTCCTCGTGCCCTACTTCGTGACGCTGCTCGTGGCGGCGGTGACCGCCGTGAGCGTGGCGACCCGCGCCTCCAGGCAGGAACTCGCGAGCATCCCGGCACTGGTGCTCTTCTCGGTGGGGGTCGTCGTCGGGCCGAGCCGGCTCGACACGTCGATCGTGACGGCGGTCGTCCTTGTCGGCCTCGCCCTCGTCTGGGCGTTGACCGTGCGGCACGCGCGTCGCGCCGTCGCGGTGGCGACCACCATCGGTGCACGCGTGCCGGTCGCGCGGTCGATCGTCCGCCCCGCCCTCGTGGGAACCGGCACCATCGTGGCCGCGGCGGTCGTCGCGACCGGACTCGGCCTGGTGGCACCTCCGTCGGGTGAGCGCACCGTCGCACGCACCGACGTCGTGAAGCCGTTCGACCCACGCGACTACGTCAGCCCGCTCAGCGGGTTCCGCGCCTACGAGGAGTCCACCGCCTCGGACGCGACCCAGCTCCGGGTGACCGGCCTGCCCGAGGGCGGGTTCGTGCGCATCGCGACGCTCGACACCTACGACGGCGTCGTCTACCGCGTCGGCGGGGCCGACGGTTCGGCCGGCTCGGGCACCTTCGAACGTGTGCCGACCGCGGTCGACGTCCGTGGCGTCCGGGGCACCACGGTCGACGTCGGTGTGACGGTCGACGGGTACCGCGGGGTGTGGCTGCCGACGGTCGGTGACCTGGAGCGCGTGGAGTTCACCGGGCAGGACGCCGACGACGAGCGCGGCGCCTTCTTCTACAACGGATCGACCGGTACCGGCGCCGTGGTCGGCGGAGTCGGGGACGGCACGTCCTACGACCTGACGGCGGTGCTGCCCGACCAGCCGACGGAACGCCAGCTGGCCACCGCGCGCCCGGGGAGCGCCGCCGTGCCCACCGCACGGGACGTCCCCGACGCCGTGCGCGACACCGTGGAGTCCACGACGAAGGACGTGTCGGCACCCGGTGCGAAGCTCCTCGCCGCGGTGCAGTCCCTGCAACGGAACGGGTACGTCAGCCACGGTGTCGGCGACGACCGGATGAGTCGGTCCGGTCACGGTGCCGACCGTGTCCAGGAGCTCCTCACCGCACCCCTGATGATCGGGGACCAGGAGCAGTACGCCGCGGCGGCCGCACTGATGGCGGACGAGATCGGGTTCCCGGCACGGGTCGTGATGGGCTTCACGGCCGGGGGAGACTCGGGCCGCGACGGCACCGCAGCGCCGGGCGGGACGACGACCTTCCGTGGGTCCGACGTCACGGCCCGCATCGAGGTGGACACCGCGCAGTGGGGATGGGTGATGCTCAACCCCAACCCCGAGGTGCGCGAGATCCCGAACGAGCAGCAGCAGACCCCGCAGCCGGTCACCCGACCCGAGACGGTGGTGCCGCCGCCCCCGGTCGACCGGCAGGACCAGGACCAGCAGACGCCCCCCGAGAGCGACCGGAACACGCCGCCGGTGCAGCCGCTCTGGCTCCAGATCCTGCTCGCGGTGCTGCCCTGGGCCCTCGGGACCCTCGGCGTGGTCGCGCTCGTCCTGCTGCCGTTCGCCGTGATCGTGCTGCTGAAGCGACTGCGGCGCCGCCGACGGCGGAACGCCACCACGCCCCGCGGCCGCATCGTCGGCGCCTGGGACGAGTACCGCGACGCACTGCTCGACCGCGGGCACGACGTGCGGCAGGCAGCAACCCGACGCGAAGCCGTGGTCGGTGCACCGGGCGACGGTGGCACCGGACTCGCCGCGCTGGCCGACCGCGCGGTGTTCGGTCCGAGTGACGCCGACCAGACCACCGCCGACCGCATGTGGGCGGCGACCGACGATGCGATCGGTTCGCTCCGGACGGGACGGACCCGGCGGGAGCGGTTCCGCACCGCCGTCTCGCTCCGGTCCCTGCGGGGAACGGGACGCCGTCCGACGGCACGGTCCCGTCGGCGGACCGGCGGCCAGGCTGCGTCGGGGCGCGGCGACTACGATGTCCAGAGGCCGGACGAGCGTCGTGGACGGCCGAGTGAGGACAGAGGCACCACGTGATCAGATGCGAACACTGCGGATCGATGCTCCCGGACGGAGCGATCTTCTGCGGTGAGTGCGGACGCGCGGTCACCGCCGCCGCGAGCCGTCGCCCGGTCGCGCCGACTCCCGTCGAACAGGCACCGCCGCCACCGTTGCAGCAGCCCGACGCCCACGGCCGACGGTCCGACCCGGCTTCCGACGCCTGGTTGCCCGAAGCCACGCTCGATCCCGCCACGCGTGCGTGGCTCACCGGTGCCGACCGTCGCGGCACCGAACCGCCGGCACCCGTGCCGGTGCAGCGTCCCGATGCCTTCGCCCCGCGCCAGGCCCCCTCCCATGTGCACGGTGCCGGCTCCGGGCTCGAGGACTGGTCGGGTGCGCCGGGCGAGTCCGAGCCTCCCCTCGACCCCGACGCGTACCCGTCCGAACCCCTCGATGCGGACGACCCCGAACGCACGCGGATCGCCCCGGCTCCCGGTCGCCCCGAGACGCCCGAGGACCCGATCCGCGATGCTCCGTCGTCGGTGTCGGACCGGGCGGTGCGACAGCCCGTCGAATCCCAGCCCGTCGAGCCCCAGCCCGTCGAGCCGCCGCCCGCTGCCGAGCCCTCCGTGCCGGTGTGGGCGCCGCCCGCTGCCACCGCACCCCCGGCGGCACCCGCCGGTCCGTCCTGGTGGGTCGGTCGCGGTACCCCGGCTGCCGAGGCGCCCGCCGGTCCGGTCGTCCCGCCGATGCCGGGAGCACCCGCCGAACCTGCTTCCGAACAGGACGCTGCGGCTCCTGCGCCCGACGAACACGCGGCACAGGACGCCCAGAACGCACAGGACGCACAGGAACCCCGGGACGCACAGGGTGCCCGGGACGCCTCCGAGCCGGAGCCCGACGAGGCGATCGTGGCCGCATCGGAGACGAGCGCCACCGACGATCAGCCGGCCGTGGTGTCGCCCCCGCAGCCCGGGGACACCGCCGTGGTCGAGCCGCTGATCGACCGTCGACCGCCGCGTCCGGCCCCGCTCGTCACCCCGGGCATGCACGAGACGACCATCTGCCACGTCTGCGGCAACCGGCTCGAACCCGACGACATCTTCTGCGGCGAGTGCGGAGCCGTCCGTCCGGCGGTCACCGCGGCCTTCACCGGCCCGGTCATGCCGCTGCCGATGACCCGACCTGATTGGGCAGCAGAGGAGTCCGACAGCACGCAGGCCCCCGACGCGGGCAACGCTGCGGACGAGCCGGACGAGCCCGACGCGGGTTCGGCCGAGTCCGCGGGTCCGAACGAGTCCGACGAGCGCGCTGCAGGCGACGAGCCGGACGACGAGATCCCAGTGGACGACGATTTCCTCCGCGCCGAGGTCGAGCAGTCCGATGCCGGCCGACGTCCCCGCGGAGCGCACGCTGCACCGGTGACCGAGCCCGAGCCGCCGACCGAGGCGTCCGCCGTGTCGCGCACGCCGATCCCGCCGGTGCCCGGTTCCGCCACCGTCCCCTCCTCGGCACCGTCCGCCGACACCGCGGGCGTGCCCTCCGCTGCACCGCTGCCCCCGATCCCGGGAGCGACCGGACCCGCGCTGCCGCTCCCGCCCGTCGACCGGTCGGAGTCGCCCGCAGCGGCCGGCGCGCTCGACGACCTCGACGAGGACGTCGACGAGACCCGCATCGTCGCGAAGACCCCGACCCGGGCACCGTTCGTGCTGCACTTCAGCACGGGTGAGCGGCTCGGGGTGCACGGCACCGGCCTGCTCGGCCGGCTGCCGCGACCGCAGCCGGGGGAGCGCTACGACGACCTGCTGACCGTGCACGACCCGGGCAAGTCCGTGTCGAAGACGCACCTCGAGCTCGGCCGCGACGGCGACGACCTGTGGGTCTCCGACCGGTTCTCCGGCAACGGCACGGTCGTCCGGCACATCGACGGATCGATCCGCCGCTGCGAGCCCGGTCGCCGGTACCGCGTCGAGCGTGGTGCCCGCGTCGACATCGGTGAGCAGTTCTTCCTGGTGCAGTAGGCGACTTCTCCACAGATCGGGTCCTGGGCCAGCGCTGAGCTGCTCGTTCCTGGTGCGATGGGGTCATGTCCCGGTTCACCGCTCGTTGCGTGATCGTGGGGGCCGCGGTCGCGCTCGTCGTGGCCGGGGTCCTCGCGCCGATCAGCGGCGCGGGGCAGGGCGTCCTGCTCGGCGCGGGTGCGTGCTGCGCGCTGGTCGACGTGGTGCTGCACCGTTCGGCCTCGCCGGCCCCGGTCGCGGTCGTCGCTCCGCGCGGACCCGACCAGTCCGCCGAGCCCGGACCGCTCAGTGCGCCGGAAACGCTGACGGGTACCGTTCCCGAGGACGGCGACGGCACGCCGGCACTCGTCCTCGGGCACGGTCCGGGCGGCCGCGTGCTCGGGGTCGACGCCGCGTCCCACGTCGTGGTCGTCGGTGCCGGAGCACTCGCCGTCGCGGTGTTCCGCGGGCTCGCCGAGCAGCTCCGAGCCGCTGCCGTCCACACCGAAGAGGACCTGCGCTGGGCCGCTGCTCCCGAGGTCCTCGACGCCGTGGGGGCCAGCAGCGCCGATCCAGCCCCGAGCGGCCGCCCAGCGAGCACCCGGGCAGCGAGCACCCTGTCAGTGCACGCCCTGCCGTCGGGGACCTCGGTCGCGGTGCGGATGGGGGCCGACGGCCGACCGCACGGGTCCGTGGTGCTCGTGGCCGGACTCGGATCGGCGCCTCGTCAGCGGGACGTCACCGTCGAGGTCTCGCGGTACGGCTGCTCCGTCCGTCGACCCGACGACCACGCGGTCGTCCGGGTGTCCCCGGCGCTGCCGGTCCTCGTCCCCGACCCGGTGAGCGCCGATCGATGACCAGCTCCGATCGATGACCAGCGCCGACGCTTGATCAGCGCCCACGCTTGACCAGCGCCGAGCAACGATCAGCGCAACCCGGCCCCGACCCGCACCGCGCCGACGGGCACGCCGCCGCCGAGCACCCGCTCACCGGTCGCCTCGAGCACCTCGGCCACTCCGTCCGACGCCACGAGCCCGTTCCGCTCGAGCAGCGCCAGGGCCGCCAGGGTGCCGGCCCGCTGCGAGCCGTCGAGCACCTTCACGGCCACGGCCGCGCCTCCGGGCAACCCCATGACCATGACGCCCTCGGCACCGAGCTTCGCCAGCACCTGCAGTCGCTCGATGGTGACCGTGTTCGCGCGTCCGACGCCGTCGATCGCCCACGGGTGCGCCAGGACCGCGTCGGTCAGCGCAGCGGAGTCGTCGTCGGCCCGTGCCACGACACCGGCGAACCCGCGTGCCAACCCCGTCAGGGTGAGCGGGAACACGGGGGCGCCGCAGCCGTCCGTACCGACCAGGTCGACGGTCTCGTGCGTGTACTCCTCGACGACGGAACGCACCCGCTGCTGCAGCGGGTGCTCGATGTCGAGGTACGTGGCCTCGTCCCACCCGTTCACCCGGCAGGCCGCGAGCATGCCGGCGTGCTTGCCGGAGCAGTTCATCGCCAGGCGACGGGGGCCGTCCATCGTGCGGGCGGTCCCGCGGTCGAAGGGCATGTCGGGCGGGCAGCCGAGGTCGGATTCGACGTGGTCGAAGGACTCGAGCATGTGCAGGGCGAGCGCCTGGTGCGCCGCGGTGCCGGCGTGACTCGCGGTGGTGAGGACGAGTTCCTCGTCGGAGAACAGCGCACCGGCACGTCGGACGGCCAGGGCCTGGAACGGCTTCATGGTGGAACGCGGGTAGATGCTCGCGGTCACGTCGCCGACGGAGTCGATCACGGTGCCGCTCGCGTCGACGACGACTCCGGCGCCGACGTGCCGGCTCTCGTCGAACCCTGAGCGTTCGAGCACCGCCAGCTCGACGGAACCGTCGGCGGTGAGAGGATGGCGATCACTGCGGACTTCGGGGCTCACCGTCATGCCGCCATGCTAGCCAAGGCGAAGGGGCGCACCCGTGCACGACCACTCCTACGAGGTCTCCGTCAGCTGGACCGGCGACCGCGGGACCGGCACCTCCGGGTACCGCGACTACGGACGCGAACACGTGGTCTCGGCGACCGGCAAGCCCGACGTCCCCGGCTCCGCCGACCCGACGTTCCGCGGGGACCGTGACCGCTGGAACCCCGAGGAGATGGTGGTCGCTGCGCTGGCCCAGTGCCACATGCTCAGCTACCTGCACGTCGCGGTGACGAAGGGCTTCACCGTCGTCGACTACCAGGACACCGCGACCGCGTCGCTCCGCCTGAACCGCGACGGTTCGGGTGAACTGACCGAGGCGACCCTGCACCCGGTCGTCACGATCCTCGAGGCCGACCGGGTCGCGGACGCCGAAGCAGCACACGTCACCGCCAACGAGCTCTGCTTCATCGCGCGGTCCGTGGCGTTCCCGGTGCACCACGAGCCGCAGCTGGTCGTCCGACCTGCGTCATTGGCAGGGGACTCTTCGACAGGTGGGGCAGACTAGGTCCTCGTGAAGCGTCTCCGCCTGCTCCCGATCGCCATCGTCCCCGCCGTCGTGCTGGGACTCGCCGCCTGCTCCGGCTCCGGTTCGAACGGGTCCTCGGCCTCGCCGACCCCGTCGGCCAGTGCCACGGCCTCGGCGATCACCTCCTGCCCCGACCCGGGCAAGTCGTCCGACGCCATCAAGGCGACCGGGTCGTTCGGTGGTCCGAAGGCCCCGACCGTGAAGTTCTCGTCCGGCCTGTCCGCGAAGACGCCGCAGGCCACCCGCCTCGTGAAGGGCAAGGGCGCGGCGCTCGACGAGGGCGACTACGCGCAGGTCTCCTACAGCGTGTACGAGGCATCGGACGCCAAGAAGCTCGGCACCGTCGGCTTCGACGAGGGCAACCCGCAGGTGCTCTCCGTCGGCGGATCGGGCTTCGGCGCGCTCCTCGCCTGCTCGAAGGTGGGCGACCGCGTCGCCGCGGTCGGACAGTCCTCGGCACTCGGCTTCAACACCGGCGGCGAGATCGTCGTGGTCGCCGACGTCGTCGCGCAGACCCCGACCAAGGCGACCGGTACCCCGCAGGACCAGGACCCGGGCCTGCCCACGGTCAAGGACAAGGCCTCGGGCGAGCCGGAGATCACGGTCCCCGACGGCGTCAAGGCGCCCACGAAGACCACGGTCGAGGTGCTCAAGCAGGGCGACGGCACCGAGATCGCCGACGGCGACACCGCACTCGTGCAGTACAAGGGCGTCGTCTACGACACCGGCAAGGAGTTCGACTCCTCGTGGTCGAAGGGTGTCCCCACCACCTTCACCGTGTCGGAGAGCGCGCTCATCAAGGGCTTCGTCACCGGGCTCGTCGGGCAGAAGGTCGGCTCGCAGGTCCTGATCGTCGCGACGCCGGAGGACGCCTACGGCGCGAACCCGCAGGAGGGCTCGGGCATCCCGAAGAACGCCACGCTCGTCTTCGTGGTCGACATCCTCGCCAAGGGCTGACCGTGACGGACGGCCGCCTCGGCAGCACCGGTCCTGATCGTCGGCGGATCGTCGTCCTCGGCAGCACCGGCTCGATCGGCACCCAGGCGCTCGACGTCGTCGCCCGCAACCCCGACCGGTTCCAGGTCGTCGGGCTCACCGCCGGCAGCAACCGCGACCTCGTCGCCGAGCAGGCTGCCCGGTTCGGCGTCCGCGACACAGCGTTCGGCGCGGCCGACTCGGAGCAGCTCGTCCGGAGCGTCGAGGCCGACGTCGTCCTGAACGGGATCACCGGCTCGGTCGGCCTCGGCCCGACGCTCGCGGCCCTCGAGACCGGTGCCGTGCTCGCCCTCGCGAACAAGGAGAGCCTGATCGTCGGCGGCTCCCTCGTGCAGCAGGCCGCGGCGCCCGGGCAGATCGTGCCCGTGGACAGCGAGCACTCCGCCATCGCGCAGGCGCTGCGCTCCGGCGCCGACGCCGAGGTGCAGCGGCTCGTCCTGACGGCGAGTGGCGGTCCGTTCCGTGGGCGCACCCGCGAGCAGCTCCGTGACGTCACCCCCGCCCAGGCACTGGCGCACCCGACCTGGGACATGGGTCTCGTCGTCACGACGAACTCCGCGACCCTGGTCAACAAGGGGCTCGAGGTCATCGAGGCCCACCTGCTCTTCGACGTGCCGTACGACCGCATCGACGTCACCGTGCACGCGCAGTCGATCGTGCACTCCATGGTCGAGTTCGTCGACGGCTCCACCATCGCCCAGGCGTCGCCGCCGGACATGCGGCTGCCGATCGCGCTCGGCCTGGCCTGGCCGGACCGGGTGCCCGGCGTCGGCGTGCCGCTCGACTGGACGACCGCGAGCACGTGGACGTTCGAGCCGCTCGACCAGGACGCCTTCGGCGCCGTCGCCCTCGCCAAGCGGGTGGGCGAGCTGGGCGGGACGTTCCCGGCCGTGTTCAACGCCGCGAACGAGCAGGCCGTCGCCGCGTTCCATGCGGGCGCGATCGGTTTCCTGGACATCGTCGACACGGTCGAGCGCGTCGTCGAGGAGCACACCGCGGGGGAGCCGTCACTCGACGGCGTGCTCGCCGCGGAGCAGTGGGCCCGCACCGCTGCGGACCGCGCGCTGACCCGCTGACGCGAGTCGCGCCTCCCGTCCGACGCGGAGGCGGCAGACCGCGGACGTGACGCACAGGCCTGGAGGCCCAGATCACCTCTCAGACGGCGCTCGGCTCCGTCATGGAATCAGTCCCGTACTCTTTCCCGGTGACCGTCGAATCCGTCCTGCTCTTCGTCCTCGGCGTGGTCGTCTTCATCATCGGCCTGCTGGTCTCGATCGGACTCCACGAGCTGGGGCACCTGTCCTTCGCGAAGATCTTCAACGTCAAGGTGACGCAGTACTCGCTGGGCTTCGGCAAGGCGATGTGGTCGTTCAAGCGGGGTGAGACCGAGTACGGGATCCGCCCGATCCTGCTCGGTGGGTACATCTCGATGGTCGGCATGCTGAAGCCGCGCGCCTCGGGTCGGGCGAACGCCATCACGAACACCGGCATGTACGGCGCGTTCGTGCAGGACGCCCGCCAGGCCAGCGCCGAGCAGATCGCGGACTCCGGCGGTGACGACTCCCGCGCCTTCTACCGCCTGACGCCCTGGAAGCGGATCATCGTGATGGTCGCGGGCCCGGCCATGAACCTGGTGATCGGCATCGTGCTGTTCGGTGTGCTGCTGTGCGGGTTCGGGGCGCCGACGACGACCTTCACGTCGAGCGTCGGGTGCGTGCTGCCGAACAGCCAGACGACCGAGTGCTCGCCCGGCGACGCGGTGTCCCCGGCGAAGCAGGCGGGCATCGAGTCCGGCGACGTCGTGCTCTCGGTGAACGGTGAGCAGGACCCCACCATCACCCGCGTCTCCGAGGTCTTCCAGGAGTCCGCCGGTGAGCAGGTCACCGTGGTCGTCGAGCGCGACGGTGCCCGCAAGACCCTCGAGATCACCCCGACGACCGCCACCCGCGACGTCTACGACGCCGAGGGCAAGGTCGTCGAGAACGACGACGGCACCACGAAGACCCAGCGCGTCGGCGTGGTCGGCGTCAGCATCGGGCAGTCCCTGGTACGGCAGTCCCCGGCCGAGGTGCTGCCCGCGACCGGTGCCCAGATCGCGGCGTCGGCGCACCTGATCATCGACCTGCCGCAGCGCCTGGTCGCCGTGTGGAACGCCGCGTTCGGTGCCCAGGAGCGGTCGCAGGACAGCCCCGTGTCGGTGGTGGGTGTGGGCCGTGCGATCGGCGAGGTCTCGTCGATGAGCGGTGTCCCGGTGGTCGACAAGGCGTACACGATCCTCGGATTGCTGGCTTCGCTCAACATCGGCCTGTTCGTGCTGAACATGGTGCCGCTGCTGCCGCTCGACGGCGGACACATCGCTGGTGCGCTCTGGGAAGCGATCAAGCGACGGTCGTTCAAGCTCGTCGGCAAGGCGGATCCGGGGCCCATCGACCTGGCGAAGACGATGCCCCTGACGATGGTCGTCGTGGTGCTGCTGGCGGGGATGAGCGCGCTGCTGATCTACGCCGACATCGTGCGGCCGGTGAACCTGTTCGGGTAGTCGCTCCGGCGCTACGCTCAGCGGATGACCACAGCCGCCCCGCACCCTCCCGAGGTTCGCACCGTCGAGCGCCAGGGCCTCGACGTCATCGCCGAGTCCGATCGGAAGGGCACCCCACGGGGACTGTTCTGGCCGTGGTTCGCCGCCAACATCTCCGTGCTCGGCATCGCCTACGGGGCGTTCGTCATCGGGTTCGGCATCTCCTTCTGGCAGGCCACCGCCGTCTCGGTCGTCGGGGTGGTGTTCTCGTTCCTGCTGTGCGGCGTGGTCGCGATCGCCGGCAAGCGGGGGTCGGCGCCGACGATGGTGCTGAGCCGTGCGGCGTTCGGCGTGCGGGGCAACCGGGTGCCCTCGTTCCTCAGCTGGATCCTCACCGTCGGGTGGGAGACCTCGCTCGCCGCACTGGCGGTCCTGGCGACCTCGACGGTCTTCACCGAGCTCGGCTGGGACGGCGGGGTGCTGACGAAGGTCGTCGCGCTGGTCGTCGTCGCCGCGCTCGTGGTCGGGGCCGGCGTCGCGGGCTTCGACGTCATCATGCGCCTGCAGACCTGGATCACGGTCATCACGGGGGTGCTCACCGTCGTCTACATCGTGCTCGCGGTGCCCTCCATCGACTTCGCCGCGATCGCCGCGATGCCGTCCGGCAGCGGTCAGCAGGTCATCGGGGCCCTGGTCCTGGTGATGACCGGCTTCGGCCTCGGCTGGGTGAACGCCGCCGCTGACTACTCCCGGTACCTGCCGCGGGCCGCGTCCACCGGTGGGGTCGTCGGGTGGACGACCTTCGGCGGCGCGCTGGCCCCGGCGATCCTCGTGGTCTTCGGCGTCCTGCTCGCCGGGTCGTCGCCGGACCTGAACGCTGCCATCCAGGACGACCCGATCGGCGCGCTCACCACCATCCTGCCGATCTGGTTCCTCATCCCGTTCGCGATCGTGGCGATCCTCGGGCTCGTCGGGGGAGCGGTCCTCGACATCTACTCGTCGGGCCTCGCGCTGCTGAGCGTCGGCGTGAAGATCCCGCGGCCGGTCGCCGCCGGGGTCGACGGAGCGTTCATGGTCGCCGGTGCCGTGTACATCGCCTTCTTCGCGACCAGCTTCGCGAAGCCGTTCCAGGCGTTCCTGATCACCCTCGGCGTGCCGATCGCGGTGTGGGCCGGCATCTTCGTCGCGGACGTCCTGCTGCGCCGACGCACCTACGCGGAGTCCGAGCTCGACGACCGTCGCGGCCGCTACGGTGACGTCCGGTGGGGCGCGATCGCCCTGGTCGCCGTCGGCACGGCGCTCGGGTGGGGGCTCGTCACGCTGGCGTCACCGGCGTGGCTGTCGTGGCAGGGCTACCTGCTCGGCCCGTTCGGCCTCGGTGGCCGCGAGGGGCCGTGGGCCTACGCGAACCTCGGCGTCCTCGTCGCCCTGGTCGTCGGGTTCCTCGGCACGCTGCTGTTCGCGCGCGGCTCGATCCGCCGTCAGGAAGCACTCGCCACGCCGGACGACCTGCGATGAGCGCGGCGATCCCCGACGACGCCTGGCTCGTCGTCATCGACATGCAGCAGGTCTTCACCGGCGAGAACCCGTGGGCCGCCCCGCGGTACGACCACGCCGGCGCCGGCATCGAGCGGCTCCTGCCGCGGTTCACTGGCCGCACGGTCTTCACCCGCTTCGTGGCTCCGGCGGAGCCCGAGGGGGCGTGGGTGCCGTACTACCGCGACTGGCCCTTCGCGCTGGTGCCGGACGCCGACCCGCTGTACGCGCTCACCGAGCCCTTCGCGTCGGCCGCCGCGGACCGGAACGACCCCGTCGTGACGGAACCGACCTTCGGCAAGTGGGGGACGAGCCTCCAGGCCGTCGTCGGCGACCACCCGCACCTGGTGCTCACGGGGGTCTCGACCGACTGCTGCGTGCTGTCGACCGCGCTGGCGGCGGCCGACGCGGGTGCGACGGTGACCGTCGTGGCGGACGCCTGCGCCGGCGCCAGCGACGAGGACCACGACCGTGCGCTCGCGGTGATGCGGCTCTACGCCCCGCTCATCACGGTCGTGGACTCGGTCAGGGAGCTCTGAACGGACGCACGGGGACCGGACCCGGCACGGTCAGACCGAGCGCGTAGAGTGCTCACGTGCCCGCAGTCAACCTCGGTATGCCCAAGTCCCCCGAAACCCTCGCTCCGCGTCGCAAGTCGCGGCAGATCCGGGTCGGCAAGGTGCTCGTGGGCGGCGACGCCCCGGTGTCCGTGCAGTCGATGACCACGACGCAGACCACCAACATCAACGCCACGCTGCAGCAGATCGCCGAACTCACGGCGTCGGGCTGCGACATCGTCCGGGTCGCCGTCCCCACGCAGGACGACGCCGACGCGCTGGCGATCATCGCGAAGAAGTCGCAGATCCCCGTGATCGCCGACATCCACTTCCAGCCGAAGTACGTCTTCCAGGCGATCGACGCCGGCTGTGCCGCCGTCCGCGTCAACCCGGGCAACATCCGCAAGTTCGACGACCAGGTCGGCGCGATCGCCAAGGCCGCCAAGGACGCCGGCGTCTCGCTCCGCATCGGCGTGAACGCGGGGTCGCTCGAGCCGAGCCTGCTGCAGAAGTACGGCAAGGCCACCCCCGAGGCGCTTGTCGAGTCCGCGGTGTGGGAAGCCTCCCTGTTCGAGGAGCACGACTTCCACGACTTCAAGATCTCGGTCAAGCACAACGACCCGATCGTGATGGTCAAGGCCTACCGGCAGCTCGCCGCCGCCGGGGACTGGCCGCTGCACCTCGGCGTGACCGAGGCCGGCCCGGAGTTCCAGGGCACGATCAAGAGCGCCACCGCGTTCGGCATCCTGCTGGCCGAGGGCATCGGCGACACCATCCGCGTGTCGCTCTCCGCCCCTCCCGCGCAAGAGGTCAAGGTCGGCCTGCAGATCCTGCAGTCGCTCAACCTGCGCGAGCGCAAGCTCGAGATCGTCTCCTGCCCGAGCTGCGGTCGCGCGCAGGTCGACGTCTACCAGCTCGCGAACGACGTCACCAAGGGGCTCGAGGGCATGACCGTCCCACTCCGCGTCGCCGTCATGGGCTGCGTCGTGAACGGCCCGGGCGAGGCGCGCGAGGCCGACCTCGGCGTCGCCTCGGGCAACGGCAAGGGGCAGATCTTCGTCAAGGGCCAGGTCGTCAAGACCGTGCCCGAGGCCGAGATCGTCCAGACCCTCATCAACGAGGCGAACCGCATCGCGGACGAGATGGGTCCGGCCGCCGCCACCGGCACGCCCCAGGTGATCATGGCGCCGTAGGCGCGACCACCCTCCGACCGGAGGCCCGGTGCCAGCTGGCACCGGGCCTCCGGTCCGTCGTCGTGCGGTGCTGGTGCCGGCGCCAGCGCCGGTCGGCACGGTGCGCGCTTCGCGCTTCCGTGCGGGGCTGTTCGCTCCGTGCGAGGCTGCAGGCGCGCACGCAGCGGCTGGTGCCGCACCGGCCGATGAACCTCGCACGGTGCGGCTCTGCTCCGCGTCGCCTGCGGCGCCCGCGACGCACCGCGGACCGGCCCGGAGGCTCGCTGCGGCTGCTCGACGCGCGTCCCCTCCGCACGGTGCGGACTTCGCGAGCGGCCGCCGGGTTGATCGCCCGGTGCGAGCCTGCGGACGCTCACCCAGCGGCTGCCGCCGCACGAGCCAGCGAACCGCGCACCGTGCCGAACCGCGCCGACAGCGCCCAGCGGCGGGGACACCGCAGGGAACCCGCGCCGTCGGCCCGCCGCCACTAGGCTTGCCCCGTGGTCACACGGCTTTCGCATCTGTTCCTCCGTACGCTCCGCGACGACCCCTCCGACGCCGAGGTGACGAGCCACAAGCTGCTCGTCCGCGCCGGGTACGTCCGTCGCCAGTCCCCGGGGATCTTCGCCTGGCTGCCGCTCGGCCTCCGGGTGCGCGCCAAGATCGAGGCGATCATCCGTGACGAGATGGTCGCAGCCGGTGCGCAGGAGGTCCTGCTGCCCGCGCTCCTGCCCCGTGAGCCGTACGAGGCCACGAACCGCTGGACCGAGTACGGCGACGGCATGTTCCGCCTGCAGGACCGCAAGGGTTCCGATTACCTGCTCGCCCCCACGCACGAGGAGATGTTCGCGCTCCTGGTGAAGGACCTGTACTCGTCCTACAAGGACCTGCCGGTCACGCTGTTCCAGATCCAGGACAAGTACCGCGACGAGGCCCGGCCCCGCGCCGGGCTCCTGCGCGGCCGCGAGTTCACCATGAAGGACGCGTACTCGTTCGACCTCACCGACGAGGGCCTCGAGCGCAGCTACCAGGTCATGCGCGACGCGTACGAGAAGATCTTCGCCCGCCTCGGCCTCGACTACGTCATCGTCAAGGCCGACGCCGGCGCGATGGGCGGCTCGAAGTCCGAGGAGTTCCTGCACCCGATCGGCGTCGGCGAGGACACCTTCGTCCGCAGCGCCGGCGGCTACGCGGCCAACGTCGAGGCGTACGTCACCCCCGTCCCCGAGTCGCTGCCGATCGAGGGCCAGCCGGAGCCCGTGCTGCTGCCGGCGTCGGACACCCCGACGATCGACACGCTCGTCGCCCACGCGAACCAGGTCGCGCCGCGCGAGGGTGCGCCGTGGACCGCGGCAGACACGCTGAAGAACGTCGTCCTCGCGCTCACCCACCTCGACGGCACGCGCGAGGTCGTGGTCGTCGGCCTGCCCGGTGACCGCGACGTCGACCTGAAGCGCGCCGAGGTGTCGTTCGCCCCGGCCGAGGTCGAGGCCGCCGGCGACGACGACTTCAAGAAGCACCGGGGCCTGGTGAAGGGCTACATCGGCCCGCAGGTCCTCGGCGCCGACAGCGCCACCGGCCTCCGCTACTTCGTCGACCCGCGTGTGGTCGACGGCACGAGCTGGCTCACCGGCGCCAACGAGCGTGGCGTGCACGTGTCCGGCCTCGTCGCCGGCCGTGACTTCGTGGCCGACGGTGTCGTCGAGGTCTCCGACGTCCGCGCGGGTGACCCGTCGCCGGACGGCTCCGGCCCCCTCGAGACCGCGCGCGGCATGGAGATCGGGCACGTCTTCCAGCTCGGCCGCAAGTACGCCGAGGCGCTCGGTCTCAAGGTGCAGGACGAGAACGGCAAGCTCGCGACGGTCACGATGGGCTCGTACGGCATCGGCGTGACCCGCATCCTCGCGATCCTGGCCGAGTCCCACAACGACGAGAAGGGCCTGGTCTGGCCGAAGAACGTCGCGCCGTTCGACGTGCACATCGTCGCCACCGGCCGTGACCAGGTCGCCTACGAGCTGGCGGCGTCCGTCGTCGCCGAGCTCGAGGGCGAGCGGTTCGACGTGCTGTACGACGACCGCCCCAAGGTCTCGCCCGGTGTGAAGCTCCGTGACGCCGAGCTGCTCGGCATGCCGATCGTCGTCGTCGCCGGTCGCGGCGCCGCCGAGGGCGTCGTCGAGCTGTGGGACCGCGCGACCGGCGACCGCCGCGACGTGCCGGTGGCCGAGCTGCTCGACGCGGTCCGCGCGATCTAGACGCGACCCCTGACGGACAGCAGGCCCGTGGCGACGTCGCCACGGGCCTCCTGTCCGTCTCCTGGTTCTGGGGTACGCTTGTGGCCGACTTCTGCGCAGTTCCACCCCGCAGGAGCGACTCATCTGAATACGGAGGCACCTCGGTGAAGATCGATCTCGCAGTCCTGCGACTCATGGAGCGCGAGCGGGAGATCCCGTTCGACGAGCTCGTCCAGATCATCGAATCTGCCATCCTGACCGCCTACCAGAAGCACGCCGACGAGAACGGCGAGCCGGCCCACGCGCAGTCGCGTGTGGAGCTCGACCGCAAGTCCGGCGAGGTCAGCGTCTACGTCCCCGAGCTCGACGACGAGGGCACCGTCATCGGTGAAGCCGTCGACCAGCCGAGCGACTTCGGACGCATCGCGGCCTTCGCGGCGAAGCAGGTCATCAACCAGCGCCTGCGCGACATCGGCGACGACAAGATCCTCGGCGAGTTCCGCGGCAAGGAAGGCGACATCGTCGCGGGCGTGGTCCAGCAGGGCCCGAACCCGAAGATGGTGCACGTCGACCTCGGCACGATCGAGGCGATCCTGCCGCCCGAAGAGCAGGTGCCGGGGGAGTCGTACAAGCACGGCTCCCGCATCCGCGTCTACGTGACGAGCGTCGCCCGCGGCAACAAGGGCCCGCAGATCATCGTGTCGCGCACGCACCCGGGCCTCGTCCGGAAGCTCTTCGCACTCGAGGTCCCGGAGATCGCGTCCGGTGTCGTCGAGATCACCTCGCTCGCCCGCGAGGCCGGCCACCGCACGAAGATCGCCGTCAAGGCGAACGAGCCCGGCGTGAACGCGAAGGGCGCCTGCATCGGCGAGCTCGGCGCACGTGTCCGGGCCGTCACGAACGAGCTCGGTGCCGAGAAGATCGACATCGTCGACTACTCGTCCGACCTCGCATCGTTCGTCGCGAGCGCCCTGTCGCCGGCCAAGGTGACGAGCGCGTTCGTGCTCGATGCCTCGACGAAGGCCGTCCGCGCGCTCGTGCCGGACTACCAGCTGTCGCTCGCGATCGGCAAGGAGGGGCAGAACGCCCGCCTCGCCGCGAAGCTCACCGGTGCCCGCATCGACATCCAGCCGGACTCCATCCTGGACGGCGAGGACTAGGACGATTTCGCTCCCGGCGCGCCCTGCGAGGGCGCGCCGGATCGCGCACGTCCGAGGCAAGGAGTAGAGTGGTTCCCGTCAGAACGTGCATCGGCAGTCGCCGTCGCGCTTCCCGATCCTCCCTCCTCCGAGTCGTCGCCCTGAGCGATGGCCGTGTCGTGGCGGATCCGAAGGCAGTCATGCCGGGCCGGGGAGCGTGGCTCACACCGACCGTCGATGCCTACGATCTGGCCGTCAAGCGCAGGGCTTTCCGCCGTGCGCTCCGGTTGGATCGCGATCCCGACACGTCCGCGGTGCTCGACCACATCGTCGGTCTCCCACAGGAACCGGCCGAGCGCCCGGACATGACAGAACAGGCTGAACGGCTTATGGACAACTGATGAGCGGCTCGAAATGAGACCCGTCATCCATTGAGTCCTGCCCCTTCACGGGGTGGGACCCGTGAAGGAGAACAGTGGCTAAACCACGCGTACACGAGATCGCAAGCGAACTCGGCGTCGACAGCAAGACCGCACTCGAGAAGCTCAAGGAGCTCGGCGAGTTCGTCCGGGGTGCCAGCTCGAGCATCGAGCCCCCCGTGGCACGGAAGCTCCGTGCCGCCCTCCAGGCAGACGGCGCCCCCGCGGCGAAGCCCGCCGCCTCGGCCTCCGCGCCGAGCGCACCCGCCAAGGCCAGCGCGCCGAAGTCGAGTGCACCCAAGCCCGGCGGTCCCCGTCCGGGTCCGGCTCGTCCGGCACCGGTTCCCGAGCCCGAGGCCCCGGCAGCACCCGCTGCCGACGTGCCCGCACCGGCCGCACCGAAGTCCGTCGCCCAGCGACAGGCCGAGGCAGAGGCTGCGCAGAAGGCCCGTGCCGAGAAGCAGGCCGCTGAGAAGCAGGCCGCCGAGCAGGCAGGCGGGTCGACCGACGCTGCTCCGAAGACCGACGCCGTGAAGCCGGGCACCAGCCCGAAGGCTCCCGCGGCAGCCGGTCCGAAGCCGGGTGGCCCCAAGCCCGGTGCACGTCCGGGCAACAACCCGTACTCGTCGAACCAGGGCATGGGCTCGCGCCCGCCGCGCCCCGGCAACAACCCGTACTCGTCCAACCAGGGCATGGGCCAGCGCCCGGCCGCCGGCGCAGCCGGTGGCGGTGGCATCCCGCGTCCGCAGCCCCCGCGTCCGGGTACGCCCCGTCCGGGTGCTCCGCGTCCGGGTGGTCCCGGTCAGGGCAACCGTCCCAACGGCTTCGGGCAGCGCCCGGGCCAGGGTGGTGGCCGTGGCGGCCCCGGTGCCCGTCCGGGTGCCGGCGGCGGTGCCGGTGGCGGCTTCCCGCGTCCGGCCTTCAGCGGCCCGCGTCCCGCCGGTGGCGGTGGCCGTGGTCGTGGCCCCGGTGGTGGTACCGCCGGTGCGTTCGGTCGCGGTGGCGGCAAGAGCCGTGCCCGCAAGTCGAAGCGGACGAAGCGCGCCGAGTACGAGATGCGTCAGGCCCCGTCGCTCGGCGGTGTGCAGGTCCCTCGTGGCGACGGCAACACGGTCGTCCGACTCCGTCGTGGTGCGAGCATCTCGGACTTCGCGGACAAGATCGACGCCATGCCCGGCAACCTCGTGACGGTGCTGTTCCACCTCGGTGAGATGGCGACCGCGACCGAGTCGCTGGACGAGGCCACGTTCGAGGTCCTCGGTGACGAGCTGGGCTACAAGATCCAGATCGTCTCGCCCGAGGACGAGGACAAGGAGCTCCTCGAGGGCTTCGACATCGACCTCGACGCAGAACTCGAGGACGAAGACGACGACGTGCTGCAGCAGCGGCCGCCGGTGGTCACCGTCATGGGTCACGTCGACCACGGCAAGACCCGCCTCCTCGACGCGATCCGCAACTCGAAGGTCGTCGAGGGCGAGGCCGGTGGCATCACCCAGCACATCGGTGCGTACCAGATCGTCGCGCAGCACGAGGGCATCGACCGCCCGATCACCTTCATCGACACCCCGGGTCACGAGGCCTTCACGGCCATGCGTGCCCGTGGTGCCCAGGTGACGGACATCGCGATCCTCGTGGTCGCGGCGGACGACGGCATCATGCCCCAGACCATCGAGGCGTTGAACCACGCGCAGTCGGCCGGTGTGCCGATCGTCGTCGCGGTCAACAAGATCGACAAGGAAGGCGCGAACCCCGCCAAGGTCCGCCAGCAGCTCACCGAGTACAACCTGGTGGCCGAGGAGTACGGCGGCGACGTCATGTTCGTCGACGTGTCGGCGCGGCAGAACATCGGCATCCAGGAGCTCCTGGACGCCGTGCTGCTCACCGCGGACGCCGGTCTCGACCTGCGTGCGAACCCCGACAAGGACGCCCGTGGTGTCGCGATCGAGGCCCGGCTCGACAAGGGTCGCGGTGCAGTCGCCACGGTCCTCATCCAGTCCGGCACGCTCCACGTCGGTGACGCCATCGTGGCGGGCACGGCCTACGGCCGAGTCCGTGCGATGACGGACGAGAACGGGGTCGCGGTCAAGGCCGCGACGCCGAGCCGTCCGGTCCAGGTGCAGGGTCTGTCCTCGGTGCCCCGCGCCGGTGACACCTTCCTCGTCACCGAAGAGGACCGCACAGCGCGTCAGATCGCTGAGAAGCGTGAAGCCGCCGAGCGCAACGCCCTGCTGGCGAAGTCGCGCAAGCGCATCTCGCTCGAGGACTTCACCCGTGCGCTCGAAGAGGGCAAGGTCGAGTCGCTCAACCTCATCATCAAGGGTGACGTCTCCGGTGCCGTCGAGGCACTCGAGCAGTCGCTCCTGGACATCGAGGTCGACGACAGCGTCCAGCTCCGCATCCTGCACCGCGGTGTCGGTGCGATCACGGAGTCGGACATCGACCTCGCCACGATCGACAACGCCATCGTCATCGGCTTCAACGTCCGTCCGGACGTCAAGGCCCGTGAGCGTGCGGCGCGCGAAGGCATCGACGTGCGCTTCTACTCGGTCATCTACAACGCACTCGACGACATCGAGCAGTCCCTCAAGGGCATGCTCAAGCCCGAGTACGAAGAGGTCCAGTCGGGCGTCGCCGAGATCCGCGAGGTGTTCCGTTCCTCGAAGTTCGGCAACATCGCGGGTGTCATCGTCCGCTCCGGCACGATCACGCGCAACGCCAAGGCGCGCGTCATCCGCGAGGGTGTGGTGGTCGCCGATGGCCTGGCCATCGAGTCACTGCGTCGCTTCAAGGACGACGTGACCGAGGTCCGCACGGACTTCGAAGCCGGTATCGGTCTGGGCAAGTTCAACGACATCCAGATCGGCGACGAGGTCGAGACGACCGAACTCGTCGAGAAGCCGCGCGACTGATCGCGTGACTCCTCTGGGCCCCGGCCTCCCCACGTGGGAGGCCGGGGCCCGACCCCTTTCCCACGCAGGACCACCGGCGGGAAGCGTCCCGCCACTGCCTCAGGAGGCACCCAATGGCCGATCCGCAGCGCGCACGCAAGATGGCGGACCGCATCAAGGAAGTCGTCGCACGTCGACTCGACAAGGGTCTGCGGGACCCGCGACTCGGGTTCGTCACGATCACCGACGTCCGTGTGACCGGTGACCTGCAGCACGCGTCGATCTTCTACACCGTCTACGGCACCGACGAGGAGCGTGCGGACTCCGCCGCGGCGCTCAAGGCCGCGACCGGCATGCTCCGGTCCGAGGTCGGCAAGAACATCACCGCCCGGCTCACGCCGTCGCTCGAGTTCATCGCCGACGCCCTGCCCGAAACTTCGGCGCACATGGAGGACCTGCTCGTGCAGGCCCAGGTGCGCGACGAGCAGGTCCGCGCAGCCTCGGTCGGTGCGACGTACGCCGGCGACGCCGACCCGTACAAGCGCGACGAGGACGAGGACGACGACGACGCTGCCGAGACCGACGGCTCCGCCGAGCCGCGTTCCTAGACCCCGGGCAGCTGGTAGCCGCTCGCGTCGTCCCCGACGGCCAGTCCGTCACGCAGGAGCGACGCGAGCGCCCGGTCCCGCTGGTCGGCGTCCGGCCACACCGGTTCGATCTCGGACCGGGTGACCGGCACGTCGCTGGCGCGCAGCTCGGCCATGATCAGGCCGCGCACCTGGCGGTCACTGCCGGCGAACTTCGTCTGCCGCGGAGCCCGCGGCCCGTCGTGCTCCGGGTACCCGGCCGCACGCCACGCGCAGCGGTCCGCGATCGGGCACGCATCGCACGCGGGGGAGCGGGACACGCACACGAGCGCGCCGAGCTCCATCACGGCGGCGTTCGTGGCGGCTGCGTCGTCGCGGTCCGCGGGCAGCACGGACTCCATCAGCGGGAGGTCCTGCTTCGCCTTCGCCGGCCCGGGTTCGCCCTGGCCGAGGACCGCACGTGCGAGCACGCGGCGCACGTTCACGTCCACGACCGGGTGCCGGTCGCCGTACGCGAAGACCGCGACGGCGCGGGCGGTGTAGTCGCCGATGCCCGGCAGGGCGAGCAGCGCGTCGACGTCGCGGGGCACGACGTTGCCGTGTTCGTTCGCGATGGCGGTCGCCGCCGCGTGCAGCGCGAGCGCGCGTCTCGGGTAGCCGAGCCGGTCCCAGGCACGCACCGCCTCGGACGGGGGCGAGTCCGCGAGGTCGCGAGGCGTCGGCCACCGGGTGAGCCACGCCTCCAGTCGGGGGACCACGCGCGCGACCTGCGTCTGCTGCAGCATGATCTCGCTGACGAGCGTCCCCCACGCGGGGAAGCCGGGGCGGCGCCACGGCAGGTCCCGCGCCTGCTGGCGGAACCACGCGATCAGCGGGGTCGCGATGTCGGGCCGTTCCGGCGTGGCCGGCTCCTGCACACCGCGTCGCGCGGTCGGTTTGTCCACATCCGGTCTGGAGGCCCGACTCGCGTTCACCTCGACAGCCTACGGTGGACGCATGGCACGCTGGGCACCCGAAGAGACCGACACGATGGCTGCGATCGCCGCAGAGGCGATCGCGCAGGTCGGCACGAACCGCACGGTCATCGGCGTCGACGGGCAGGACGGCACCGACCTCGAGCGGGTCGCGGCCGCGCTCGTCACCGGTTTCGAGCAGCACGGGGTCTCCGCGATGGCGGCCGCCGCGCCGTCCGCCGACCAGGACACGCTGCGGTCCGACCTGGTGACGCCCTTCCGCACGACCGGAGCCGGTGACGGTGTCCTGATCGTGCACGGACGGGGCATCCTGGCTCACGGGGTCCGTACCCTGTGGCGCTGGTCGCTGTGGGTCGAGCAGGAGTCCGGCCGGCTCGAGCGCCGCGCCGACGTGAAGATCGCGGCCTCCGCCGTGCTCGACGTCACCGATCCCGAGCACCCCCGCCGCGAGTGGAACGACGCCTGCTGACCGGCGCTGGTAATCTCGGCTGGTGCTCGAAACCGCGCCGGACGGCATCCTCCTCGTCGACAAACCGCAGGGGATCTCCAGCCACCGGGTGGTCTCCATCGCCCGACGGCGCCTCGGCCTGAAGAAGGTCGGCCACGCCGGCACCCTCGACCCCATGGCCACCGGGCTGCTGCTGCTCGGCATCGGGCCGTCCACCCGGTTGCTGACGCACCTGGTGGGCCTCGACAAGACCTACACGGCGACCATCCGGCTCGGTGTCTCCACGGACTCCGACGACGCCGACGGCACGCCGACCGCTGCTGTCGGTGTGGGAACTGCCGACGTCTCGGACGACGCCGTCGAGACCGCCGTCGCAGCACAGCGGGGCGTCATCGACCAGGTCCCGTCCACGGTCAGCGCGATCAAGGTCGACGGGCGCCGCGCCTACGACCTGGCGCGCAAGGGCGAGGCGGTGGAGCTCAAGTCCCGCACGGTGACCGTCTCGCAGTTCGACGTCACGACGCGGAACGAGCGGACCGTCGCCGTCGACGGCACCGACGTCGCCGTGGTGGACCTCGACGTCGTCGTGACCTGCTCGTCGGGCACCTACGTCCGCGCGCTCGCCCGTGACGTCGGCGCTGCCCTCGGCACCGGGGCGCACCTCGTCGCCCTCCGTCGGACACGCGTCGGACCGTTCGACGTGCAGGACGCCATCGACCTCGAGGACGACGCCGTCGACGTCCGCGCCGCGCTCGCACGTCCGGCGGACATCGCCCGGCGACTCTTCTCGTCGGTGACGCTCGACGCAGCCTCGGCGAAGGACCTCACCGACGGCAAGCGCGTCGCGGCCGAGCACCCCGACTCGGACGGGCCGGTGGCAGCGGTCACGGCGTCCGACGACCGGCTGGTCGGCCTCGTCTCCGTCCGCCGCGGACTGCTCCGGGTCATCACGAACTTCCCGACGCCCGGTGCGTCGTCCTCCTCGCAGACCGGAGCCCGCGCGTGATCGAGTGGTACATGTGGGTGCAGCTGGTGCTCGCCGTCGTGGTGGGGCTCTTCGCGGTCGTCGTGGGGTTCATCGGCTGGAAGCCGAACGACTACACGGTCGGCGCGCTCGTGCTCATCGAGTTGCTGCTCCTTGCGCAGGGCGTCATCTCGATCGTGCTGCCGGCGACGGGCAGTCCGCCCGACGGCAACGCGCTCGAGTTCGGGGTGTACGCCGTTTCTGTCCTGCTCGTCCCGCCGGCCGCGGTCGTGTGGGCGCTGATCGACCGCACGAAGTGGAGCACCGTGGTGCTCGGCGCCGGGGCCTTCACCGTCGCGGTGATGGTCTACCGGATGTACCAGATCTGGTTCGCGCTGAACTGACGCCGGAGGTCATGCGCGCAGCCGCGCGTCGGTAGAATCGGTGCAATGGCGACCAGATCCTCACTCGCGACCGGCATCGGCCGCGTCCTCATCGCCGTGTACGGCATCCTCGCGCTGGCGGCGACCGGACGCAGCGTCGTGCAGATCATCGAGAAGTTCTCGTTCGCACCGTTCGCCTACACGCTCAGTGCCATCGCTGCCGTCGTCTACATCGTCGCGATGATCGCCCTCATCGTGCCCGGCCGGTTCTGGTACCGGGTCGCCTGCGTCACGATCGTGTTCGAGATGACCGGCGTGCTCGTCATCGGCACCCTGTCGCTGTTCGACCGCCAGCTGTTCCCCGACGACACCATCTGGTCGTACTACGGCTTGGGCTACGCCTTCGCGCCGCTCGTGCTGCCGATCGCCGGGCTCTGGTGGCTCCGCAAGCACCACCGCACCGCGGTCACCGAGCCGTCGGCACCGGCTGCGTCCTCGTCCACCGCCCCGGCGAGCGAGTAGGAGCCGCCGTGCAGTTCTACGAGGACACCGCCGACGTGGCGGACGGGTTCGGCCCGAGCGCCGTCACCATCGGGAAGTTCGACGGCGTGCACGTCGGGCACCGAGCCGTCATCGCACACCTCGAGCGTGCCGCCCGCGAGCACGACCTCGTGGCCACCGTGGTCACGTTCGACCGCCACCCGCTCAACGTCATCGACCCGCCGCACGTCCCTCCGGCACTGACCAGCACCGCGCAGCGCCGCGAACTGCTCGAGGAGGCCGGGGTCGACGCCACCCTGCTGCTCCGCTTCGACCAGGAACTGCAGTCGAAGTCGCCCGAGGCGTTCGTGTCCGAGATCCTCGTCGACACCCTGCACGCCCGGCTCGTCTTCGTCGGCAGCGACTTCCGCTTCGGTGCGAAGGGCGCCGGTGACGTCGCGCTGCTCCGGACCCTGGGGGAGCAGCACGGCTTCACCGTCGAGCTCATCGACGACGTGGACCTCATCGACGACGTCCGACCCGACGGTGAGCGCCGCGTGTCCTCCACCTGGATCCGGGAGCTCCTGGGCCAGGGCCGCGTGGCCGAGGCCGCTCGACTTCTCGGGCGGGAACACGCCGTGCGGAGCGTCGTGGTGCACGGCAACCAGCGCGGCCGGGCAATGGGGTACCCCACCGCGAACCTCGACCCGGCGTGCGAGGGCTTCGTCCCCGCCGACGGTGTCTACGCCGCCCGGGTGCTGCACGACGGCACCGTCTACCCGGCGGCGGTGTCGGTCGGCAACAATCCGACGTTCGAGGGTGTGCCCGCGAAGCAGATCGAGGCGCACCTGCTCGACGTCGACATCGACCTGTACGGCGATCGGATCTCGGTGCTGTTCGTGTCGTACGTGCGCGGCATGGTGAAGTTCTCGTCGATGGACGAGCTCGCCGCGCAGATGCGGCAGGACGACCTCGACATCCGACTGCTGCTCGGATTGCCCGCGCCGGTCTGACCTGCTGAGCACACTTGTTCCCCCGTACGACGACGCCCCCGTACGACGACGCCCCCGTTACCGATCGGTCACGGGGGCGTCGTTCGTCGGGGCGGAAGCTCAGCCGCCCAGCGCGTCGAGCCAGATCTTGCGGGCGTCGAGGGCTTCCTGCGCGTCCTTGATCTTCCGCGCGTCACCGGTGGCCTGCGCCGCGGCGAGCTCGGACTGGAGCTTGCCGATCGCGTCTTCCAGCTGGCTCGCGAGGCCGTTCTGACGGGCCTTGCGCTCCGGGTTCGATTCCTTCCAGTGCGCGTCCTCGAGCCCACGGACGTGGTCCTCGATGGCACGCAGGCGGTCCTCGACCCGACGGACGTCGCCGCGGGGGACCTTGCCGATCTCGTCCCAGCGGCGCTGGATGCCGGTGAGGGTCTTGCGCGCGGCGACCCGGTCGGTCGCCTGCAGGAGCGGCTCGGCCTCGGTCAGCAGGGCCTGCTTCGCCTCGAGGTTGGCGGAGAACTCTTCGTTCTCGGCCGCGCTCTCGGCGTGGCGCTGCTCGAACAGCACGTCTCCGGCGGCCTTGAAGCGTGCCCAGAGCGCGTCGTCGTGGCGCTTGCCGGCACGTCCGGCGTTCTTCCAGTCGTCGAGCAGCTGGCGGTAGTCCGGGATCGCGTCGGAACCGCGGGGCGCGAGGGCCTCGGCCTGCGCCACGAGCTCCTGCTTGCGAGTCCGGGCGTCACGGTGCTGTGCGTCCAGCTCGGAGTAGAACGCACGACGGTGCTGGTCGACGGTGGACCGCGCTGCGCGGAACCGCTTCCAGAGGTCGTTGGCCTCGTTCTTGGGGATCCGCGGCCCGTCGTGCTGGTGCTGCTGCCAGCGCGCGAACACGTCGTCGAGCTGCGCCGTGATCTGCTTCCACTGCGCGCGTGCGGGGTCCACCGCGGCGAGTGCCTCGGCTTCCTCGACCAGGGCGGTGCGGTGCGCCAGGGCGTCCTGCAGGGCCTGCTGCGCCTGTTCCGCCTGCTCCTTGGTGAGCGAGCCGAGCTGCTCGGTGAGCGCGCCCACGCGGGTCTCGAGCGACTTGATGTCACCCACCACGCGGGCGTCGGCGACCAAGGCGGTCAGGTGCTCGACCGTCCGGGCGACGTCGTTCGCCGACGCACCGCGCTGGACGCGCTGCTCGGCGATCTTCACCTGCCCCTCGAGGTCGGCGTACTTCCGCGCGAAGTAGGCGAGGGCTTCTTCGGGGGTGGCGTCCGGGTACTCACCGACAGCACGTTCGGTCTCTTCGTACCGGACGTACACGGTCCCGTTCTCGTCGACCCGCCCCCAGGTCGTTGCTTCGTCAGATCCCACAGGTCTCGCCTCGATCGTGGTCGTGCATCGCCGACGTCACCGTCGGCACGGTCAGGTCGTCAGCCTATTGCACGGACGGGCTCCGCCGCCCGACCGGTGCGACGGGTTGTGGACTACTTCTGCTCCGCGATGGTCGCGTCGGTGATCTTCGTCGCCACCTTCGGCTCACCGGTGCCGTCGCGGCCGGGGGACGCGATGCCCTTCGAGGCGATCTCCGACTCGAGCTCGGACAGCCCGCTCGTGACCTTGCCGACGACCGTGTAGCCGCCCGTGGAGCCGTCGAGCGTGGTGTCCCCGTAGACGATGAAGAACTGCGTCGACTGCGAGTACGGGGAGTCCGACCGCGCGATCGCGATGGTGCCCTTCTCGTAGACGCCGTCCTCCGGCACGTTCTCGAGCGGGCCGTACTCGAAGCCGGCGTCGCCGGTGCCGTCGCCGTTCGCGGAGCCGCACTGCAGGAACTTCAGCCCGTCGCTGTCGGCGAGCCGGTGGCAGGTGGTGCCGTTGTAGAACTGCTGACGGATCAACGAGATCTCGACGCTCGCGGCCTGCGGTGCCTTCGCACCGTTCAGCTCGATGCCGAGGTCGATGCTCTTGTTGAGCGTGAGGCTGCCGGTCCAGGTCGCACCCTTCGCGATCGACTTGCTCGGCACGTTGCCGGTGTTGCCGGCCGTGGCGCTGGCCGACGGCGTGGCCGTCGACGACGCAGAGGCGCTCGGGGCCGGGGCGTCCGACCCCCGCGATCCGGCGAAGGCGAGCTGCGACCCGGTGGCGAGGGCCGCGACGAGGACGAGGGCACCGGCACCGATCAGGTTGTCCCGCACGCGGCGGCGTCGCTGCCGCTCGTGGAGGCCCTGGCGGGCCTGGTAGAGGCGGAGGCGCTCGCGCGCCTCACGGTTGTCACGCGCTGGGTTCTTCGGTGCCACGGTGCTGGTCTGCCCTCTCGTCGCAGTGTGCAACGAGCGTAGCCGAACGGTCACCACCACCACCTGGCGGGAGGCGCGGCCTGCGTCGGTGGACCGGCCTACGATTGCAGGATGGCAGCGGATCGTTCGGGAATGCACGCGCCCACCACGGGGGGTCGGGCCGGTCTCGCGCAGGGTTCCGTCCCGCTCGCCGTCCGGATGCGCCCCACCAGCCTCGACGAGGTCGCCGGTCAGCAGCACCTGCTCGGCCGGGGTTCGCCCCTGGTGCAGCTCGCCACCGGCACGCGTGAGAACCCCGGCGGGGTCTCCGTGATCCTGTGGGGCCCACCCGGTACCGGCAAGACCACGCTGGCGCAGGCCATCGCACGGCAGTCCGGTCGCGAGTTCGTCGAGCTCTCCGCCGTGACCGCCGGCGTGAAGGACGTGCGCGAGGTCATGGAGAAGGCGCTGACCCACCGCGACCTGTACGGGTCGACCACGGTGCTGTTCCTCGACGAGATCCACCGGTTCAGCAAGGCCCAGCAGGACGCCCTGCTGCCCGGCGTCGAGAACGGGTGGGTCATCCTGATCGCCGCCACCACCGAGAACCCGTCGTTCTCGGTCATCTCGCCCCTGCTGTCCCGCTCGCTGCTCCTGACGCTCAAACCGCTCACCGATCCCGACCTCGGCATGCTCGTCGACCGTGCCGTGGAGGACCCCCGCGGCCTCGGCGGTGCCGTCGTCCTCGGTGACGAAGCCCGTGGCGCGATCATCCGGCTCGCGTCCGGCGACGCCCGACGTGCCCTGACCGCGCTCGAGGCCGCGGCGGCGTCGGCCACCGCCGCGCAGGACGAGGACGACGACACCGTGCCCGTCGTCGACGCCGACACCGTCGCGGCCGCGGTCGACCGGGCCCTGCTGCGCTACGACCGACAGGGCGACGAGCACTACGACGTCATCAGCGCGTTCATCAAGTCGGTGCGGGGGAGCGACGTCGACGCCGCCCTGCACTACCTCGCCCGGATGATCGAGGCCGGCGAGGACTCCCGGTTCATCGCGCGCCGGATCATCATCTCCGCGTCCGAGGACATCGGCATGGCCGACCCGCAGGCGCTGCCAATCGCGGTCGCCGCGGCCCAGGCCGTGCAGCTCATCGGGATGCCCGAGGGGCGGATCCCGCTGGCCGAGGCCGTCGTGTACCTGGCGACGGCGCCGAAGTCGAACGCCGCCTACAACGGCATCAACCAGGCGATGGCCGACGTCAAGGCGGGGCGCATGGGCACGGTCCCGATGCACCTGCGCGACGCGCACTACGCCGGGGCGAAGCGCCTCGGGCACGGCAAGGGGTACGTCTACTCCCACGACGCCGAGCACGGGGTCGCCGAGCAGCAGTACCTGCCGGACGCACTCGAGGGCACCGAGTACTACACGCCGACGGCCAACGGCTACGAGCGCGAGGTCGGGCCGCGGCTCGAACGACTCCGGAAGATCACACGCGGCCACTAGTGTCGGTGCTTCTGCGCTCGCCCCGATGCTGCTAGCATTGCCGGGCCTACGTCCTGGTTCTCGAGCACGGCTGCGTCGAGGACAGAGTGCCACTCCGGTGGTACGGGGGCAGAGGTTCGGACTGTAGCCGTCCGATCCCACAGGCTCATCCCTCTGGATCCCGTCGTCGGGGCCACCGGCACTCGCGTGCCCGGCCTCCGGTGAGTATTCAGTTCGAACAGAGAAAAGGACCCTGTGTCTACCAAGTCACGTACCCGCAGCAAGACCCGCCTGTCGCGCGCACTCGGCATCCCGCTGACGCCGAAGGCCGCCCGTTACCTCGAGAAGCGCCCCTACGGGCCCGGTGAGCACGGCCGTACGCGCCGTCGTGCGGACAGCGACTACGCCGTCCGCCTCCGTGAGAAGCAGCGTCTGCGCGCCCAGTACGGCATCCGCGAGAAGCAGCTCCGCATCGTCTTCGAAGAGGCCCGCAAGACGAAGGGCCTGACCGGTGAGAACCTGGTCGAGCTCCTCGAGCAGCGCCTCGACGCCCTCGTGGTCCGTGCCGGCTTCGCCCGCACCACCGCGCAGGCCCGCCAGCTGATCGTGCACCGCCACATCCTGGTCGACGGCAAGCTCGTCGACCGCCCCTCCTTCCGCGTCAAGGAGGGCCAGCTGATCCACGTCAAGGCGAAGTCCGAGTCGATGGAGCCCTTCCAGGTCGCCGCTGCCGGTGGCCACCAGGAAGTCCTCCCGAAGGTCCCGGGCTACCTCGAGGTCGAGATCGAGAAGCTCCAGGCCCGCCTCGTGCGTCGCCCGAAGCGCGCCGAGGTCCCCGTGACCTGTGAAGTGCAGCTCGTCGTCGAGTACTACGCAGCTCGCTGATCCACTGATCACACCCGAACGGCGGGTCGTCCTCTCGAGGGCGACCCGCCGTTCGGCGTTCCGGCACCGCCCTCCGCTTCGCAACACGCCGTCGTCTCGGCGACGCGCCTCCGGGTGCGCGAGACGCCTCCGGTTTCGGCGGCGTCCTGCCGACACGACGGCGTCTTGTGTGGGGCAGTGGACGTGAGCAGGGGCGGACGGGAGGCGCGGGGTGCGCCGTGCGCACGGCCTCCAGCCCGGCCCCTGGTCGGTCCGCAACACGCCGTCGTCTCATCGACGCGCCGCCGGGTGCGCGAGACGCCTCTGGTTTCGGCGGCGTCCTGCCGACACGACGGCGTCTTGCGGACGGGGACGCGCGGAAGTGCCCGGCGACTAAGCTTGTCCGGGCATGCACCGCCCGGGTGCACAGAGGGAGAGGCACCGTGAAGCAGCTGTTCTTCGTCGCCGTCGGCATCGTCATCGGGTTCGCCGTCGCACACCGGGTCGCCCAGACCTCCGGTGGTGCCCGGCTCTTCGCCGAGGTGAACGCCAAGACGAAGGCCTTCACGGGTGCCGTCGCGGACGGCTACCGGTCGCGCGAGGCCGAGCTCCGTACCGACGTCTGAGTGCTCCGACCGAGCAGCCTCGACCCTCCTCCACCCACGACCTGAACCCAGGAAGCACCATGCAGACCGCAGAGATCCGCCGCCGTTGGCTCCAGTACTTCGGTGACCGCGGCCACACCGTCGTCCCGTCCGCGTCCCTCGTCTCCGACGACCCGTCGCTCCTCTTCACGGTCGCCGGCATGGTGCCGTTCATCCCGTACCTGACCGGTCTCATCCCGGCGCCGTTCCCGCGGGCGACGAGCGTGCAGAAGTGCATCCGCACGAACGACATCGAAGAGGTCGGCAAGACCCCGCGCCACGGCACGTTCTTCCAGATGAACGGCAACTTCTCGTTCGGCGACTACTTCAAGGAGCAGGCGATCCAGTTCGCCTGGGAGTTCCTGACCAACCCGGAGACCGACGGCGGACTCGGCTTCTCGCCCGACGACCTCTGGGTCACCGTCTACGAAGAGGACGACGAGGCGATCGGCTTCTGGAAGCAGCACTCGTCGCTGCCCGACGAGCGGATCCAGCGCCTCGGCAAGGACACCAACTACTGGTCGACCGGACAGCCCGGACCGGCGGGTCCCTGCTCGGAGATCTTCTTCGACCGTGGCCCCGAGTACGGCATCGACGGCGGCCCGGCGACGGACGATGACCGGTACGTCGAGATCTGGAACCTCGTCTTCATGCAGTACCAGATCGCCGACGTGCGGTCGAAGTACGACTTCGAGATCACCGGCGAGCTGCCGAACAAGAACATCGACACCGGTATGGGGCTCGAGCGCGTCGCCTTCATCAAGCAGGGCGTCGACAACATGTACGAGATCGACCAGGTGCGCCCGGTGCTCGACCGCGCAGCCGAGATCTCCGGCCGACGCTACGGCGCCGTGCACGAGGACGACGTGCGTATGCGCGTCATCGCCGACCACGTCCGTTCCTCGCTGATGCTCATCGCCGACGGCGTGAGCCCGTCGAACGAGGGCCGTGGGTACATCCTCCGTCGTCTGCTCCGTCGCACCGTCCGCGCGATGCGCCTGCTCGGTGTCGAGGCGCCCACGTTCCCCGAGCTCTTCCCGGCGTCCCGCGACGCCATGCGCGACGCGTACCCGGAGGTGGCGTCCGACTACGACCGGATCTCCCGCATCGCCTACGCGGAAGAAGAGACCTTCCTCCGCACCCTGGCGCAGGGCACGACCATCCTCGACGTGGCCGTCGAGCGTGCGAAGCAGGACGGCGCCCCGTCGATCGGCGGCGACACGGCATTCCTGCTGCACGACACCTTCGGGTTCCCCATCGACCTGACGATGGAGATGGCCGAGGAAGCCGGGGTCCACGTCGACCGCACGGCGTTCGAGACCCTGATGTCCGAGCAGCGTGCCCGGGCGAAGGCCGACGCGAAGAGCAAGAAGACCGCGATCGCCGACCTGAGCGTGTACAGCGCGTTCCGGGCCAAGGGCGAGACGACCTTCCTCGGCTACGACGCGCTCGAGGCCGAGACGCGCGTGCTCGGCATCATCGTCGGCGGTGTGAGCGTCGACCGTGCGGTCGCCGGTGACATCGCCGAGGTCATCCTCGGCGAGACCTCGCTGTACGCCGAGTCGGGTGGCCAGGACGCCGACCAGGGCTCGATCGTCGGCAACGGGTTCGACCTCGAGGTCCTCGACGTCCAGCGACCGGTCTCCGGACTGTGGAGCCACACCGTGCAGGTCCGCTCCGGCGAGGTCGGCGTCGGTGACGCCGCGAGCACCGTCGTCGACGCGGAGTACCGCCGCGGCGCGACCCAGGCACACTCCGCGACGCACCTGGTGAACGCGGCGCTCCGCGACATCCTCGGGCCGGAGGCGCTGCAGGCCGGTTCGTACAACAAGTCCGGCTACATGCGCCTCGACTTCTCGTGGTCGCAGCCGGTCTCGCTCGAGACGCGCTCCGAGATCGAGGAGGTCGTGAACACCGCGATCCGCACCGACCTCGAGGTCTCCACGCGCATCCTGCCCATCGACGAGGCGAAGGCCCTCGGGGCGCAGGCCCTGTTCGGTGAGAAGTACGGCGCAGAGGTCCGCATGGTCGACATCGGCGGCCCGTGGTCCCGCGAGCTCTGCGGTGGCACGCACGTCGCCTCGAGCGCGCAGATCGGGCTCGTCAACCTGGTGGGGGAGTCGAGCGTCGGTTCGACGAACCGCCGCGTCGAGGCACTGGTCGGGCTCGAGGGGTTCCGCGACCTCGCCGTCGAGCGCACGATCGTGTCGCAGCTCTCCAGCGCGCTCAAGGCTCCCCGTGCCGACCTGCCGGCCCGCGTGCAGAACCTGATGGAGGACCTCCGGTCCGCCCAGAAGAAGCTCGCCGAGTACGAGTCGGCGAACCTGCAGCAGCGCGTGCCCGCCATCGCCCGGAACGCCACCACCGTCGGTGCCACCACCGTGGTCGCCGAGACGGTCGACGGGCTGCAGTCCGGTGACGACCTGCGCTCGCTCGCCACCGGCGTCCGGGGCCAGCTCGGTGACGGCGCGGTCGTCGTCGTGCTCGGTGCCGTCGTGGGCGGCAAGCCGATCGTGATCGTCGCGACGAACGACGCCGCCCGTGCTGCGGGCGTGCAGGCGGGCCCCCTCGCGAAGGAGGCCGCCGGCGTGCTCGGTGGCGGTGGCGGCGGCAAGCCGGACTTGGCGCAGGGCGGCGGGACCGATGCAGCAGCGCTCCCCGCGGCGCTGCGTGCCGTGACCGCACGGCTCGCGGGCTGACCGTGGGCATCCGGTCCGGGCGGCGGCTCGGCGTGGACGTCGGACGCGCCCGGATCGGGGTCGCCGTGTGCGACCGCGACGGCCTGCTGGCGACGCCGGTCGAGACCGTCCGTCGCGACGACTCGAAGGACCTCCGGCGCATCCTCGAGCTCGCGGACGAGTACGACGTGCTCGAGGTCGTCGTCGGACTGCCGCTGTCGATGTCGGGTGGGGACACGGCCTCGACCGAGGACGCCCGCGTGTTCGCGGCCCGGATCGCGGCGCGTCGGCCGGTGCGCCTGGTCGACGAACGACTGTCGACGGTGACCGCCCAGCGAGGGCTGCACCAGGCCGGCAAGAACACGAAGAAGTCCCGGGCCGTGATCGACCAAGCAGCCGCTGTTATCATTCTGCAACACGCGCTCGACCACGAGCGCAGTGCCGGTGCCCCTCCGGGCACCACGCTTCCCTGACAGGGCTGCCCGGTACCGCACATGGGTGCTCTCGTCGTCAGCTGTGAGGACGACGGTGCCCAGGTGGAGTTCCCGACCGAGAGACCGAGGACGTTGGCAGACGATCTGGACTGGAACGCGATCATCGCGCCCGGCAACGACGCCGAGCGGCGGAAGGCGACTTCCGACCGCACGACAGGCACCGATGACCGCGACGACGCTGGTCAGGTGACCCCAACGCCGGCGCCTCCGATGTCCCGACGCGAAGCCCGCGCCCTCGAAGCCGAACGAGCCCGCGTCGCAGCGACCGAGGAGCCGCCGGCCGCCGAACGGACCACCGAGGCCCCGGCAGCCGCACGCGACGAACGCCCGGCGTCCCCCGCCGACGCACCGATCGCCACCCGCCCCGAAGACCTGCACCCCGAGGTCGCCGCACTGCTGACCGGCGAGCTGCCGACCGAGCCCGCGGTGACCGCCGCGGCCGGCGGGTCCGGCGCCGACGGGACGGACGACGGTGACGCGACCGGCGGCGGTGGTGCCGCGGGAGGCGGCGGACGCGGGGGACGAGGCGGCGGAGGACGCGCCTCCAGGCCGCCGCGCGAGCCACGGCCGAAGCGCCGGCGCGGACCGCTCGTCGCGGGGCTCGTCATCGTCGCGGTCGTGCTCGCTGCCGGCGTCGGGGCGTACACGTTCGCCGCGCCGAAGATCCAGCAGCTCATCGCGGCGATCAGCGGCGCGCAGGAGCCCGACGACTACACGGGCAACGGCACCTCGAAGGTGACCATCACGATCAAGCAGGGCGACATCGGCGAGAACGTCGCCGCGACGCTGCAGCGCAGCGGCGTCGTCAAGGACTCGAAGGTGTTCTACAAGCTCCTGCTGGCATCGCCGGACGTGCAGTTCCAGCCCGGTTCGTACGCGCTGAAGAAGCAGATGAGCTCGAAGTCGGCGCTGGCGGCCCTGCAGGACAAGGACAACCGCGTCCAGGCGTCGATCATCATCCCGGAGGGCACGGCACTCGCCGACATCAAGGCCGGGATGGTCTCGAAGGCCGGCCTGACCGAGAAGCAGGTCGACGCGGCCGCGAAGGACCTGTCGGCCTACGACCTGCCGTCCGGCGTCACGACGCTCGAGGGCTGGCTCTTCCCCGCGACCTACCCGATCAACCCGGGCTGGACCGCCGAGCAGTACTTCAAGTCGATGGTCGACACCATGAAGGAGCACCTGTCCGCCGCCGGCGTCAAGGAGGCCGACCAGGAGCGCACCATCGTCTTCGCGTCGCTGGTGCAGAAGGAAGCCGGTCTCGCAGCCGACTACCCCAAGGTCGCCCGGGTGTTCCAGAACCGCCTCGACCAGGGCATGAAGCTGCAGTCCGACGCCACGGTCGCGTACGGCACGGGCAACACGCACACCGTCACGACCACGGACGCCGAGCGTGCGGACGCCTCGAACGAGTACAACACCTACGTGCACGAGGGGCTCCCGCCCGCACCGATCTCCAACCCGGGGGACATCGCGATCAAGGCCGTGACGAACGAGGCCCCGGGCAAGTGGCTGTACTTCGTGACGGTCGACCTGGAGTCGGGCAAGACCGTCTTCTCGGACACCTACGACCAGCACCTGGTGGCGGTCGAGCAGTTCCAGGCGTGGCTGCGGGCGCACCCCGACTACCAGTAGGCGACGACGTCGCACGGACGATCGCTGTGGGAGGATTGCGGCATGCTTCGTTGGTTGACTGCTGGTGAGTCCCACGGACCCGAACTGATCGCCATGCTCGAGGGCCTGCCCGCGGGTGTCCCGGTGTCGTTCGAGTCCATCCGTGCCGATCTCGCGCGCCGCAAGCTCGGCTACGGCCGTGGCTCGCGGATGAAGTTCGAGCAGGACGAGCTGCACGTGTCCGGCGGTGTCCGGCACGGCTACTCGCTCGGCAGTCCCATCGCGATCCGCATCGGCAACACCGAGTGGCCGAAGTGGGTCGAGGTCATGAACCCCGAGCCGATCGAGTCCACCGAGATGTCCCGCGGGCGGAGTGCGCCACTCACCCGACCGCGTCCGGGCCACGCTGACCTGGTCGGCATGCAGAAGTACGGCTTCGACGAGGCGCGCCCGATCCTGGAGCGGGCGAGTGCCCGCGAGACCGCTGCACGCGTGGCGCTCGGTGCCGTCGCCAAGTCGTTCCTGGCCGAACTCGGCATCCGCTCGGTGGCGCACACCCTGCAGGTCGGGACCGTCCGGGTCCCCGACGGCACGGACCTGCCGCTGCCCGACGACGTGGACCGCCTCGACGAGGACCAGCTGCGTTGCTTCGACGCCGAGACCTCCGCACGCATGGTCACCGAGGTCGAGGCCGCGAAGAAGGACGGCGACACCCTGGGCGGCGTCGTCGAGGTGCTGTTCTACGGCGTCCCGCCGGGCCTCGGCTCGCACGTGCACTGGGACCGCCGGCTCGATGCCCGCCTCGCCGCGGCGATCATGGGGATCCAGGCCATCAAGGGGGTCGAGGTCGGTGACGGCTTCGCGACCGCCGGCCGCCGGGGCTCCGCCGCGCACGACGAGCTGTACCGCGAGGACGGCGAGATCTACCGCACGAGCGACCGCGCCGGTGGGACCGAGGGCGGGATGTCCACGGGCACCGTGCTGCGCGTCCGCGCCGGGATGAAGCCGATCGCGACCATCCCGCACGCCCTGCATACGGTGGACGTCGTCTCCGGTGAGGACGCCTCGGCGCACCACCAGCGCTCGGACGTCTGCGCCGTGCCCGCTGCCGGTGTCGTCGCCGAAGCGATGGTGGCCCTGGTGCTCGCCGACGCGGTGCTCGAGAAGTTCGGCGGCGACAACGTCGTCGAGACGAAGCGCAACCTCGACGCCTACCTCGCGGCGATCCCGGAGACCCTGCGCACGCGCCGGACCGAGCCGTCGGCGACGTCGACCGACCTGTGAGCACCGACGTCCGACGCGCCGACGCGCCCGTGGTCGTGATCGGCCCGATGGGCGCCGGCAAGTCGAGCGTCGGCAAGCGGGTGGCGAAGGCCCTCGGCGTCCCGTTCACGGACACCGACCGGGTCATCGTGCGCGAGCACGGGCCGATCCCCGGGATCTTCGCCGACCGCGGCGAGCCGGCGTTCCGCGCGCTCGAGGCCCAGGCGGTCCGGGCGGCGCTGGCCACCGGCGGCGTCATCGCCGTGGGCGGGGGAGCCGTCACCCACGCGGACACGCGGCAGGCCCTGAGCGGCGCGCGCATCGTCCTGCTCACCGTGTCGCCCGAGGCCGTCGCCGACCGGATCGCCGGGTCCGACCGGCCCCTGCTGGCGAACGGCGGGATCGACGCCTGGCAGACGATCATGGACGAGCGGGCGGCCACCTACGCCGAACTCGCGCACGTCGTGGTCGACACGTCGCGCCGGCCGATGTCCCGCGTGGTCGACGAGGTCGTCACGTGGCTGCGCAGCGACGCCGGCACCACCGCCGCGCCCGGCAGCACGACCAGCAGCACCACCAGCACCGAAGGAGCACCGTGACCGAGTCGACCCTGCCCGCCGGGACCACCGAGATCCGGGTCGGCGGTGACGACGGCTACACGGTGGCCGTCGGCACGGACCTGCTCGGTGCCCTGCCCGCGATCCTGGGCCCGCGTGTCGCCAAGGTCCTCATCGTGCACTCGCCGACGCTCGGTGCCCGGGCGAACGAGCTCCGTGCGCTGCTGGTCGAGGCCGGGCTCGAAGCCCTGATCGCCGAGGTCCCCGACGCCGAGGGCGCCAAGCGCGTCGAGGTCGCCGCGTTCTGCTGGCAGATCATGGGGCAGGCCGACTTCACCCGCACCGACGCGGTGATCGGCCTCGGTGGCGGTGCGGTCACAGACCTGGCCGGCTTCGTCGCCGCGACCTGGCTGCGCGGTGTGCCGTACGTGGCCGTCCCGACCAGCGTGCTCGGCATGGTGGACGCCAGTGTCGGCGGCAAGACGGGCATCAACACGAACGAGGGCAAGAACCTGGTGGGCGCCTTCTACGCTCCCCGTGCCGTCGTCGTGGACCTCGACCTCGCCCGCACGCTGCCGCGCAACGAGATCCTGACCGGGTTCGCCGAGATCGTGAAGGCCGGGTTCATCGCCGTGCCCGAGATCCTGGACATCGTCGAGGCCGACGTCGAACGGGTCACCGACCCGACGACCCCGGAGTTCCGCCGGGTCGTCGAGCTCGCCATCGCGCTCAAGGCCGAGGTCGTCTCGGACGACTTCACGGAGCAGGGCCGACGCGAGATCCTGAACTACGGGCACACCCTCGGGCACGCGATCGAGCACGCCGAGCGGTACCAGTGGCGCCACGGCGCAGCGGTGTCGGTCGGCATGGTGTTCGCCGCCGAACTCGCCCGACTCACCGGGCACCTGGACGACGCTACGGTCGACCGGCACCGGGCGATCCTCGAGTCGCTCGACCTGCCGACCTCGTACGGTGTCGGTCGGTGGCAGGGGCTGCTCGCCACGATGCGTCGTGACAAGAAGGCCCGTGCCGGCATGCTGCGGTTCATCATCCTGGACGGCGTCGGCAAGCCCGTCGTGCTCGAGGGCCCCGAGGACCACCTGCTCTTCACCGCCTACCAGGAGGTCGGCGTCTAGCCACGCCGGTCAGCGCAGGACCCGTCGCATCCTGCGCCACCACCAGGTGACACGCGTCGAGACGGTGACCACGCCGGTGCGCTGGGATTCCCGCCATTCGTCGACGGTGGCGCCGTGGTCCCAGGCGAAGAGGACGTCGTCGTCCTCGTCGAGGTCGGGCGCGTCGGGGAGCGGTCGCAGGATCGACATCAGTCGGAGGCCCTTCGTTCGTCGTCGTCATGTGCCTGGTCGGCGCTGGCTCGCCTGCGGAGCGCTCGGCTCGCGAGTCGGCGATCGGCCTTCGACCACCACGGTAGGGTCTCCAGGTCTCAGAGCACCGTTGTCGAAATGTCGTATGTGTTCATGTCCGGCCGCTGCGTGACGGCCCAGGTGAACCGATGCCAGGCGTGGTCACGATCGGACGTCCGTCGACTCCGGAACGCCCCGAACCAGCTGACGACGGCCGCGACGATCGCCGCTCCGGCGGCGATGCACGCCGCGATCAGTGCTGTCTCCACGGCACGAGTGTCTCGCTCCAGGACCGAGCCCCGCGCCGGGCCCGCGCCGACCTGTGGAAGCCGCACCGGGCCTCCAGGCTGTGGAGGAGGGGGCGACGCGACGGACCGGGCCACCCGCACGCTGCGGACCCAGCACCGGGGAGCAGACTGGCGGACGTGCCCACCCCACCCCGACTGAGCGACCTCTCCGGCCCGCGCGATGCCGACACCGGCACCCTGCGCTCCCGTGGTCGCCGCTTCACCGAACTCCTCTCGATCGCCCGTCGCCACCACCTGGTGCCGTTCCGTCGTCTCGACTTCTCGCACGACCCGGCAACGTCGGACCTGCGTCGCGACCAGGCCGAGCACCTGCGCCGGGCGCTCGAGGAAGCCGGTGGTGGGTTCGTGAAGATGGGCCAGCTGCTCTCCACCCGTGACGACCTGCTGCCCGAGGAGTGGACCGAGGGACTCGCCCACCTGCAGCGGAACGTCACGGCGGCGCCGGCTGACGAGGTCCGTGCGCTCCTCGAGCAGGAGCTCGGCGCCCCGGTCGACCAGGTCTTCGCGACCTTCGACCCGGTGCCCGTCGCAGCGGCGTCCATCGCGCAGGTGCACCGCGCCCGGCTGCCCGACGGCACCGCGGTCGCCGTGAAGGTGCAGCGGCCGGGGATCGACGCCGCGGTGCACCGCGACGTCGACATCGCGCTGCGGGTCGTCCGGTTCATGGCCCGGTGGTCGACCGAGGCGCGGCAGGTCGGCGTGCAGGACATCGCCGGCCAGTACGCGGACGACCTGATCCGGCAGGTCGACTTCGTCTCCGAGCTCCGGAACCTCACCGCGCTGCGTGCGGCCCAGGCCCGCAGCGCGCGTCCGGACGAGGTCCGGTTCCCGGACCCCTACCCGGACCTGTCCGGCCGGCGTGTGCTCGTGATGGAGTTCCTGGAGGGCGACACGCTCAGCGCGATCCGCGCCGAGCGTTCCGAGCGCGACCTCGACGCGCCGATGCGCGCCATCCTCCGCGCCTTCCTGCGCCAGGTCGTCTTCGACGGCCTGTACCACGCAGACCTGCACCCGGGGAACGTCCTGGTGCTGCCCGACGGGCGGCCCGCGTTGATCGACTTCGGATCGGTCGGGAGGCTCGACCCGGGTCTCCGGGACACGGTCCAGGACCTGTTGGCCGCGTACCTGCAGGACGACACGTCGCGGATCGCCGATGCGGTCCTGCGGATGGCACCCGTGCGCGATGCGCACGACGAGCCCGACTTCCGTCGGGACATCGCCCGCTTCGTCGCGGACGAACTCGGCCCGGGCGCGCGCATCGGCGTCGACACCGTGGACGACGCGGTCGAGGTCTTCGGGCGGTACCGGCTGAAGCCACCGCCGGACTTCGTCGCCGCGGCCCGCGCGCTGGCCATCTTCGAGGGCACGCTCCGCACGCTCGCGCCGTCGTTCGACCTGCTCGAGGAGTCCCGCGGACTCGCCCGGGAGCAGATCACCGACCAGCTCCGGCCGGGCAAGCTCCGCGACCTGGCGGCGAAGGAGCTGCTCGGCGTCGTGTCGGCCGCTCGTCGCCTGCCCCGCCGGGTGGACCGCATCGGCGAGGCGATCGAGACCGGCCGGTTCACGGTGAACATCCGGCTCTTCGCGGACAGCCGCGACCGGCAGCTCGTCTCCGGCATGATCCGGCGCATCCTGCTCGTGCTGCTCGGTGCGGGGGCGGGGATCCTGGCGATCGTCTACCTGTCGTTGCCGGCGCGACCGACCGCGGCCCTGTCCACCGGGGTCGCGGGCGGGTTGCTCGGGGGAGCGGCGGTGGTGCTGCTCGGCTGGGCGGCGATCGACGCCTGGCTCGCCCGACGGCGGCGCTGAGCCCGGGCCCGGGCCCGGGCCCGGCGCCCGGCGCCCGCCCGAGACCGGCGCGTCCGGCACGCACGCGCACCGCTCCGACTGCCGGGCGGGCGTCCGCTACACTCATCCGGGGCCGTCCGCGGCCCGCGGACACTTCACAACACGACCGAACGGGACACCGACGACTCATGGCCAGTACCACAGACATCAAGAACGGCGCCGTTCTCATCATCGACGGCCAGCTGTGGTCGGTCGTCGAGTTCCAGCACGTCAAGCCGGGCAAGGGCGGCGCGTTCGTCCGCACGAAGCTCAAGAACGTCGTCTCCGGCAAGGTCGTCGACCGCACGTTCAACGCCGGCGCGAAGATCGACACCGCCGTCGTCGACCGTCGTGACTACCAGTTCCTCTACGAGGACGGCGACTCCTACGTGTTCATGGACACCGACACGTACGACCAGATCCCGGTCTCCGCGACCGTGGTCGGCGACGCCAAGAACTACCTGCTCGAGTCCGCGATGGTCACCATCGCGATGAACGAGGGCAACCCGCTGTACGTCGAGCTCCCGACGTCGATCGTCACCGAGGTCGAGACCGAGCCGGGCCTCCAGGGCGACCGTTCCTCCGGCGGCACCAAGGACGCGACCATCATCGCGACCGGCCACCGCATCCAGGTCCCGCTGTACCTGGAGAGCGGCACCCTGGTGAAGATCGACACGCGCGACGGCAGCTTCCTCGGCCGCGTCAACTCCTAGGCGCTGACCGTATGAGTGCTCGTTCGAAGGCCCGCAAGCGCGCCCTCGACATGCTGTACGTCGCCGAGGTGCGTGAGCTGCCGATCGCGGACGTGCTCGCCACCGAGACGGTCCGGCACCTGGACCAGCCGGAGCGTGCCTCCAGCTGGGACTACGCCCGCCAGATCGTCACGGGTGTCGACGACGCCCGTCACGAGATCGACTCCGTCATCGTCGACCACGCCCAGGGCTGGTCGATCGCCCGGATGCCGGTCCTCGACCGCTGCATCCTGCGGATGGCCGTGTGGGAGCTCCGGTTCAACCCGGAGGTGCCCGACGCCGTCGCGATCGCCGAGGCGGTCGAGCTCGCGCAGTCGCTGTCCACCGAGGACTCCGCCGGCTTCGTCAACGGCGTGCTCGGGGCCGTCGCCGGCGGTCGTGCACCGTCCGGTCGGACGGTCGCAGGAGACCAGGAGTCCCGGTAGGGTTGACCACGTCAGCATCCTTTAATGCCGTCCAGTGAGGCGGGGAAGGGGGTCGACGTGGGAACCAGAACGGTCCTGCAACAGCCCGACATCACGCGTGCCCTGACACGCATCGCGCACGAGATCCTCGAAGCCAACCACGGGGGCTCGGACCTCGTGCTCCTCGGCATCCCGACCCGCGGCGCCGTCCTGGCGGAACGCCTCGGCCGGATCCTGGCCGGCATCGAGCCGGAGTGGTCCTCGGCCGCCGGTGGCATCGGGACGGAGCGTGTCGGCACGCTCGACGTCACCATGCACCGCGACGACCTCGGCCACGGCATCGGCCGCGCGCCGCACCGGACGGTGATCCCCGCCGGCGGCATCGACGGCAAGGTCGTCGTGCTCGTCGACGACGTGCTGTACTCCGGTCGGACCGTCCGCGCCGCACTCGACGCGCTGCAGGGCATCGGCCGGCCGCGTGCCGTCCGGCTCGCCGTGCTCGTCGACCGCGGCCACCGCGAGCTGCCGATCCGCGCGGACCACGTGGGCAAGAACCTGCCGACCGCGTCCGACGAGCGGGTCACGCTGCACCTGGCCGAGACCGACGGCGACGACACCGTGTTCATCGAGCAGGGGGTGGCGTGATGCGGCACCTGCTCTCGACTGCCGACCTGTCCCGCGACCAGGCCGTCCACATCCTCGACGTGGCCGAGGAGATGGCCGAGGTCAACACGCGCGAGGTCCGGAAACTCCCGGCCCTGCGCGGCAAGACCGTGGTGAACCTGTTCTTCGAGGACTCCACGCGCACGCGCATCTCGTTCGAGGCCGCCGCGAAGCGCCTGTCCGCCGACGTCCTGAACTTCGCCGCGAAGGGCTCGAGCGTCTCCAAGGGCGAATCCCTGAAGGACACCGTACAGACCCTCGGCGCGATGGGCATCGACGGCATCGTCATGCGTCACGGTGCCTCGGGGGCGCCGCGGGTGCTCGCCGACGCCGACTGGATCGACGTGCCGGTGGTCAACGCCGGTGACGGCACCCACGAACACCCGACGCAGGCGCTGCTCGACGCCTTCACCATGCGCCGCCGCCTGCACGGCGCCGGCTCGCGCGGTCAGGGCCTCGACGGCGTGCGCGTCCTGATCATCGGCGACGTGCTGCACAGCCGGGTCGCCCGGTCGAACGCCTGGCTGCTCCGCACCCTCGGCGCGAGCGTGACCTTCGCCGCGCCGCCGACGCTGCTGCCCGCCACCCCGACGCCGTTCGGCGCCGCGGTGCACCACGACCTCGACACGGCCCTCGCCGAGGACCCGGACGTCGTCATGACGCTCCGCATCCAGCAGGAGCGGATGAACGACGCCTTCTTCCCGAACCCGCGCGAGTACACGCGGCACTGGGGCCTGACGGCGGCGCGCTTCGGGCGGCTGTCCGAGCGCACGCTGATCATGCACCCCGGCCCGATGAACCGTGGGCTCGAGATCGCCGGCGTCGCCGCCGACGACCCCCGTTCGACCGTCGTCGAGCAGGTCGAGAACGGCGTCTCGGTCCGGATGGCCGTCCTCTACCTCGCCCTGACGGGCAGTGCCGGAACCGGCACCGACGCGAAGGAGTCCGCCGCATGACCGCTCACCTGATCCGTGGCGCGCAGCTGGTCGACGGCTCGCGTGCCGACATCCGTCTGGAGGCCGGGCGCATCACCGCGGTCGGGTCCGGTCTCGACACGGCCGGCGCCACCACCGTGGACGCGGACGGCCTCATCGCCCTGCCCGGTCTCGTGGACCTCCACACGCACCTGCGCGAGCCCGGTCACGAGGAGTCCGAGACCGTCCTCACCGGCTCGCGTGCCGCGGCCGCCGGTGGCTTCACCGCCGTGAACGCCATGGCCAACTCGAGCCCCGTCGCCGACACTGCCGGGGTCGTCGAGCAGGTCCAGGCACTCGGTGACGACGCGGGCTACGTGACGGTCCGCCCGATCGGCGCCGTGTCGCAGGGGCTGCAGGGCACGCACCTGTCCGAGATCGGTGCGATGGCGACCTCGCGGGCGAAGGTCCGGGTGTTCTCGGACGACGGCTCCTGCGTGGCCGACCCGCTGCTCATGCGCCGCGCACTCGAGTACATCAAGGGCTTCGGCGGGGTGCTCGCGCAGCACGCCCAGGAGCCCCGGCTGACCATCGGCGCGCAGATGAACGAGGGCCGGCTGTCCTCGGAGCTCGGCCTCGCCGGGTGGCCCGCCGTCGCGGAAGAGGCGATCATCGCCCGCGACGTCCTGCTCGCCGACCACGTCGGAGCACATCTGCACGTCTGCCACGTCTCGACGGCCGGCAGCGTCGAGGTGATCCGGTGGGCGAAGTCCCGCGGCATCGACGTCACGGCCGAGGTCACCCCGCACCACCTGGTGCTCACCGAGGACCTCATCGCCGGCCACGACGGTGCGCCCGGATACGACGCCCGCTACAAGGTGAACCCGCCGCTCCGCGCCCGCGAGGACGTCGAGGCGCTCCGCGCGGCCCTGGCCGACGGCACCATCGACATCGTCGCGACCGACCACGCGCCGCACACCGCCGAGGCGAAGTGCTGCGAGTGGCCCGCCGCCGCCAACGGCATGGTCGGCCTCGAATCGGCACTGAGCGTGGTGCAGTCCGCCGTGGTCGACGACGGGCGGCTCGACTGGGCCGACGTCGCCCGGGTGCTGTCCGAGGCGCCGGCGCGGATCGGCCAGGTCGAGGGGCACGGGCAGCGCATCGCCGTGGGAGCACCCGCCGAGATCACGCTCTACGACCCGTCGGCCAGCCGCGAGTTCGCGGTCACCGACCTCGCCGGCCAGTCGCAGAACTCGCCGTACCTCGGCATGACCCTGCCGGGCCGGGTCGTCGCGACCTTCCACCAGGGGTACGCGACGGTGCTCGACGGCCGGGTCGTCGACGCGGACACGATCGCGGCGCACGCCGCGGCGCTCCGGACAGGGGCGCGCGCATGAGCGGCGACGCGCAGCGCTGGCTCCTCGGCGCGGTGATCCTGCTCGCGGTCGCCGCCCTGTTCGTCGCGATGGCGCGCACCTGGCGGACGCGGACCAGGAAGCAGGCGGAAGCCGTGCCTCCAGTCCGTGTGCCGGCCGACCTGGCACCGGCGGTCGGGTCGTGGGACGGGTTCACCGTCGCGACGACCCGCGCCGACCAGCCGTTGGAACGCATCACCGCAGGCGGCCTCGGGTTCCGCGGCCGCGGCGGGGTGACGGTCCACGCGACCGGCGTGGTGATGCGCCTCGCCGGTACCGACGACCGCTGGATCGCGCGTGACGCGGTCCGCGGCGCCGACCGCTCCACGTGGGCGATCGACCGAGTGGTCGAACCCGGGGGACTGGTCCGTCTGCGATGGACGGCGACCGGCGCCGCAGGTGCGACGGACCTGGACACCTACTTCCGGTTCCCGGAGGGCGACGCAGCCGCGCTGCACGCCCTGCAGGGACTGACCGAGACCGGGCCGCAGGGGACTGCGGCCGATGCTCCGCGAACCGCGGGCGAAGGGAAGAAAGCATGACACGCGAACGGGCCGTCCTGGTCCTCGAAGACGGCACCCGGTACGACGGCTGGGCCTACGGCGCCCGTGGGCGCACGCTCGGCGAGGTGGTCTTCGCGACCGGCATGACCGGCTACCAGGAGACGCTGACCGACCCCTCCTACGCCGGACAGATCGTGGTGCAGACCGCGCCGCACATCGGCAACACCGGGGTGAACGACGAGGACCCCGAGTCCCGTCGCATCTGGGTCGCCGGGTACGTGGTGCGCGACCCCAGCCGCGTGGTGTCGAACCACCGCGCGAACGCGACGCTCGACGACCACCTGGTGCGCGACGGCATCGTCGGCATCTCCGGCATCGACACCCGCGCACTCACCCGCCGCATCCGTGACGCCGGCGCCATGAAGGGCGGCGTCTTCAGCGGTGCGGACGCCGCACTGTCGGCCGAGTCGCAGCTGGACGCGGTCGTGTCGCAGGCGACGATGGCCGGCGCGAGCTTCTCGGCGGTCGTGTCCACCCCGGAGACCTACGTCGTCCCCGCCGTGGGCGAGCAGATCGGCACCCTGGCCGTGCTCGACCTCGGCGTGAAGGCCTCGACCACCCGGTACCTCGCCGCCCGCGGCTTCGAGGTGCACGTGGTGCCGCAGGACATCTCCGCCGCGGAGCTGGAAGCCCTCGCACCGGACGCCCTGTTCTACTCGAACGGCCCCGGCGACCCCGCCGCGTCGGATGCACAGGTGGAGCTGCTGCAGGACAGCCTGCGCACCGGCCGCCCGTTCTTCGGCATCTGCTTCGGCAACCAGCTGCTCGGCCGTGCGCTCGGCTTCGGCACCTACAAGCTGCCCTTCGGCCACCGCGGGATCAACCAGCCGGTGCTCGACACGACCACGGGCAAGGTCGAGATCACGAGCCAGAACCACGGCTTCGCGGTCGACGCGCCCCTCGGCGAGGTCCTCGAGTCCCCGGCCGGGTTCGGTCGGGTCGAGGTCTCGCACTACTCGCTGAACGACAACGTGGTCGAGGGCCTCCGCGCGCTCGACGTGCCGGCGTTCAGCGTGCAGTACCACCCCGAGGCCGCCGCCGGACCGCACGACAGCATGTACCTCTTCGACCGGTTCGCGGACATGGTGCGCGAGCGTCGCGACGGGGAGCCGCTCGACGCGGCCACCGCCGACGCCACGACCCCCGCAGCAGACATCACCAAGGAAGCGAACTGATGCCCAAGCGCGCAGACATCAACTCCGTCCTCGTCATCGGCTCCGGCCCGATCGTCATCGGTCAGGCCGCCGAGTTCGACTACTCCGGCACCCAGGCGTGCCGTGTCCTCCGGGCCGAGGGCGTCCGGGTCATCCTGGTCAACCCGAACCCGGCGACGATCATGACCGACCCCGACTTCGCCGACGCGACCTACATCGAGCCGATCACGAACGCGTCGCTCGAGGAGATCATCCGCATCGAGAAGCCGGACGCCGTCCTGCCGACCCTCGGCGGCCAGACGGCCCTGAACGCGGCCATCGCGCTCGACGAGGCCGGCATCCTCGACAAGCACGGCGTCGAGCTCATCGGCGCCAAGGTCGAGGCGATCCAGCGCGGCGAGGACCGCCAGCTCTTCAAGGAGCTCGTGCTCGAGTCCGGTGCCGACGTCGCCCGCAGCCACATCGCGCACACGTTGGAGGAAGCGAAGGAGTTCGCGAAGGACCTCGGGTACCCGCTGGTCGTCCGCCCGTCCTTCACCATGGGCGGCCTCGGCTCGGGCTTCGCCTACAACGAGGCCGAACTCGTCCGCTTCGTCGGCGACGGGCTGCAGTCCAGCCCGACGACCGAGGTCCTGCTCGAGGAGTCCATCCTCGGCTGGAAGGAGTACGAGCTCGAGCTGATGCGCGACAACTACGACAACACCGTCGTCATCTGCTCCATCGAGAACGTCGACCCGGTCGGCGTCCACACCGGTGACTCGATCACGGTCGCCCCCGCGCTGACCCTGACCGACCGCGAGTACCAGAACATGCGGAACATCGGCATCGACATCATCCGTCGCGTCGGCGTCGACACCGGTGGCTGCAACATCCAGTTCGCCGTCGACCCGTCGAACGGCCGCGTCATCGTCATCGAGATGAACCCCCGCGTGTCCCGCTCGTCCGCCCTCGCGTCGAAGGCCACGGGCTTCCCGATCGCCAAGATCGCCGCGAAGCTCGCCATCGGCTACCGGCTGGACGAGATCGAGAACGACATCACGAAGGTCACCCCGGCGAGCTTCGAGCCGACCCTCGACTACGTGGTCGTGAAGACCCCGCGGTTCGCGTTCGAGAAGTTCCCGGCCGCCGACGCCACCCTCACCACGACGATGAAGAGCGTCGGCGAGGCGATGGCCATCGGCCGGAACTACGCCACCGCGCTGCAGAAGTCGCTGCGCTCGCTCGAGAAGCGCGGGTCGAGCTTCCACTGGGACACCCCGGCGGCCGAGCTCGACAAGGACGCCCTGCTGGCGAAGTCGTCGATCCCGACCGACGGCCGCATCGTCACGGTCCAGCAGGCGCTGGTCGCGGGTGCCACCGCGGACGAGGTCTTCGAGGCCACCAAGATCGACCCCTGGTTCATCGACCAGATCGTGCTCATCAACGAGGTCGCGGACGAGGTCCGGGCCGCCGAGACCCTCGACGCGGACACGATGCGCTGGGCGAAGGAGCACGGCTTCAGCGACACCCAGATCGCGAGCCTCCGCAGCACGGACGCGGCACCGGTCTCCGAGCAGCAGGTCCGTGACGAGCGGCACGCCCAGGGCATCCGACCGGTCTTCAAGACCGTCGACACCTGCGCCGGTGAGTTCCCCGCCCTGACGCCGTACCACTACTCGTCGTACGACACCGAGACCGAGATCACGCCGAGCGACCGCAAGAAGGTCGTCATCCTCGGCTCCGGCCCGAACCGCATCGGACAGGGCGTCGAGTTCGACTACTCCTGCGTGCACGCGTCCTTCGCGCTGAGCGCCGCCGGGTTCGAGACGATCATGATCAACTGCAACCCCGAGACCGTGTCGACCGACTACGACACCTCGGACCGCCTGTACTTCGAGCCCCTGACCGCCGAGGACGTCCTCGAGGTCATCGAGGCCGAGGCGGCGTCCGGCGAACTCGTCGGCGTCGTCGTGCAGCTCGGTGGCCAGACCGCCCTCGGCCTGGCGAAGCCGCTCGAGGCCGCGGGCATCCCGATCCTCGGCACCAGCCCCACCGCGATCGACTCGGCCGAGGAGCGCGGGCAGTTCTCCGCCATCCTCGACGCCGCCGGCCTGCTCGCACCGCGGAACGGCACCGCCCACGACCTGGCCAGCGCGACCACGGTGGCGGAGGAGATCGGGTACCCCGTCCTCGTCCGCCCGTCGTTCGTGCTCGGCGGCCGCGGCATGGAGATCCTCTACGACTCCCCGTCGCTCGCGGACTACTTCGACCGGATGGCCGACCAGGCGATCATCGGCCCGGAGCTCCCGCTGCTGGTCGACCGGTTCCTGGACGACGCCGTGGAGATCGACGTCGACGCGCTCTTCGACGGCGAGCGGCTCTACATCGGCGGCATCATGGAGCACCTCGAAGAGGCCGGCATCCACTCCGGCGACTCGGCCTGCACCCTGCCCCCGGTCGGCCTCGGCCGCGCGGAGATCCAGGGCGTCGTCGACGCGACCGAGAAGATCGCTCGCGGCATCGGCGTGCAGGGCCTGCTCAACGTCCAGTTCGCCATCGGCGCCGGCGTGCTCTACGTCCTCGAGGCGAACCCGCGCGCCAGCCGCACGGTGCCCTTCGTCTCGAAGGCGCTCGGCATCCCGCTGGCCAAGGCCGCGTCCCGCATCATGACCGGCACCACGGTCGCCGAGCTCGTCGCCGAGGGCATGCTGCCCGAGCGTGACGGCGCGTTCGTCCCCGCCCAGTCGCCGGTCGCCGTCAAGGAGGCCGTGCTGCCCTTCCGTCGCTTCCGCACCCGCGAGGGCCAGGTCGTCGACTCGGTGCTCAGCCCCGAGATGCGCTCCACCGGCGAGGTCATGGGCATCGACCGCGACTTCCCGCGGGCGTTCCTCAAGTCGCAGGACGCCGCGTACGGCGGCCTGCCGACCAGCGGCACGGTCTTCGTGAGCGTCGCCGACACCGACAAGCGCGCGATCGTGCTGCCGGTGCACCGCCTGCAGCAGCTCGGCTTCACGATCATCGCGACCGAGGGCACGGCCGAGATCCTCCGCCGCAACGGCATCGAGGTCGGGATCGTCGGCAAGTACAGCCAGGGCGGCGAGAGCGTCGTCGACCTGCTCGCCCGGGGCGAGGTCGACATCGTGATCAACACGCCGTCGGGTGCCGCCGGTCGTGCGGACGGGTACGAGATCCGTGCGGCCACGGTCGCGGCGGACAAGCCGCTGTTCACGACGATCGCGCAGATCGGGGCGGCCGTCGCGGCGATCGAGACGATCGGTTCGCCGCTCAACGTCCGCAGCCTGCAGGACTACGCGCTCGAGCGCGCGACCTGGTGACGGCTGCCAGCGTGGCAACGACCCGGTCGGGAGGCCCGGCCTCCTTCGGCGACCGCCTCGCGTCCGCCATGGGGGAGCGTTCACCGCTCTGCGTCGGGATCGACCCCCACGCCGCCACCCTGGCGGCGTGGGGGCTCGCCCGCGACGAGCAGGGCCTGACGGCGTTCGGCGCGACCCTGGTCGACGCGGCCGCCGGCCGCGCGGCGATCGTGAAGCCGCAGGTCGCCTTCTTCGAGGCGGCGGGGGTGGCGGGCTACCGTGCGCTCGACGCGACGATCCGCCGGGCACGCGATGCGGGCCTCCTGGTCGTCGCCGACGTGAAGCGGGGCGACATCGGGACCACCGGTGACGACTACGCGCTGGCGTGGCTGGACCGCGACGGGCCGTTCGCGGCCGACGCGATGACGGTGTCGCCGTACCTCGGGTACGGCTCGCTCCGGGGCACGATCGACGTCGCGCGCCGGAACGGTGCCGGGGTCTTCGTGCTCGCGGCGACGAGCAACCCCGAGGCCCGTGTGCTGCAGACCGCGGTGCTCGCGGAAGGACCGCGTACCGGCCGGACGGTCGCGGCCGGTATCGTCTTGGACGTGGCAGACGACAACCGGTCCGTGGGCGATCAGGCCCTCGGCGACGTCGGGCTCGTGCTCGGCGCGACCCTTCACCTCGACGACTTCGGCATCGACGCGGACGCGATCGGCACCGCGCCGGTCCTCGCCCCGGGCTTCGGTGCCCAGGGTGCCCGCGTCGAGGACCTCCGTGCGCTGTACGGCGCCCGTGCCGAGCAGGTGCTCGTGACCGAGTCGCGCGGCCTGCTGACCGACGGTCCGGACGGCGTCGCGGCGCTCGTCACCGACCGCGCCGACCGCATCCGCACCGCACTGGCGGCGGCAGCGTGACCGACGAGCACGAGGGCCTGCCCGCCCACCGGACCCCGCCAGAGGTGGACCGCGTCGCTGCGGCGAAGGCCGCGGTCGCCGCGCGACGCGCCCGGGCCGCGGTGAAGGCCGCGATCGCGTCGGGGGAGCGCTCGGCACTCGACGTCGCCCGTGCCGCGTGGGACGACTCGCTGGTCGAGACGACCTCGGCGGAACGCTCGCTGCGGGTCCGTGACCTGCTCGTCAGCCTGCCGGGGATCGGCCCCGCACGAGCCGAGGCGATCATGGGGACCCTGCGGATCGCCCCCTCGAAGCGCCTCGGTGGCCTGGGGACCCGGCAGCGGACCGCCCTGGCGGACTGGCTCGCCGCCCGCGGTCGCAAGCGTGGTGTCTCGAAGCTCGTCGTGCTCGCCGGACCCACCGCGGTCGGCAAGGGCACGGTCAGCGCGCACATCCGACAGCACTACCCGGACGTCAACCTCAGCGTCTCCGCCACCACCCGGAAGCCGCGCCCCGGCGAGGTCGACGGCGTGCACTACTACTTCGTGGACGACGACGAGTTCGACCGCATGATCCGCGACCGCGAGCTGCTCGAGTGGGCGACCGTCCACAACTCGTACCGGTACGGCACCCCGCGCCCGCCGATCGACCGCGCGCTCGACGCCGGCGAGAAGGTCATGCTCGAGATCGACCTGCAGGGCGCCCGGCAGGTCCGCGACGCCATGCCCGAGGCGGTGCTCGTGTTCCTGTTGCCCCCGACGTGGGAGGAACTGGTGCGCCGGCTGATCGGCCGCGGGACCGAATCCGCGGAGGAACAGGCGCGTCGTCTCGAGACCGCGAAGGTCGAGCTGGCCGCGCAGGACGAGTTCGACGTGCGGATCGTGAACTCCGATGTCGGCACCGCGGCACGTGAGGTCGTAGACTTGTTCTCTGCGCCCTGACGGGTGCACTGACTTCGAGGAGACACCATGGCCAACCCCCAGGGCATCATCGACCCGCCCATCGACGACCTGCTCAGCAAGGTCGAGTCGAAGTACGCGCTCGTCATCTTCGCGTCGAAGCGCGCCCGCCAGATCAACGACTACTACGCCGACCTGCACGAGGGCTCGCTCTTCGACAACGTCGGACCGCTCGTCGACTCGACGATCGACGACAAGCCGCTGTCCGTCGCGCTCCACGAGATCAACGAGGACAAGCTCACCGTCACCAAGCAGCAGCAGCCCACCGACTGATCCCGGTGACTGCAGCTGCTCTCCGCCTCTTCACGTCCGAGTCGGTGACCGAGGGGCACCCCGACAAGATCTGCGACCAGATCTCGGACAGCATCCTCGACGCACTGCTGACGGTCGACCCGAACGCGCGCGTCGCCGTCGAGACGATGGTGACCACCGGGCTCGTGCACGTCGCCGGCGAGGTCACGACCTCCGGCTACGTCGAGATCCCCAAGCTCGTCCGTGACGTCATCACCGGCATCGGCTACAACTCGTCGGACGTCTCGTTCGACGGTGCCACCTGCGGTGTCGAGGTCTCGATCGGCGCGCAGTCGCCCGACATCGCGCAGGGTGTGGACGAGTCGCTCGACTCCCGCACCGGTGCGGTCGACCCGCTCGACCGTCAGGGCGCCGGCGACCAGGGCATCATGTTCGGCTTCGCGACGAACGAGACCCCCGAGTACATGCCGGTCGCGATCTGGCTGGCGCACCGTCTGGCCGAGCGCCTGGCCGCGGTCCGCAAGTCGGGCGAGCTGTCGTTCCTGCGCCCGGACGGCAAGACCCAGGTCACCATCGGGTACGACGGCGTCGTGCCGAAGACCGTCGAGACCGTCGTGCTCTCCACGCAGCACTCGCCGAGCGTCACGCTCGACGAGCTCACCGCGGCGATCACCGAGCACGTGATCCGTCCGGTCCTCGACCTGGTCGACCTCGACTCGTCGCACGTCGACGTCATCGTGAACCCGACCGGTCGTTTCGAGATCGGTGGTCCCCAGGGCGACGCCGGGCTCACCGGCCGCAAGGTGATCGTCGACACCTACGGCGGGGCCTCCCGTCACGGTGGCGGCGCGTTCAGCGGCAAGGACCCGTCGAAGGTCGACCGTTCGGCGGCGTACGCGCTGCGCTGGGTCGCCAAGAACGCGGTCGCCGCGGGGCTGGCCGACCGGCTCGAGGTGCAGGTCGCGTACGCGATCGGCCGTGCGAAGCCCGTCGGGCTGTACGTCGAGACCTTCGGCACCGGACACGTCGACGACGCCACGATCGAGGCCGCCATCCGCCAGGTCTTCGACCTGCGTCCGGCCGCGATCATCCGCGACCTCGACCTGCTCCGACCGATCTACGCGCAGACCGCGACCTACGGCCACTTCGGCCGCGAGCTCCCGGGGTTCACGTGGGAGCAGCTCGACCGTGTCGAGGAACTCCGCGCCGCCGCAGGACTCGTCGCCGCGACCGTCTGAAGCACCGCGTGACCACCGTCGCGCGCGTCGTCCTCGACTCGCCGCTCCCGCAGTTGGACCGTTTGTTCGACTACCGGGTGCCGGCCGAGCTCGAGGACGACTGCGTCGCGGGGGTCCGCGTCAAGGTGCCGCTGCGCACCGGGGCCCGGATGTCCGACGGCTACGTGGTCGAGGTCGTCACCGAGGGTGAGTACCCGGGGGAGCTCAGCCAGATCGAGGCCGTGCTGTCCCCGGTGCCCGTGCTCGCGCCGGAGATCTGGACCCTCGCGCGTGCCGTCGCCGACCGGGCCGCGGGTGTCGCGTCCGACGTCCTGCGCCTCGCCGTGCCACCGCGGCAGGTGCGCGCCGAGAAGGCCTGGCTCGCCCGGGACACCGCGTGGTCGCCGCCGCCGGTGACCGCCCCGCCCGTCACCGGCTACGCCGACGGCGTCCTGGAGGCCGTGGTGACGGAGCACGGACGCGCCGCGGTCGCCGCCGTGCCCCAGCCCGTGGCGGTGGGTGACGCGGACGCACCGGTCTGGGTCCCGGGATGGGCCGCGACACTCGCCCAGGCCGCCGCACACACGGTGGCGGCCGAGCAGTCCGCGGTGATCGCCGTGCCGGACTTCCGCGACGTCATCGACCTCGAGCGCGCCCTGCTCGCCGTGCTGCCGCCGGAACGGGTGGTGCGGTTCGACGCCAAGCAGACGAACGGGCAGCGCGCGAAGGGCCTGCTGCAGGCCCGCACGCACCCGGTGGTCGCGATCGGCAACCGTACGGCGATGTACGCGCCGGCGACGGAGCTCGGCCTGATCGCGATGTGGGACGACGGCGACGCCTCGTTCATCGAGCAGCGGGCGCCCTACGTGCACACGCGTGACGTGGCCCTGGTGCGGGCCGCCCAGTCCGGGGCCGCGCTGCTGTTCGTCTCACACGCGCGCAGCACCGACGTGCAACGGCTGGTGGAGCTGCACTGGCTGCAGGACGTCGTGCCCTACCGCGTGAAGACGCCGAAGGTCATCCCCACCGTGCAGCAGACCGGGGCCGAGGGGTTTGCCGCACAGGCCCGCATCCCGAGCTCCGCCTGGCGTGCCGCGCGCGAGGCCAGCCAGCACGGTGCCGTCCTGGTGCAGGTCGCGAGCCCGGGCTTCGGTACGGGGCTGGTCTGCGCCGAGTGCGGCGAACGCGCGCACTGCCGGGTCTGCGGCGGGCCGCTCGGAAGCCCGCACCGCGGCGCCACGCCCCAGTGCCGGTTCTGCGGCGCCCTGGCCGTCGGGTTCCGCTGCCCGACGTGCGGCAACGGCACCGTGAAGCCGGTCGGCCAGGGGGCACAGCGCACCGCGGAGGAGCTCGGGCGGGCGTTCCCCGGCACCCGGATCATCGTCGCGGACGGCTCCCGCCCGCTCGACGAGGTTCCCGCCAAGCCATCGGTCGTCGTCGCCACCCGTGGGGCCGAGCCGTCGGTGCCGGGCGGGTACGCCTGCGTGCTGCTGCTCGACGGCGAGAAGATGCTCGCCCGCGAAGGGCTGCGGGTGCAGGAGGACGTGCTGCGCTTCTGGACGAACGCCGCCGCGAAGTCGGCCCCCGGTGCCGAGGTGTACCTGGTCGGGATCGGTGGGCGGCTGGCGTCGGCGATGGCCCTGTGGCGGCTCGACGGTCCCGCGCACGACGAGCTCACCGACCGCCGCGAACTCCACTTCCCGCCGGCGGTGCGGGTGGCGACGATGACCGGTACCGACGAGGCCGTCACCGCTGCGGTCGAGGCCGTCGGCGACGCTGTCGTCGGTCCGGTGCTCGGCCCGGTCCCGGTCGAGGACGACACGTTGCCGGGCACGGTCCGGGCCATCGTGCGGTTCCCGTACGCGCACGGGGCCGAGGTCGCCGCGACGCTCAAGGCCGAGGTCATCCGGCGCTCGTCGACCCGGCGGGTGCTCAAGGGCGGCAACCGACGACGGGCCGCTCCGACGCTGCGGGTGCGGTTGGACGACGCGGAGCCGTTCTCCGAGGTCTGACGCCGCCGGTCCCGGGTGGGCCCGGGCGCTCCACGACGGAGAACGACACCGCCGACGTCGTGCGACGTCGGCGGTGTCGTTCGGGGTCTGCCGCCGTGCGGCGACCGGCTGGTGCTGGCCGGTCAGGCGTCGGCGGGCCGACGACGCTCGCGCGGCAGCACGACGCCGAGGGCGACCATGCCGATGGCGAGCACGAGGTGCAGCCAGTTGTCGGCGTTGTTCAGCGGGACGAAGTTCGCTCCCGAGCTGTGGCCGGCGGTGAACAGGCCGTAGATCCACAGCACGAAGTAGACGATCCCGCCGATCACCAGGTACATCCGCGAGCCGGAGGCGCGGTTGGCGGCGAGCAGTCCGACGACGCCGAACAGCAGGTGCACGATGTTGTGCAGCACGGACACCTGGAAGATGCCGAGCAGCATGCCCATCGACTCGTGTCCGGCCCCGGCCAGGTCGCCGGTCGTGATGCCGGGGACGAACCCGGCGATCCCGACGAGCAGGAACACGATGCCGACCACGAGGGCGGCCTTCTGGACGGACGAACCGGCGTAGCGGTTGGTGGCGGTGGTGACGTCGCTCATGGTGTCTCCTGATCTCAGCGCGGTTGCGCGGGGTTGGTGGGCACGCCGTGGGACGGCGGGTTGATCGTCGGACCGGCGGTGGCCGGCGTGACGTCCGCGGGTGCCGAGGCCCCCGCAGACGTCTCGGGGAGGTGCTCCGGCACGGAACCGGTCGGCTCCGCGCCGCCGTCCAGGGCCTCGATCCGGTGACGGATCCGCTCCAGCACCGGCAACCGTGCGCCGTGGGCGTGCTCGTGGTCGAGCAGCACCTGGAGCTGCTCGCGGTCGAGGGCCGTCAGGTGCTCCGTCAGGTTGCCGAGCGGGACGTGGTCGAAGTCCGGGATGGGCAGGTCTCGGTCGGTCATGGTGCTCCTTCCGTCGATGCAGCCAGAACCTACGCAGCCCACGCTCTGCTGGTGCACAGGCAGTGCCGAGCACCGCGTGCTCCGGACAGGCGGTCGGGGTCGGGTGGGCCCGTCGGCGTGGGAGGATCGAACCCATGCGTCTCGTCGTCGCCGGCAGCCCCGCTGCGGCCGTCCCCACCCTCCGCCGTTTGGCGGCGTCCGACCACGAGATCGTCGCGGTGCTCACGCGGCCGGCCACCCCGCAGGGCCGGAAGCGTGTCCTCACCCCGACCCCGGTGGCCGTCGTCGCCGCGGAGCTCGGACTGCCGGTCATCGAGGCCTCGCGTGTCGACGACGCCGTCACCGCCCGGATCGCGGACCTCGACGTCGACCTCGGCGTGATCGTCGCCTACGGCGCACTGCTCCGCCGCCCGGCCCTCGACGCCCCGCGGCACGGGTGGATCAACCTGCACTTCTCCGACCTGCCGGCGTACCGCGGTGCGGCTCCCGTGCAGCGTGCGGTGATGGCTGGCGACACCCGGACCGCCGCCACGGTCTTCCAGCTGGTCGAGTCGCTCGACGCCGGCCCGGTCTACGCCGCCCTGCCCTTCGAGATCGACCCCGAAGCGACCTCGGGTGAGGTCCTCGCGGCGATGGCCGAGGTCGGCGCCGACGTGGTGGCGGACGTCGTGGACGCCATCGCCGCCGGCACCGCCGTCGCGACCGAGCAGTCCGGCGAGCCCACGCTCGCCCCGAAGCTCACGATCGACGACGGCCGCACCGACTTCGCCGCGCCCGCCGCCTCCGTGCACGCGCGGCTGCGCGGGGTCACGCCCGAGCCCGGCGCGTACGCCCACCTGGGCGAGACCCGCGTGAAGCTGCTCCGCAGCACGATCGAGCCTGGAGGCACGCAGGACCCCGCCCCGTCGCTCGCGCCCGGTGCGCTCGCACTCCACGGCGGTCGGCTGCTGGTCGGGACCGCCGACACCCCGCTGGTGCTGCTCGAGGTGCAGCCGGCTGGCAAGAAGGCGATGGACGCCGCCGCCTGGGCCCGTGGCCTCGGCGAACTGGACGGGAAGGTCCTCGCATGAGCCCCCAGACGAAGCCCCAGGGTGCCCGCCGCGGCCCGCGTCCGGCGAGTGCCCGCCGCGTGGCGTTCGACGTGCTCCGCGCCGTGCAGGTCGACGACGCCTACGCGAACCTGCTGCTGCCGACGCGCATCCGCCGCGCCGGGCTCACCGCCCGCGACGCCGGGTTCGCGACCGAGCTCACCTACGGGTCGATCCGGATGCTCGGCCGCTACGACGTGATCATCGCGCTGGCATCCGGTCGCCGGGCCGAGAACATCGAGGCGGACGTCCTCGACGTGATGCGTCTCGGTGCGCACCAGCTGCTCGCCATGCGCACGCCGACGCACGCCGCCGTCGACGCCACGGTCGAGCTCGCCCGCGAGGTCGGTGCCCGCCGCGCCACCGGGTTCGTGAACGCCGTGATGCGCAAGATCGCCGCCCGCACCGACCAGGAGTGGGACGCCCTGATCACCGAGGGCCGTGCCGGGGACGCCCTGCTCGCCACCCGTTGGTCGCACCCGGTCTGGGTCGTCTCGGCGCTCCGCGACGCCCTGGCCGCCGAACGTTCCCGCGACGAGCTCGCCGCCCTGCTCGCCGCCGACAACGCCGCACCCCGGGTGCAGCTCGCGGCCCTGCCCGGCCTCGCCACCGACGAGGACATCGCCACCGCGACCGCCCGCACCGCTCCGGACGACGACACCGATGCCGCGTTCGCCGACGCGACCGGTGCGGACGACGTGCCCGCGGCCCTGGTGCCCGCCGACGACGAACCGGAGGCCGACGGCGCGACCGGCACCGTGCCTCCCGTCCGGGCCGGCGAGCCCGTCGTGCAGGCGGACGCCGCGCCGGTGTCGCCCGTCGGCATCCGCGGCATCAGCGGCGACCCGGCGCGCGTGCCGGGCGTCGCCGCCGGACGCCTGCGCGTGCAGGACGAGGGGTCGCAGCTCGCCGCGCTGGCACTGAGCCGTTCGTCGGACGTGCGTGCGGGGGAGCGGTGGCTCGACATGTGCGCCGGGCCCGGCGGCAAGGCCGCGCTGCTCGCCGCCGAGGCGCAGCAGGGCGGGGCGACCCTGGTCGCCAACGAGCTCGTGCCGGCCCGCGCCGGACTCGTGCGGAACGCCCTCGGCGTGTTCGGTGACCACGTGCGGGTCGTCGAGGGCGACGCCCGTCGGTACGGACGCGACGGCACCGGGATGACCTTCGACCGCATCCTGCTCGACGCCCCGTGCACCGGGCTCGGCGCGCTGCGTCGCCGGCCGGAGGCGCGCTGGCGGAAGCTCCCCGAGGACGTCGAGGAGCTCGCTGCCCTGCAGACCGAACTGCTCGACGCCGCCGTCCGGGTGCTCGCACCGGGCGGGACCCTGGCGTACGTGACCTGCTCGCCGCACCTGGCCGAGACCCGCGGGCAGGTCGACGCGCTGATGGGGCGGCACGGGGACCGCCTCGAGCAGCTCGACACCGCCACGATCGTCCGGGGTGTCGCCGCCCGCGACCCCGAGATCGCGGACGGCGCCACGGCGCAGCTGTGGCCGCACCGCATCGGGACGGACGCGATGTTCATCGCGCTGTTCCACCGCGTCGACTGAGGAGGTTGCCCCACTGGAACGCTTCTGATATGTTGGTTCCACAAGACCGGTTCCGCCTGCGAAAGCAGGTCCAGGGCCGGTCTTCTTCGTGAGCTTGCAACTAGAGTCAGTTGCGTCGGTTAGGCTGCGGCTGGTTGGGCGCCGCCTGCATGTTCACGAAGGTTCAGTTGATTGCGAAGGAATGGGTTTCGGTGGCGGAGCGCAAAATCCCGACGTTAGCATTGCACTTCACGCATGTGGACAATCTCGAGACGATTGCCGGCGCGGAGTTGCTGCCAGACACCTCGGCCCAATCAACCGGGGCTCTCCGGGTGGAGGTTGGTAACACATCAATCAAGGAGCGTCGACGTGCGCAGATTGTTCCATTAGACCCAGGGGGTTCGGTAGCGGATTATGTTCCATTCTACTTCGGCCCTCGCAGTCCGATGATGTACGCGATTGCCTCCGGGAATGTGCCTAGTTACACAAGTGGAACGGCGGAGCTGGTTTACATTGTGACCACTCTTGAGCAGCTGTACTTCTGCGGATGTAAGCCGATTTTGACCGACAGGAATGCGGCTCTTGCTTACGCAGAGTATCGTGAATACCGTCCAGACGATCTCATTGGCGATGGGTTCATTGACTGGGCTTTAATGAGCGCGAAGTATTGGACAGATTTCCCTGACGGCAGGGAACGGCGAATGGCCGAGTGCTTGGTGGCTTCCCATGTTCCGTGGGCAGCGGTCCAGGGTCTTGCGGTTCAAAATGAACGTATTGAGAAGCGAGTGGTGGATATACTCGCACGGGTTGGTAGCGATGTGCCGGTCAAAATCCGCCCGACTTGGTATTTTTAGGAGCAGCGATGATAAGCCTGGCTCAAGGTAACCTGCTTCACGCTTCGGCGGAGGCATTAGTGAACACCGTCAATACAGAGGGTGTCATGGGTAAAGGGATAGCGCTACAATTCAAGCAAGCCTACCCTGAGATGTTCAAGGCGTATCAGAAGGAAGCGAAGTCGGGGCATTTGAGCCTCGGGAGCATGCACGTTTGGGAGTCCGGCATGCTTGAAGGTCCGCGATACGTAATCAATTTTCCAACCAAGGGTCATTGGCGTTCCAGGTCAAAGCTGTCCGATGTGAGAGCGGGACTTATTGACCTTGTTCGGGTGATTCGCGAGCTGAACATAAAGTCAATTGCGGTACCGCCACTGGGCTGCGGTAACGGAGGACTAGATTGGCGCGACGTGGAACCAATCATCCGTCAGGCCCTCGAAGGCCTGACGGACGTGGAGGTTTTGCTTTACCCGCCGGCGGGTGCGCCCGAACCTAAAGCGATGCCGAGAGCCGGGGCCAGCCCCCGTATGACCTCTGGGCGGGCGGCACTCGTTGGCGTCATCCAGAAGTACATGGACCAGTCTTTGAATGCTCCATCACTCATTGAAGCGCAGAAGCTGATGTATTTCCTCCAGGTTGATGGTGAACCATTGCGCCTAAAGTTTGAAGCGAACCGTTACGGCCCATACGCTGATAATCTGCGCCACGTTCTTGCCCAAGTCGAGGGATATTTCCTGACAGGGTTTGGGGATGGTTCGGCTCGCGTGTTAGAGGGGGTCCCGCTCCGACCTTTGGAGGAGGGTATCTCGAAGGCTAAATCTAGCCTTGCGGATCATCCGGACACGGTAGAGCGTATGCATGACGTTCTGCGCTTGGTCGATGGCTTCGAGTCGGCCTATGGGCTCGAGCTGCTCGCGACGGTTCACTGGCTTGCCAGTCAGAAGCCGGCCGAGGACGACGCAGAAATCGCGCGCCGCGTAGCCGATTGGTCCCCACGCAAGTCGAGAATGTTCACTGCAGAACATGTGCAGTTGGCTTTGAATACATTGCGCGAGGAGAACTGGCTAACAAAAAGCCTCGCGTAGGGCTGTGAGTGAACGTGTCACGCGACTGCCGGTAGGCTTGCCCGGTGACGATCCGCATCTCGCCGAGCATCCTGTCCGCCGACTTCGCGAACCTCGAGCGCGAACTCCAGCGCATCGAGACCGCCGACCTGGTGCACGTCGACGTGATGGACAACCACTTCGTCCCGAACCTGACGCTCGGGCTGCCGATCGTGCAGCGCCTGCAGCAGGTGTCGCCGGTGCCGCTCGACGTGCACCTGATGATCACCGACGCCGACCGCAACGCGCCGAAGTACGCCGAGACGGGTGCGTCGAGCGTCACGTTCCACTTCGAGGCAGCCGACGACCCGGTGGCGACCGCCGCGGCGATCCGGTCGAACGGTGCCCGCGCCGCCGTCGCCGTGAAGCCCGGCACCCCGATCACGCAGGTGCTGCACCACCTCGACGCCTACGACATGATCCTGCTGATGACCGTCGAGCCCGGGTTCGGCGGCCAGTCCTTCATGCCGTCCGTGATGCCGAAGCTCGCCGACGCCCGCGCCGCCGTCGACGCCTCCGGGCTCGACGTGTGGCTCGAGGTGGACGGCGGGATCGCCGTGGACACCGTGCCCGAGGCCGTGCGGAGCGGTGCCGACACGCTGGTCGCGGGCTCCGCGGTGTACGGCGGTGAACCCGCTGCGCGCATCGCCGACCTGCGCGAGGCCGCCGCTCGGGCGCGCTCGTGACCGGGGGAGCGCCGGACGGTACCGGTGTCACCGGGGCGACCACTGCCTCCCGTCCGGACGGTGCGTCGGAAGCGTCAGCGGAGACCGGTAGCCTGGACCCCGTGAAGACGTTCGACGACCTGTTCCAGGAGCTCACCGAGAAGGCGCGCACGCGCCCCGAGGGCTCCGGCACCGTCGCCGAACTGGACGCCGGCGTGCACCAGATCGGCAAGAAGATCGTGGAAGAAGCAGCCGAGGTCTGGATGGCGGCCGAGTACGAGGGCGACGAGCGCACCTCGGAGGAGATCTCGCAGCTGATCTACCACCTCCAGGTCCTCATGGTCGCCAAGGGGCTCACCCCGGCGGACGTCTGGCGACATCTGTAGGAAGCGCCGCCCGGCGCACCGACGACCGCCGACGACCCCACAGAAAGCAGACCCACTGATGCTCCGCATCGCCGTGCCCAACAAGGGCTCCCTGTCCGAGACCGCGTCCGACATGCTGCGGGAGGCCGGGTACGCCGGCCGCCGCGACCCGAAGGCGCTGCACCTGCTCGACGAGCGCAACGGCGTCGAGTTCTTCTTCCTCCGCCCGCGGGACATCGCCACGTACGTGGGGTCCGGCGCGCTCGACGTCGGCATCACCGGCCGCGACCTGCTGCTCGACTCCGGGTCCGAGGCGCACGAGGTCGACGCGCTCGGCTTCGCCGACTCCACCTTCCGGTTCGCCGGCACGCCCGGTCGGTTCGGCTCGCTGCAGGACCTCGACGGCGTCCGCGTGGCCACGAGCTACCCCGGCCTCGTCGGAGCGTTCCTCGCCGAGCACGGGGTCACCTCGACGCTCGTGAAGCTCGACGGCGCCGTCGAGAGCGCCGTGCGGCTCGGGGTCGCCGACGCCGTTGCCGACGTCGTGTCGACGGGCAGCACGCTCCGACAGGCGGGCCTCGAGATCTTCGGCCCGGTGATCCTCGAGTCGACCGCGGTGCTCGTCTCCACCGACGAGACCATCCCCGGCATCGACGTGCTCCGCCGTCGCCTGCAGGGCGTCCTCGTCGCCCGTGGCTACGTGATGCTCGACTACGACGTCCCCACGGCCCTGCTCGAGCAGGCGACCGCGGTGGCGTCCGGCATCGAGTCGCCCACGGTCTCACCGCTGCACGACCGCGACTGGGCGGCGGTCCGCGTGATGATCCCGCGCGACGACGCGAACCTCATCATGGACGCGCTCTACGACCTCGGCGCCCGGGCGATCCTCGTCAGCCCGATCCACGCCGCACGCCTGTGACCCCCGGTGGCGTGTCGGTCCGGGTCATCCCGTGCCTCGACGTCAAGGGCGGACGCGTCGTCAAGGGCGTCAACTTCCTGGACCTGCAGGACGCCGGTGACCCCGTGGAGCTCGCGGCTCGGTACTACGAGCAGGGTGCCGACGAGCTGACCTTCCTGGACGTCGGTGCCACGGTCGAGAACCGGGCGACGATGTACGACACCGTGACCCGGACGGCCGAGCAGGTCTTCATCCCGCTCACCGTCGGCGGCGGGGTGCGCAGCGTCGACGACGTCTCGCGGCTGCAGCAGTGCGGCGCGGACAAGATCGGCGTGAACAGCGCAGCGATCGCCCGGCACGAGCTCATCGGTGAGATCGCCGACCGGTTCGGTGCCCAGGCCGTCGTGCTGTCGCTCGACGTCAAGCGGTCCGACCGGATGCCCTCGGGCTTCGTGGTCACCACCCACGGCGGGCGGACCGAGTCCGACCTCGACGCCATCGCGTGGGCACGCGAGGCCGTCGAGCGCGGCGCGGGGGAGCTGCTCGTCAACTCCATCGACGCCGACGGCACGAAGAACGGGTTCGACCTCGAACTCGTGGCCGCGGTGCGCGCCGTCTCGTCCGTCCCGGTGATCGCCTCGGGAGGCGCGGGTCGCGTCGAGCACTTCGCCCCGGCCGTCGACGCGGGTGCCGATGCAGTCCTCGCCGCCAGCGTCTTCCACCGTGGCGAGATGACCGTGGGGGACGTCAAGGCCGCGCTCCGCGCGACCGGCCACGCCGTCCGCTGATCCGCCGCCGTAGGCTAGGAGCCTCATGACCGACAGCACCAGCACCGACACCGAGGCGGTCCTCGACCGCGCACACTTCGGTGCGGACGGCCTGCTCCCCGCCATCGTGCAGGAGGAATCGTCGAAGGACGTCCTCATGCTCGGCTACATGGACCGGGAAGCCCTCCGCCGCACCCTCACCGAAGGCCGTGTGACCTTCTGGTCGCGGTCGCGGAACGAGTACTGGCGGAAGGGCGACACGTCGGGACACGCGCAGTACGTCCGCGGTGCTGCGCTGGACTGCGACGACGACACGCTCCTCGTCACGGTGCAGCAGGTCGGGGCGGCGTGCCACACCGGTGCGCACCGGTGCTTCGACGTCGACCCGCTCGCGCCCGTGACCATGTCCGCCCCGGCGGACACGGCCGTGGAGCCGACCCGATGACCACCGCGACGATCTCCGAGACCCCGCACACGACCTCCCGACCGGAGTTCGACGGCCTGCTCGGCGACCACCGTGTCCTGCCGGTCGTCCGCGCGCTGTACGGCGACAGCGAGACGCCGGTCGGCGTCTACCGCAAGCTCGCCGACGGCCGCCCCGGGTCCTTCCTGCTCGAGTCCGCCGGCCAGGGCGGCCTGTGGTCGCGCTGGTCGTTCGTCGGCGTGCGGAGCTTCGGCGTCCTGACCCAGGAGGGCGACCGCGCGGCCTGGATCGACACCGGCATCGACGCCGAGCGCGCCGTCGGGTCGCTCGACGGCGCCCCGCTCGAGGTCCTGGCACGGTTGCACGAGCGCTGGGCGACGCCCCGCGTGCCCGGCTCGCCGCCGCTCGTCGGCGGGACCGTCGGCTTCATCGGGTGGGAGGCCGTTCGTCAGCTCGAGCACCTGCCGAACGTGCCGCCGGCCGACTTCGACGTGCCCGGACAGGCGCTGTCGTTCGTCTCCGAGCTCGCCGCGCTCGACCACCGCACCGGTCTCGTGCTGCTGGTCGCGAGCGTGCTGAACGACGGCACCGACGACGCGGACACCCTCTGGGCGGACGCGCAGCAGCGACTCGACCGCATGCAGGGCGACCTGGTGCAGCCGAGCATCGCGACCGTGGCCGAGGCCTTCGAGATCGCCGAGCCGACCCCCACCCACCGCACGAGCCCGGCCGACTACATGGCGGCCGTCGAGCGCTCGAAGGGCTTCATCCGCGACGGTGACGTGTTCCAGGTCGTCATCTCGCAGCGGTTCGACCACGAGGTCACGGCGGACCCGCTCGACGTCTACCGGGTGCTCCGGACGCTGAACCCGAGTCCGTACATGTACTTCCTCGCCCTCGCGGACACCGCCGACGAGCGGTTCTGGATCGTCGGCGCATCGCCGGAGGCGCTGGTCAAGGTGCAGGGCGACCGCGCCATCACGCACCCGATCGCCGGGTCCCGCCCGCGCGGTGCGACCCCGGAAGCGGACGTCCACCTCGGCGAGGACCTGCTCGGCGACCCGAAGGAGCGCGCCGAGCACCTGATGCTCGTCGACCTCGCGCGCAACGACCTGCAGAAGGTGTGCGAGCCGGGCACCGTCAGCGTCACCGAGTTCATGACCGTCGAGCGGTTCAGCCACATCATGCACCTGGTGTCGAGCGTCGAGGGGCGGGTGCGTCCCGACGCCTCGGCGATCGACGTGTTCCGGGCGACGTTCCCGGCAGGCACGCTCTCGGGCGCGCCGAAGCCGCGTGCGCTCGAGATCATCGACGAGCTCGAACCGGCGAAGCGCGGTGCGTACGCCGGTGTCGTCGGCTACTTCGACTTCGCCGGTGACGCCGACCTTGCGATCGCGATCCGCACCGCCCTGATCAAGGACGGCGTGGCTCGCGTGCAGGCCGGGGCAGGACTCGTGGCGGACTCCGACCCGGAGACCGAGCACGTCGAGGCGGTCAACAAGGCCGCCGCCCCACTGCGTGCCGTCGCCACCGCCAACCGGATGCGCGAGGTCCGCTCGTGAAGCGTTCTCGTCCGATCGTCGTCGTCGCCGGGCTCCTGGTCGCCGGCGTCATCATGCTCGCCTGGACCCAGACCTGGTTCACCGTCCGCCTGCACGCGGGTGCCGCCGTCACCTCGACGGTCTCGGCCGACGGGGCGGCGGTCGTGCCGCAGTACACCGCGCTGGCTATCGCGAGCCTCGCGCTCTTCCTGGCGATGACCATCGCGGGACGGGTACTGCGCATCGTGCTCGCCGCCGTCGAGATCCTGCTCGGCCTCGGCGTGGTCGTCAGCGGCATCACCGCCCTCGGCGACCCGATCGCCGCCGCACGCGGTGCCGTCGGCGAGGTCGCCGGGGTCAGTGACCTCGGTGCCGTCCGCGGTGTCGTGTCGAGCGTCTCCGTGAGCCCGTGGCCCGCCGTCGGGATCGCGGGTGGCGTGCTCGCCGTGCTGCTCGGCGTGGTCGTCATCGTCGTCCAGCGCGCCTGGCCCGGCCCGAGCCGGAAGTACGGTGCCGCCACCGCCGGAGCCGCCGCAGCAGCACGTGCAGCAGCTCCCGTCCAGCGCGACGCGGTCGTCGACTGGGACGACCTGAGCGCGGGCGTGGACCCGACCACCGCCGACGGCGCGGGCGCGGGGGCGCCGAGTGACGACACGGTAGGATCGACAGGGCGTCGCTCGACCGACGACGCCGGAGCAGAACGAGGAGCACCGTGAGCAACACTGAGCCCGCAGAACTCGGCGAAGGCCACTCGCCGGCCGCCTGGACCGCCGTCGTGATCATGCTGATCGGATTCGCGGCAGGCACGCTGTTCTTCTGGTTCGACCAGCCGTGGGGCGTCTGGGCCTCCGCTGGCGTCGTCCTCATCGGCCTCATCGTCGGTGGCGTGATGAAGAAGGCCGGCTACGGCGTCGACGGTCCGAAGTTCGTCCCCAAGCACCACGGCGAGTAGGGGTCTCCCGATGCCGAACGTGCTCGAGACCCTCGTCGCGGGCGCGCTCGAGGATGCCGCCGCCCGTCGTGTCGACCGTCCGTACTCGGACGTCGAACGCGACCTCGACCGGGTGGCGTCGCCGCTCGACGCCCTCGCGTTCCTCAGCCCGGGCGACCGGGTGAAGATCATCGCCGAGGTCAAGCGCGCCAGCCCGTCCCGCGGGTCGATGGCCGCGATCGCCGACCCGGCCGCCCTCGCCGCCGACTACGAGCGTGGCGGGGCCTCGACGATCAGCGTCCTGACCGAGGGCCGCAAGTTCCTCGGCAGCCTCGCCGACCTCGAGGCCGTGAAGGCCCGCGTCGGGGTCCCCGTGCTCCGCAAGGACTTCATCGCCGACCCGTACCAGGTGATCGAGGCCCGGGCGTCCGGAGCCGATGTCGTGCTGCTCATCGTGGCGGCGCTCGAGCAGGCCCGTCTTGTCGAGCTGCACACCCTGGCCGAAGAACTCGGCATGCGCGTGCTGGTCGAGGCGCACTCCGGTGACGAGGTCACGCGTGGCCTCGACGCCGGTGCCCGCATCCTCGGCGTCAACGCGCGGGACCTCACCGACTTCTCGCTCGACCGCGACCTGTTCGGGTCGCTCGCTGACCGCATCCCCTCCGGGGTCGTGCGGGTCGCCGAGTCCGCGGTCTCCGGTCCGGCCGACGTCGCCCACTACCGGGCGGCCGGCGCCGACGTCGTGCTGGTCGGCGAAGCGCTCGTGACGGGTGACGACCCCGCCGCGACCCTGGCGTCCTTCGTCGACGCCGCCGACCGGGCCTGACCGGCTCCGCCCACGTATCGAGGCCGCCGACCGCGGCCGCACGTTCCACCCGTCCGACGCGGCCGACCGGCCGCGTCGGACTCGTCCCGGGAGACACATCGTGACCTCACTCCGCGACCTGCACGGCCCCTACTTCGGTGACTTCGGCGGACGCTTCGTCCCCGAGTCCCTCGTCCTCGCGCTCGACGAGCTCGAGGCCGCCTTCCGCCAGGCCTGGGCGGACCCGGCGTTCCGTGCGGAGCTCGACGAGCTGCAGCGCGACTACACCGGGCGCCCTTCGATCATCACCGAGGTGCCGCGCTTCGCGAAGCACGCCGGTGGTGCCCGGGTCATCCTGAAGCGCGAGGACCTGAACCACACCGGGTCCCACAAGATCAACAACGTCCTCGGGCAGGCCCTCGTCGCCCGTCGGCTCGGCAAGACCCGCCTGATCGCGGAGACCGGTGCCGGCCAGCACGGCGTCGCCACGGCGACCGCCGCAGCCCTGTTCGGCATGGAGTGCGTCGTCTACATGGGCGCCGTGGACACCGAGCGACAGGCCCTCAACGTGGCCCGGATGCGCCTGCTCGGTGCCGAGGTGATCCCGGTCGAGACCGGTTCGCGCACCCTGAAGGACGCCATCAACGACGCCCTGCGCGACTGGGTCGCCAACGTCGAGTCGACGCACTACCTGCTCGGCACGGTCGCCGGTCCGCACCCGTTCCCCGAGATGGTGCGCGAGTTCCACAAGGTCATCGGCGAGGAAGCGCGCCAGCAGGTCCTCGACCGCGTCGGTCGTCTGCCGGACGCCGTCGCAGCGTGCGTCGGCGGCGGCTCGAACGCGATGGGCATCTTCGAGGCGTTCCTCGACGACGAGTCCGTCGCACTGCACGGCTTCGAGGCCGGGGGCGACGGCGTCGAGACCGGTCGGCACGCGGCGAGCATCACGCTCGGTCGCGAGGGTGTCCTGCAGGGCGCGAAGTCGTACCTGATGCAGGACGAGGACGGCCAGACGATCGAGAGCCACAGCATCTCCGCCGGACTCGACTACCCGAGCGTCGGACCGGAGCACGCGTACCTGGCGTCGATCGGCCGCGCGAAGTACCAGCCGATCACCGACACCGAGGCCATGGAGGCGTTCCGCCTGCTGAGCCAGACCGAGGGCATCATCCCGGCCATCGAGTCGTCCCACGCCCTCGCCGGTGCGATGAAGCTCGGCAAGGAGCTCGGCCCCGAGGGCGTCGTGCTCGTGAACCTGTCCGGCCGCGGTGACAAGGACGTCGCGTCCGCCAGTCGCTACTTCGGCATCCTCGACGAGAACGCGGTGCAGCTGTGACCACGAACAAGACCGTCGCCCAGACGATCGACGCCGCCAACGCCGAGCGCGCCGGAGCCGTCGTCGGCTACCTGCCCGCCGGGTACCCGAACCTGCAGACCAGCGTCGACGCCGCCGTCGCCCTCGCCGAGAACGGGGTGGACGTCATCGAGTTCGGTCTGCCGTACTCCGACCCCGTGATGGACGGCCCCGTGATCCAGCGGGCAGCCGAGGAGAGCCTGGCGAACGGCTTCCGGGTCGCACAGGTCTTCGACGCCGTGCAGCAGATCACCGAACGGGCCGACGTGCCGGTCCTCGTCATGACCTACTGGAACCCGGTGCTGCGCTACGGCGTGGACCGCTTCGCCGACGACCTCGTCGCCGCCGGTGCCGCCGGCCTCATCACGCCCGACCTCATCCCCGACGAGGCCTCCGCGTGGACCGAGGCCTCGGAGCGGACCGGGCTCGACCGGGTCTTCCTCGCCGCGCCGTCCTCGTCGGACGAGCGCATGCGCCAGGCGGTCGAGGCCAGCCGTGGGTTCGTGTACGCCGTCTCGACGATGGGTGTGACCGGTGCCCGGGTCGGCGTCGACGTCGCCGCACGCACGGTGGTGTCGCGTCTGCGCGACGCCGGGGTCGAGCGCACCTGCGTCGGTCTCGGGATCTCGACGGCCGAGCAGGTCGGTGAGGTCCTCGAGTACGCCGACGGTGCCATCGTCGGGTCGGCGTTCGTCCGTGCGCTGGCCGACCTCGGTGTGCAGGGTGTGGCGGACCGTGCCGCCGACCTCGCCACCGGCGCCCGCCGCCGCTAGTCCAGTTCCTGTCCGGCCCGCGAGCCGCGCTACAGTGAGCGAGGCCGACGCCACGTCGACCGCGCCCCGTCAGTTCCGAAAGGCGACAGCACCTCCATGCCCCTCCTGAGCATCCCGAGCCCGAGCACCGCCTGGCAGTACTTCGACCTGACCGCCTGGCTGCGCGACGCGTTCGGCTGGTCGCTGCCCCTCGACTTCCGCATCCACGCGTACGCGATCTGCATCCTGATCGGGATCGTCGCCGCGGTCGTCCTGGCGAACCGACGACTCAACGCCCGAGGCGTCGAGCGCTGGATCATCATCGACATCGCGATCTGGGCCGTGCCCGCCGGCATCATCGGCGGTCGTCTCTTCCACGTGTTCACCCACGTGTCCGACTACTTCGGCCCCGGCATCGACCCACTGTCCTTCCTGTACATCTGGGAGGGCGGGCTCGCCATCTTCGGTGCGCTCATCCTCGGGTCGGTCGGCGCCTGGATCGGCTGCCGTCAGGTGGGCCTCCGTTTCACGTCGTTCATCGACGCCGTCGTGCCGGGCGTCCTGCTCGCACAGGCCTTCGGTCGCCTGGGCAACTACTTCAACCAGGAGCTCTTCGGCATGCCGACGAGCCTGCCCTGGGGTCTCGAGATCGACTCGAGCAACGCCGCGTTCCCGAAGGGTCTGCCGGAGGGCACGCTGTTCCACCCGACGTTCCTGTACGAGATCATCTGGAACGTCCTCGGCGTCGTCGTCATCCTCTTCCTGGCGCGCAAGTTCACGCTGCAGTGGGGCAAGGTCCTCGGCCTGTACCTGATCTGGTACGGCGCCGGACGCTCGGTGCTCGAGTCCATCCGCGTCGACACGAGCGAGACCTTCTTCGGCGTCCGCACCAACGTGTGGGTGGCCCTCGCCGCGGTCGTGATCGGCATCCTGATCTTCGTGGTGCAGAGCCGTCGCCACACCGGCAAGGAGCCGAGCCCGTACCTGCCGGGTCGCGGGCCCCGTCCGACCTCCGTTGTAGACTCCGAGGACACCTTCTCGGAGCACGATGACGACGCAGCAGACGGCGTCACGAGCGACGAACCGGTCACGACCACTCGCTGATCCCGTGGGGGAGCACCCGCTCCCGACGACCACCGGTCACGTGCAGCACCACCAGCAGCAGCACCAGACGGTCTCCGCCACAAGCGGGGCCCAGCAACCTCGCCGGCCGGCAGGGCAACTCACTGACGGCGGGCACGGGCACCAGTCCCGCCCGCTCGGGCGGAACGCACCACCGGGCCACCGCTGTCCCTGTTCCACTTCCTCGTGAGGACGGTTCCCCATGGCGCTCCAGCCAACCCAGCCCTCGGCACCGACGAGCCTCGTGCCGCCGCACCGCCGCTTCTCCGCGATCCCGGACGCCACGGGCATGTACGACCCGGCGAACGAGAAGGACGCCTGCGGTCTCGCGATGGTCGCGACCCTGCGCGGCACGCCCGGGCACGACATCGTCGATGCGGCCCTCGGTGCGCTCCGGAACCTCGAGCACCGCGGTGCCGTGGGGTCCGACGCTGGCACCGGTGACGGCGCGGGCATCCTGTGCCAGGTGCCCGACGAGTTCCTGCGCGCCGTCGTGCCGTTCGAGCTGCCGGCAGCGGGGGAGTACGCCGTCGGCACCGCCTACCTGCCCCTGGACGACGACGCCCGCCACGCGGTGAAGGGCGCCGTCGAGCGACTCGCCCGCGAAGAGGGCCTGAAGGTCCTCGGGTGGCGCGAGGTCCCGGTGCGTCCGGAGGTCCTCGGCACGCTCGCCCGTGCCGCGATGCCGGCGTTCGAGCAGCTGTTCGTCGCCTCCATCCGGCACGACGTGCACGGTGCCTCGTGGAGCGGCATCGCGCTGGACCGTCAGGCCTTCCGCCTCCGCAAGCGCGCCGAGCACGACAACGACCTGTACTTCATGTCGCTGTCGAGCCGCACCATGGTCTACAAGGGCATGGTCACGACGCTCCAGCTGGAGCCGTTCTACCCGGACCTCAGCGACGAGCGCTTCGCGTCGAAGCTCGCGATCGTGCACTCGCGCTACTCCACCAACACGTTCCCGTCGTGGCCGCTCGCGCAGCCGTTCCGGACGATCGCCCACAACGGTGAGATCAACACCGTGCGCGGCAACCGCAACTGGATGCGCGCGCGCCAGTCGCAGCTCGAGAGCGAACTGCTCGGCGACATGGCCCCGCTGCTGCCCATCGTGAGCCCGGGGGCGAGCGACTCGGCCTCGTTCGACGAGGTCCTCGAGCTGCTGACCCTGACCGGCCGGACCCTGCCGCACGCCGTGTCGATGATGGTTCCAGAGGCGTGGGAGAACCAGGTCGGCATGGACCCGGACCTCCGCGCGTTCTACGAGTACCACTCGATGCTCATGGAGCCGTGGGACGGCCCCGCCGCGATCACCTTCACCGACGGCTCGCTCGTCGGCGCCACCCTCGACCGCAACGGCCTACGCCCCGGACGCTTCCTGGTCACCGACGACGGCCTCATCGTGATGGGCTCCGAGACCGGGGTCATCGACGTGCCGGCCGCCAAGGTCGTGCGCAAGGGCCGCCTGCGTCCGGGCCGGATGTTCTTGGTGGACACCGAGGCCGGCCGCATCATCGAGGACGACGAGGTCAAGCGCGAGCTCGCCGCCTCCGGTCCGTGGGGCGACTGGCTCGAAGCCGGACGCATCAACCTCAACGACCTGCCGGAGCGCGAGCACATCGTGCACACCCCGGCGTCGGTGACCCGTCGTCAGCGTGCGTTCGGGTACACCGAGGAAGAAGTCCGGATCCTGCTGCGCCCGATGGCGGCAGCGGGTGCCGAACCCCTGGGCGCGATGGGCTCGGACACCCCGATCGCCGTGCTGTCGGAGCGTCCACGCCTGCTCTTCGACTACTTCACGCAGCAGTTCGCGCAGGTGACCAACCCGCCGCTCGACTCGATCCGCGAGCAGGTCATCACCTCGATGGGGATGGGACTCGGTCCGGAGCGCAACCTGCTCTCCGCCGGTCCCGAGCACGCGAAGCAGATCACGCTCGACTTCCCGGTGATCGACAACGACCAGCTCGCCAAGGTCCAGCACTTCGAGACCGAGTCGGGTCGCCACCTGACCGTCACGATCAAGGGCCTGTACCGCGTCGACGCCGGCAAGAAGGCGATGCAGAAGCGCATCGCCGCCGTGTGCGACGAGGTCGACGCCGCGATCGAGTCCGGCAAGCAGTTCATCGTGCTGTCCGACCGCGACGGCAACTCCGAGCAGGCACCGGTGCCGAGCCTCCTGCTCCTCGCCGCGGTCCACCACCACTTGATCCGCACCGAGCAGCGCATGAAGGTCGGGCTGATCGTCGAGGCCGGCGACGTGCGCGAGGTCCACCACGTGGCGACCCTCATCGGGTACGGCGCCTCGGCGATCAACCCGTACCTGGCGATGGAGACCTGCGAGAACCTGGTCCGCGCCGGCATGATCCCCGGGATCACCCCGGAGCAGGCCGTCAAGAACGTCATCAAGGCGCTCGGCAAGGGCGTGCTGAAGATCATGTCGAAGATGGGCATCTCCACGGTGTCCAGCTACGCCGGTGCGCAGGCGTTCGAGGCCGTCGGGCTCAGCCAGGAGTTCGTCGACAAGTACTTCACGGGCACCTCGTCGATCCTGGGCGGCGTCGACATCGACGTCATCGCCAAGGAGAACGCCGAGCGGCACGCCCAGGCGTACCCGCAGGACGGCGCGGTGCTCTCGCACGAGCGACTGCAGATCGGTGGCGAGTACCAGTGGCGCCGTCAGGGCCCGCCGCACCTGTTCAACCCGGACACGGTGTTCCGCCTGCAGCACGCCACCCGTGCCCGCCGCTACGACATCTTCCGCGAGTACTCGAGCGCCGTGGACGACCAGTCCGAGCAGCTCATGACGCTCCGCGGGCTGTTCCGGTTCAAGCAGGGCGCTCGGAAGCCCATCGCGCTCGACGAGGTCGAGTCGATCGAGTCGATCGTCAAGCGGTTCAACACGGGTGCGATGTCCTACGGGTCCATCTCGAAGGAGGCCCACGAGACGCTCGCCATCGCGATGAACCGACTCGGTGGCCGGTCGAACACGGGTGAGGGCGGCGAGGACGTCGACCGCCTGCTCGACCCCGAGCGCCGCAGCGCGATCAAGCAGGTCGCCTCCGGCCGGTTCGGCGTGACGAGCATGTACCTCACGCACGCCACCGACATCCAGCTCAAGATGGCGCAGGGCGCGAAGCCCGGCGAGGGTGGGCAGCTGCCCCCTGCCAAGGTCTACCCGTGGGTGGCCCGCACCCGGCACGCCACCGCGGGCGTCGGCCTCATCTCGCCGCCGCCGCACCACGACATCTACTCCATCGAGGACCTCAAGCAGCTGATCTTCGACGTCAAGCGCGCCAACCCGGCCGCCCGCGTCCACGTGAAGCTCGTGAGCCAGTCCGGCATCGGTGCGGTCGCGGCCGGCGTGACGAAGGCCCTGGCCGACGTCGTGCTCGTGTCCGGCCACGACGGCGGCACCGGCGCGAGCCCGCTCAACTCGCTCAAGCACGCCGGCACCCCGTGGGAGATCGGCCTGGCCGAGACCCAGCAGACGCTCATGCTGAACGGCATGCGCGACCGCGTCGTCGTGCAGGTGGACGGGCAGATGAAGACCGGACGCGACGTGGTCGTGGCCGCGTTGCTCGGGGCCGAGGAGTACGGCTTCGCGACCGCCCCGCTCGTGGTCGAGGGCTGCATCCTGATGCGCGTCTGCCACCTGGACACCTGCCCGGTCGGCGTCGCCACGCAGAACCCCGAGCTCCGCAAGCGGTTCTCCGGCAAGCCCGAGTTCGTCGTGAACTTCTTCGAGTTCATCGCACAAGAGGTCCGCGAGCTCCTCGCCGAGCTCGGCTTCCGCAGCCTCGACGAGGCCATCGGGCAGACCGACGCGCTCGACGTCGACCGTGCCGTCGAGCACTGGAAGGCGTCGGGCCTCGACCTCGCGCCGGTGCTCAAGGGACCGCACTTCGACGACGCCGAACCGCGCCGCCACCACCGCGAGCAGGACCACGAGCTGGACCAGCACTTCGACGTGCAGCTCATCCAGCAGACCGCGGACGTGCTCGACCACGGCGGTTCGATCGCGCTCGACCTGCCCATCCGCAACACCGAGCGCGCCGTCGGCACCATGCTCGGCCACCAGGTGACCCTGCGGCACGGCGAGCACGGCCTGCCGAACGGCTCGATCGACGTGACGCTGCGCGGTTCCGCCGGGCAGTCGCTCGGCGCGTTCCTGCCGGCGGGCATCACGCTGCGGCTCATCGGCGACAGCAACGACTACGTCGGCAAGGGGCTCTCCGGCGGCCAGATCGTCGTCCGGCCCGACGCCGGCTCGGGCTTCGACCCGGCCGAGAACGTCATCGCCGGCAACGTCATCGGGTACGGCGCCACCCAGGGCAGCATGTTCATCCGCGGCATCGTGGGCGAGCGCTTCCTGGTGCGGAACTCCGGTGCCACGGCCGTCGTCGAGGGCGTGGGCGACCACGCGCTCGAGTACATGACGGGCGGGCTCGCGCTCATCCTCGGCGAGACCGGCCGGAACCTCGGCGCCGGCATGTCCGGTGGGACGGCGTACGTCCGAGGCCTGCGCCAGGAACACGTGAACACCGACGCCCTCGCGTCCGGCGAGCTCCGGCTCGAGGCGCTCGACAGCGCCGACGTCGAGATCGTCACCGACCTGCTCACCCGGCACGCCGACGAGACGGGTTCGACGCTCGCGTCCGACCTGCTGGCGTCCGGAGACCTGAGCGACTTCGTCAAGGTGCTGCCGCGCGACTACGCGGCGGTGCTCGAGACGCGCAGACAGGCCGTCGACGAGGGGCTCGACCCCGACGGTGACATCGTTTGGAACAGGATCATGGAGGTGACCGGTGGCTGACCCCAAGGGATTCCTGAAGGTCCAGGAACGCGAACTCCCGCCCCGGCGACCCGTGCCCGTGCGGCTCATGGACTGGAAAGAGGTCTACGAGCAGCAGGAGTCCGGTGTCCTGAAGCGCCAGGCCGGCCGCTGCATGGACTGCGGCGTGCCGTTCTGCCACCAGGGCTGCCCGCTCGGCAACCTGATCCCGGAGTGGAACGACCTGACGTGGCGCGGTGAGGGCCGCCAGGCGATCGAGCGCCTGCACGAGACGAACAACTTCCCGGAGTTCACGGGTCGGCTCTGCCCGGCACCGTGCGAGTCGTCGTGCGTGCTCGGCATCAACCAGCCCCCGGTGACGATCAAGCAGGTCGAGGTCTCGATCATCGACCAGGCGTTCCAGAACGGCTGGGTCACCCCGCACCCGCCGGAGCGCCTGACGGGCAAGACCGTCGCCGTCGTGGGCTCCGGCCCCGCCGGGCTCGCCGCCGCGCAGCAGCTCACGCGTGCCGGCCACACGGTCGCCGTCTACGAGCGGGACGACCGCATCGGCGGCCTGCTCCGCTACGGCATCCCGGACTTCAAGATGGAGAAGCGCCAGATCGACGCGCGCCTCGCCCAGATGCAGGCCGAGGGCACCCGGTTCCGTGCCGGGGTCGAGATCGGCAAGGACATCACCTGGGACGACCTGAAGTCGCGCTACGACGCGGTCGTCGTCGCCACCGGTGCCACGGTGCCGCGCGACCTGCCGATCCCAGGGCGCGACCTCGAGGGCGTGCACTTCGCCATGGACTACCTGGTCCAGCAGAACAAGGCGAACGCGGGCACGACGGTCGACAACCAGATCACGGCAGAGGGCAAGCACGTCGTCGTCATCGGCGGCGGCGACACCGGCGCGGACTGCATCGGCACCGCCCACCGCCAGGGCGCGTTGAGCGTGACGAACCTGGCGATCGGCAAGCAGCCGCCGCTCGAGCGTCCGTCCGACCAGCCGTGGCCGATGTTCCCGACCGTGTTCGAGATCACGAGCGCGCACGAAGAGGGCGGCGAGCGGCACTTCCTCGCCTCCACCGTCGAGTTCCTGTCGAACGACGCCGGCGAGGTCCGCGCACTGCGGGTCGCCGAGACCGAGTACCTCGACGGCCGGCGGGTCCCGAAGGCGGGCAGCGAGCGGGAGATCCCGGCCGACCTCGTCCTCATCGCGATGGGCTTCACCGGCCCCGAGTCGGACACGATCGAGCCGCAGCTCGGTCTGCCGACCACGGTCTCCGGGGCGCTCGACCGCCGTGCCGACTACGCGACCAACGAGGCCGGCGTGTTCGTCGCCGGCGACGCGGGTCGCGGGCAGTCGCTCATCGTGTGGGCGATCGCCGAGGGCCGTGCCGCGGCCGCACAGGTCGACGAGTACCTCGAGGGCTCCACGATCCTGCCGGCACCGGTCAAGGCGACCGACCGGGCGATCTCCGTCTGATGTCGGACGCGCACCAGATGTCGGACCGCCGCCAGACGGCGGACCGTCTCCACCAGATGCTCACGCTCCCGTGAGCATGAGGCCACCAGCACTCGGTAGGGTGCTGGTGGCCTCGCTTCGTTCCGCGCGGCCCCACAGCGCGGAAACCCAAGCTCCATCCACCACCACGAAGGAATCCATTGAGACGCGCAAAGATCGTTTCGACGCTCGGACCGGCAACGTCGGACTACGAGACCGTCAAGGAGATCATCGAAGCGGGCGTCGACGTCGCCCGCCTCAACCTCAGCCACGGTGACTACAGCGTCCACGAGGCCAACTACGTCAACGTCCGTCGTGCCGCCGAAGAACTCGGCAAGCCCGTCGCGATCCTCGTCGACCTGCAGGGTCCGAAGATCCGTCTGGCACGGTTCGCCGACGGCCCGCACGACCTGGCAGTCGGTGACATCTTCACCATCACGACCGAGGACGTCCCCGGCTCGAAGGAGATCTGCGGCACGACGTTCAAGGGCCTGCCGCAGGACGTCAAGCCCGGCGACCCGCTGCTCATCGACGACGGCCGTGTCCGCCTCCGTGTCCTCGACACCGACGGCGTGCGGGTCCGCACCGAGGTCGTCGTCCCCGGCACGGTGTCCAACAACAAGGGCATCAACCTGCCCGGTGTCGCCGTCAACGTCCCCGCGCTGAGCGAGAAGGACGAAGCCGACCTGCGCTGGGCGATCCGCCAGGGCGCCGACCTCATCGCGCTGTCGTTCGTGCGCAACGCGAGCGACGTCGTGCGTGCCCACGAGATCATGGACGAAGAGGGCAAGCGCCTGCCGGTCATCGCCAAGGTCGAGAAGCCCCAGGCCGTCGACGCGCTCGAGGAGATCATCGACGCCTTCGACAGCATCATGGTCGCCCGCGGTGACCTCGGCGTCGAGCTCCCGCTCGAGGCCGTCCCGATCGTGCAGAAGCGCGCCGTCGAGCTGTCCCGCCGCATGGCGAAGCCGGTCATCGTCGCGACGCAGATGCTCGAGTCGATGATCTCGTCGCCGATCCCCACCCGCGCCGAGACCTCCGACGTCGCCAACGCCGTCCTCGACGGTGCCGACGCGGTCATGCTGTCCGGTGAGACGAGCGTCGGTGAGTACCCGGTGCAGACCGTCCGCACCATGGCCCGCATCGTCGAGTCCACCGAGGACCACGGTCTCGAGCGCATCGCGCCGCTCGGCACCAAGCCGCGCACCCTCGGTGGGGCGATCACCCTCGCCGCCGTCGAGATCGCCGAGTTCACCGAGGCGTCGTACCTCTGCGTCTTCACCGAGTCCGGCGACTCGGCCCGCCGCATGTCGCGCCTGCGCCACGGTCTGCCGATCATCGCCTTCACCCCGAACGAGGCCACGCGCCGCCGGATGGCCCTCACCTGGGGTGTCCGTTCGTTCCTGGTGGAGCGGAAGACCCACACCGACGAGCTCTTCTCGCAGGTGGACGACGTCCTCCTCGAGAACGGCCTGGCCGCCCCCGGCGACCGCGTCATCGTGACGGCCGGGTCCCCTCCCGGCATCGAGGGCTCGACGAACGACCTGCGCGTGCACCGGGTGGGCGACGCCCACGCCGAGGCCGCCCCGGCCTACGTCCGGGACTGATCCGAGGGATCCGTCGCCACCAGGGCGCGGACTGGAGGCCCGGCGCGCGCAGCGCCGACCGCTTCCGGTCCGCGCCCTGCCGCGTCTCCACGGCCCTGGTGGTGACCGGACGTCGGCCGCAGGCGGCAGGATGGTCGCTGTGAGCCTCCGATCCGACACCCCGGCGCCGCGCGCCGACGTCCGCCGCTGGCGTCGCTACCTGGCCGACGAACGTGCCGAGGCGGCCGTGTACCGCAACCTCGCTGCCCGCCGTTCCGGCGAGGAGCGCGAGATCCTCGCCGCGCTGGCCGAGGCCGAGGGACGGCACGCCGACCACTGGCTCGACCTGCTCGGCGACGACGTCGGACGGCCGCAGCGGGGGAGCCTGCGCACCCGGGTGCTCGCCGTGCTGGCCAAGCGGTTCGGGTCGGTCTTTATCCTCGCGCTCATGCAGCGCGCCGAGGACCGCTCGCCGTACGCCGACGACTCGGACGCGACCGCGCGGATGGCCGCCGACGAGCGGATCCACGGCGAGGTCGTGCGCGGGCTCGCGAACCGGGGCCGGATGCGGCTGTCCGGCACGTTCCGGGCGGCGGTGTTCGGCGCGAACGACGGCCTGGTGTCCAACCTGGCGCTCATCATCGGCATCAGTGCCTCGGGGGCCGACCGGCACTTCGTGCTGCTGAGCGGCATCGCCGGCCTGCTCGCCGGCGCGTTGTCGATGGGGGCGGGGGAGTACGTCTCCGTCCGGTCGCAACGCGAACTGCTCGAGGCGTCCGCGCCGCACCCCGAGGCCGGCAAGGCGGTGTCGGACCTCGACGTCGATGCGAACGAGCTCGCGCTGGTCTACCGCGCGCGCGGGATGTCCGAGGCCGAGGCGACCGAGCACGCCGCGCAGGTGCTGTCCGGCATCGGCGAGCGCCGGCCCGCGACCGGTTCGACCGCGGTCGCGGACGACCACGAGGCGGTCGGCACCGGGCTGAGCGCCGCGGTGTCGAGCTTCTGCTTCTTCGCCTCGGGCGCGATCATCCCGGTGCTGCCGTTCCTGTTCGGCATGCAGGGGTGGCCGGCGATCGCGGTGGCCGGCGGGCTGGTGGGCATCGCCCTGCTCGGCACCGGCGCCGTCGTCGGCGTGCTCAGCGGGGCCTCGCCGGGCAAGCGGGCCTTCCGGCAGCTCGCCATCGGTTTCGGTGCGGCGATCGTCACCTACGCGCTCGGGCTGCTCTTCGGCACCGGGTCGGCCTAGCGGCCATATCCGATATGTGACATGCTGTTTGCATGTCGTCTGCTCGCGCACCCCGTCTGGACCTCGCCCACATCGACGGGATGCGCGGGATCCTCGCTGCGTTCGTCGTGGTCGCCCACACGGTGCAGTTCACCGGCGTCGCCGGCTCCGTGGCGACGTCGATGCCCTTCGTCTACCGGGTGCTCAGTGCCGGCGACCTCCGTGTGCCCGCGTTCATCGCGATCTCGGGCTTCACGATGATGATCGCCGTCTCGGGGCGCCACGACCTCCGCCTCGGGACCAGCTACGGGGCCTACGCGAAGCGCCGGATCCGTCGGCTCGTCCCGCCGTACCTGGCGGCGCTCGTATTGGCGCTGGCGCTCATCGCGTTCGTCCCGGTGATGAACGAGCCGCACGGCACGGTCTGGGACGACAAGCTCCCGGTGACGTTGCAGGGCATCGTGACCCACGTGTTCCTGCTGCACAACCTGTCGCCGGAGTGGATCACGTCGATCAACGGGACGCTGTGGAGCCTGCCGATCGAGATGCAGCTCACCCTGCTGATGCCCGTGCTCCTGCTCCTCTGGCGACGGACCCACCCCGTCGTCGTCATCGTCGTGTCCTTCGCCCTCGCCGTGCTGTCCATCGCCACCGGCGTCGGGGCATGGTCCGCACCGCACTTCCTCGGGGTCTTCGGCGTCGGCATGTACGGGGCCTTCCTGGTGATCGGGTCCGAGGACGACCTCCGACGGCGTCGACCCCGAGCCGTGCAACGGATGCTCCGGCACCAGCGATCCGTGCTCGTCGTCGCCCTCGTGGTGCTGACAGCAGCATTCGCCCAGGTCGCCGCCGCGCCGGGCATCGTCCACGGCGCGGTCACGGGCACCGTCGCCGGATTCGGGATCACGCTGCTCCTCATGGTGCTCGCCGAAGGCCAGCGGACCGGACGCGTCGGCACACACGGCGTCCGGCGGTTCCTGGGCGGACGTCGTCTGGTGCAGTCGGGGCTGGTCTCCTACAGCGTGTTCCTGGTGCACAGTCCGCTGCTCGCGCTCGGGAACCTGCTCCTGCTGCCACTCGGGCTCCCGACTCCGGCGCAGTTCGGGCTGATGCTGTTCGTGGTCGCTCCGGTCGTCGTCGCGGTGTGTGTCGTGTTCGCGGTGCTGGTCGAGCGCCCGTTCATGAACAGCCACCAGCGTGCGTTGCTCGGCGAGCTGTTCGGCCGACGCGCGGTCCCCGACGCACCGCTCATCGCCCCCGCCGTTGCGCCGGCGGTGCCCGCGGTGCCGGTCAGCGGCGGACGGCGGCGCGCGGCGGCAGGAGCAACAGGGCCGCGGCCCCGACGACGATGAGCGCGATGCCGGCGAACACCATGAAGACGGTCAGCGCGAGTCCGGGTGCGACGAGCACGACGATGCCCCCGATGATCGACAGCACGCCGCTGACGACCGTCGGGACGCGTGACGATCCCGGGTGGCCGACGAAGCCGCCGACGATCGCGGCGACCCCCTCGATCACGAACCCGACACCGGCGAGCACCGCGTAGACGACGAGCGGGATCGCCGGATCGAGCAGGGTCACGAGCCCCGCGACCGCGACCAGGCCGCCGACGATGCCGGACGTCCACCGCCACACCGGACGGGTGCCGTGCCCCCGCACCGCGGCGAAGACGCGCAGTGCCCCTGCCACGACGAGGTACACGCCGAACAGCAGCGCCACGAGCACGAGTGACGGGCGGGGCCAGACGATGGCCACGATGCCCAGTGCGATGGCGACGACGGCGGTGACGACGACGAACACCCGGAACGTCCTGACGGCACGAGAATCCACGAGCGCTCCTCCCTGATCGCCAGCGCTGGTGTCCAGCACGCTACCCGTCGGAGCCGCGGGCCGTGCAACGACCTGCAACCCCCGCGGTCGTACCGTGCGGAGCAGGCGCGCGACCCGTGCGCCCCGACAGCGTCGTCGAAAGGGCACCACCATGACCATCGCACCCTCGCCCACCAGCTACGCCGCACCCGGCGAGCCCGGCTCCCTGGTCGAGTACCGATCCCGGTACGACCACTTCATCGGCGGCGAGTACGTGCCGTCCGCCAGCGGGCAGTACTTCGAGAACCCCACCCCCGTCACGGGCAAGGTGTTCACCGAGGTGGCCCGCGGTGACGCCACGGACGTCGACCGGGCCGTCGCCGCCGGATGGAAGGCGTTCCCGGCCTGGGGACGGACGAGCGCGGCTGAACGTGCCGTCATCCTCAACAAGATCGCGGACCGCATGGAGGAGCACCTCGAGATGCTCGCCGTCGCCGAGACGTGGGAGAACGGCAAGCCGATCCGCGAGACCCTCGGCGCCGACATCCCGCTCGCGATCGACCACTTCCGGTACTTCGCCGGGGCGATCCGCGCACAGGAGGGCTCCGCCGGCGAGATCGACCACGACACCGTGGCCTACCACTTCCACGAGCCGCTCGGCGTGGTCGGGCAGATCATCCCCTGGAACTTCCCGATCCTGATGGCGGTGTGGAAGCTCGCACCGGCCCTCGCCGCCGGCAACTGCGTCGTGCTGAAGCCCGCCGAGCAGACCCCGGCGTCCATCCACGTGCTCGTCGAGCTCATCCGCGACCTGCTGCCCGCCGGGGTGCTCAACGTCGTCAACGGCTTCGGCATCGAGGTCGGCGCACCGCTCGCGCAGCACCCGGACATCCGGAAGATCGCCTTCACGGGGGAGACCACGACCGGGCGGCTGATCATGCAGTACGCCTCGCAGAGCCTCATCCCGGTGACGCTCGAGCTCGGCGGCAAGAGCCCGAACGTGTTCTTCCCGGACGTGGCGGCCGAGCAGGACTCCTTCTACGACAAGGCGCTCGAGGGCTTCACGTTCTTCAACCTGAACCAGGGCGAGGTCTGCACGTGTCCGTCCCGGGCACTCGTGGCGAAGGAGATCTACGACGGGTTCGTCGCCGACGGCCTGGAACGCGTCCGTGCCGTCAAGCAGGGACACCCGCTCGACCTGTCGACGATGATCGGCGCCCAGGCGTCCAACGACCAGCTCGAGAAGATCCTGAGCTACATCGACATCGGCAAGCAGGAGGGCGCGAAGCTCCTGACCGGTGGCGAGCGCGCCGATCTGGGCGGCGAACTCTCCGGCGGCTACTACGTCACGCCGACGGTGTTCGAGGGCGACAACTCGATGCGGATCTTCCAGGAGGAGATCTTCGGGCCCGTGCTCGCGCTGACGTCCTTCAGCGGCTACGACGACGCGATCGCCACGGCCAACGACACCCTGTACGGGCTCGGCGCCGGGGTGTGGAGCCGTGACGTCACGACCCTGTACCGCGCCGGACGGGACATCCAGGCCGGGCGCGTGTGGTCGAACACGTACCACCAGTACCCGGCGGGTGCGGCCTTCGGCGGCTACAAGCAGTCCGGCATCGGGCGCGAGAACCACAAGATGATGCTCGACCACTACCAGCAGACGAAGAACCTGCTCGTCTCCTACGCCGACGGACCGATGGGCTTCTTCTGATGCCCGACACCGCACGCGTCGCGGTGACGGCGGCGGCGGGGGAGCTCCTGCGGACCCTCACCGCCCGGCACGGCCCGCTGATGTTCCACCAGTCCGGCGGCTGCTGCGACGGCTCGAGTCCGATGTGCTACCCGGTCGGCATGTTCCGGACCGGTCCGGGGGACGTCCTGCTCGGCGCGTTGCAGGTGGACGGCCTCGAGCCGGTCGAGGTCTACATGTCGGTGTCGCAGTTCGAGTACTGGAAGTACACGCACCTGACGATCGACGTGGTCGACGGTCGGGGCGGCGGGTTCTCGGTCGAGGTCCCGGAGGGCAAGCGGTTCCTCACCCGGTCGCGGATGTTCGACGACGCCGAGCTCGCCGATCTCGGCCTGGTCCCGCGGGTGGCCCGGACGTAGGCTGACCGCACGCGTCGCGACGGAGCGGCGGGTGGGGTCGATCGGAGGACGCATGCGCGCACCCGGTCGGCTCCGCCCGCTCGTCGCCGCGTCGTGGCAGCGGTCCGCCCAGGTCGATCCCGACGCGACCCCCGTCCTCGCCCTCGGTGACGACGAACTCGACGCCGTCCAGCACGACGGCCCCCTCGCAACCCTGCTGCCGGTGGTCCGCCGGCTGATGCTCGACGACTCCCGCTCGGCCGGGTGCGTCGTCGCCGTCGCGGACGCCGCGGGCCGTCTCGTCTGGGTCGACGGCGCCCGCTCCACGCGTCGCGCGGCCGAGGACATGGGTTTCGTCCCCGGGGCCGACTGGTCGGAGGACCGCGTGGGCACCAGCGCGCCCGGCACGGCACTGCGCCTGGACCGTCCGGTGCAGATCCGCTCCGACGAGCACTACGCGAACGCCGTCAAGCCGTTCTCGTGCACGGCGGTCCCGGTGCACGACGCGAGCGGTGCGACCGTCGGCGTGCTCGACCTGACGGGCGACGACCGCGCCGTCGAGCGGCACACGCTGTCGCTGCTCGCCGCCACGGTCGCCGCAGCCGAGGCCCAGCTCGCCCTGGCCGCGGTCCGACCACGGGCGCGGACACCCCGCGTACCGTCGGCCGAGCTGACCGTGCTCGGGACCGACACCGCCGTGCTCCGGATCGCCGACCGCCGGGTCGAGCTGTCCGCCCGGCACTCCGAACTGCTCGTCGTGCTCGCCGCGCACCCCGCCGGCCTCGCAGCGACCGACCTCGCCGCCGCCGTCTACGGTGACCCGGGCGCGGTCGTCACCCTGCGCGCCGAGGTCGTCCGGCTGCGCCGCGTCCTCGCGCAGCACGCGCCGGACGTGACCGTGACGTCGCGGCCGTACCGGGTGACCGGGGTCCGGACCGACGTCGACGGCGTGCTGTCCGCGCTCGAACGCGGCGCGCGCCTCCAGGCCGTCGACCGGTACGCCGGACCGGTCCTGCCGGGCTCCGCCGCACCCGGCGTCGACGCGGTCCGTGACCTGGTGCGGCTGCGGTTCCGCGAGTCGGTCGTCGCCGACGGCGGCGTCGACGCCTTGCTCGCGTGGGCGCGCACCCCGGACGGTGCGACCGACGCGCTCGTGCTCCGCGCGCTGCTCGCGGTGCTGCCGCGGCGGTCGCCGCGACGGGCCGGTCTCGTGGCGGCGATCGAGGCGCTCGAGGGCTCCTGAGACGGTCGACGACGGGCCGGGAGGCGCGGGTCGGGCTGGTAGTGTTGGCCTCCTCGCGAGTGTGGTGGAATCGGCAGACACGGGGCACTCAAAATGCTCTGCCTCACGGCGTGCGGGTTCAAGTCCCGCCACTCGTACCAAGCATCGATCTGCGACTGATCGATCTGCGTGGTCTGGGATACGGCACTTCCGTCGTCTAGTAGGCTTTCGTCCGTGAGTGACACAGAAGCAACAGCACCAGCACCCCGTCGCGTCGTCGTCGCCGAGGACGAGTCGCTCATCCGCCTCGACATCGTGGAGATCCTCCGCGACAACGGGTTCGACGTGGTCGGTGAAGCCGGTGACGGTGAGACCGCCGTCCAGCTCGCGACCGACCTCCGCCCCGACCTCGTCGTGATGGACGTCAAGATGCCCCAGCTCGACGGCATCTCCGCAGCTGAGAAGCTGTCCAAGAACCACATCGCGCCCGTCGTCCTGCTGACGGCGTTCAGCCAGAAGGACCTCGTCGAGCGTGCGACCGAGGCCGGAGCGCTGGCCTACGTGGTCAAGCCCTTCACCCCGAACGACCTGCTCCCCGCGATCGAGATCGCCCTCTCGCGTTACCAGCAGATCATCACGCTCGAGGCCGAGGTCGCCGACCTCGTCGAGCGCTTCGAGACCCGCAAGCTCGTCGACCGCGCCAAGGGCCTGCTGAACGAGAAGATGGGCCTCACCGAGCCCGAGGCGTTCCGCTGGATCCAGAAGGCCTCGATGGACCGCCGCCTGACCATGCACGACGTCGCCAAGGCGATCATCGAGCAGCTCAGCGCCAAGAAGTAGTCCAGCGCACCACCGTCGCTCACGGAACGCCGTCGAACCCCCCGGGGTCGGCGGCGTTCCTGCGTCCGGGGGCGGGGCGTGTGGCGCGACCACCTGGCAGGCTGGAGCCATGGACGACGTGGTGATCCGGGCCTCCCGGCCTGACGACATGCCGGCGGTGGCGGACCTGCGGTGGCGGTGGAGCGTCGACGAGGACGGCCGCTCACCGGTGCAGACGCCGGGGGAGTACCGCAGGGCGATGACGGACTTCGCCGCCCGTCACCGGGAGTCGCACCGGTGCGTGGTCGCCGAGCGGGACGGCGTGGTGCTCGGCATGGCGTGGCTGGCGGTCCACCCGCGACCGCCGGCGCCGCACGTCGACGGTGACCGGTTCGCCGCCGAGCTGCAGACGGTCTACGTGCACCCGGAGCTGCGCGGTTCCGGCGTCGCCGGACGGCTCGTCAAGGCCCTGCTCGAGCTCGCCGACGAACTCGGCGTGGAGCGGACGTCGGTGCACTCGAGCGTGGACGGCGAACGGCTCTACCGGAGGCTCGGGTTCGGCGACGCCCGCCTGCTGCTGCAGCGGCCGCCGGAGGACTGAGTCGTCGCTCCGTCGCTCCGTCGGTCAGCGTCGCTCGCGGATCATGTTCGTGATCCGCACGGTGGAGCACCGGCGACCCTGGTCGTCGGTCAGGACGATCTCGTGGGTGGTGAGCGTGCCGCCCAGGTGGATGGCGGTGCACGTGCCCGTGACGATGCCGCTCGTGGCGCTGCGGGAGTGCGAGGCGCTGAGCTCGATCCCGACGGCGTAGCGGCCGGGCCCGGCGTGCACGTTCGCGGCCATCGAACCGAGGCTCTCCGCGAGGACGACGTAGGCGCCGCCGTGCAGCAGGCCGACCGGCTGGCGGTTGCCCTCGACGGGGATCGAACCGACCGCGCGCTCGGCCGAGAGCTCGGTGATGACCATGCCCATCTTCTCGGCCAGCTCGCCCATGCCGCGTTCGTCGATGCGGGGATCGATCGTGGTCGATGTGGTGTCGTCGGTCACGGTCTGCGTCGACCTTCCGTGTCAGCGGGCGTCGGTAGGCTGTCCGGGTGTCGGACTCCGCAAAGCCTACCCTCATGGTCATCGACGGCCACTCGCTCGCCTTCCGGGCCTTCTACGCGCTGCCGGTCGACAGCTTCGTGAACCGCGAGGGGCAGCACACCAACGCGATCCACGGCTTCATCTCGATGCTGCTGATGCTCCTGCAGCGCGAGAAGCCCACCCACCTGGCGGTGGCGTTCGACATCTCCCGGTTCTCGTTCCGAACGCGTGAGTACGCCGAGTACAAGGGCACCCGCTCCGAGACCCCGGCCGAGTTCAAGGGCCAGATCCCGCTCCTGCAGCAGGCGCTCGAGGCGATGGGCATCACCACCGTCACGAAAGAGGACTACGAGGCCGACGACATCCTCGCGACCCTCTCCAAGCAGGGCGCCGACCAGGGCTTCAAGGTCTACGTGGTCTCCGGTGACCGCGACTCGATCCAGCTCGTCAACGACGACGTCACGCTGCTCTACCCGTCCGTCCGCGGTGTCTCCGAACTCACCCGCTACGACCGCGACAAGGTCTACGAGCGCTACGGCATCGAGCCCCACCAGTACCCGGACATCGCCGCACTCGTCGGCGAGACCAGCGACAACCTGATCGGCATCGACAAGGTCGGCGAGAAGACCGCGGTCAAGTGGGTGACCCAGTACGGGTCGCTCGACGGCGTCCTCGAGCACGCCGACGAGATCAAGGGCGTCGTCGGCAACAACCTGCGCGAGCAGCAGGACCGGGCGATCCGGAACCGCCGGCTCAACCGCCTGGTCACCGACGTCGAGCTGCCCGTCGGTCCCGCCGACGTCGCACTCCGCCCGGTCGACGAGACCGCGGTGCGCGAGCTCTTCGCCAAGCTGCAGTTCCGCACGCTCCTCGACCGCGTCTTCAAGGTGGCCGGGTCGGGCGACCCCGCCGAGCCCGCGGCCGAGGGCACCGTCACCGACGGCGCGCCGACCCCGCCGCCCGTCAAGACGCTGATCGACGAAGAGCTCGGCTACTGGCTCGAGCGCCGCAACGCCACCGAGGCGGCGAACGGCTACGGCGTCGCGGTCGAGGTCATCGACGGACGCCTCAGCGCCATCGGCATCGCGACCCACGACGACGCCGTGCTGGTGCCGGGCGGCAGCGGCGCGAAGGACTACGAGCAGCTCTCGGCCTGGTTCGCCTCCGACGCCCCGAAGCACTTCCACGACGCCAAGGCCGCGATCAAGGCGCTCGGCACCGCCGGCTTCGTCGTGAACGGCATCGCCGGCGATGCCCGGATCATGGGGTGGCTCGCGCAGCCCGGCAAGCAGGGACAGCCGCTGTCCGACCTCGTCTACCAGGAGCTCGGCGAAGAACTGCCGACGGCCGACCCGAACCAGCTGGTCCCCGAGACCGACCCGGTCAACGTCGGGGTGCACGCGTGGTTCGTGCTCCGCGTCACCACGGCCCTGCGCGCCCGGATCGACGCGTCCTCGCTGCAGGTCCTCGACGACATCGAGCTGCCGCTCGTGTCGGTGCTGGCGGGCATGGAGACCATCGGCGTCGGCATCGACCGCCCGGTGCTGACCGGCCTGTCGAAGGAACTCGGGGAGCGCGCCGCCGAACTCGCGCAGCAGGCCTTCGCCGAGATCGGGCACGAGGTCAACCTCGGATCGCCGAAGCAGCTGCAGGAGGTCCTGTTCACCGAGCTCGCGATGCCGAAGACCCGCAAGACCAAGACCGGGTTCTCGACCGACGCCGCGAGCCTGGCCGACCTGCAGGAACAGCACCCGCACCCGTTCCTCGGGCTCCTGCTGCAGCACCGAGACGCCACGAAGCTCCGGCAGATCGTCGACACGCTCGACGCCGCCGTGGTGGACGGGCGCATCCACACCCGCTACGAGCAGACCGGTACGAGCACCGGCCGGGTCTCGTCGACCGACCCGAACCTGCAGAACATCCCGGTGAAGACGGCCGTCGGTCGCCGGATCCGGTCGGCGTTCGCGGTGGCCGAGCCGTACACGACGCTCGTCACCGCCGACTACTCGCAGATCGAGATGCGGATCATGGCGCACCTCTCCGGCGACCCGGGGCTGATCCAGGCCTTCAACGAGGGCGAGGACCTGCACCGCTTCGTCGGCGCCCGGGTGTTCGGCGTCGACCCGGCCGAGGTCTCGAACGAGATGCGCACCAAGGTCAAGGCGATGTCCTACGGCCTGGCCTACGGGCTGAGCGCCTTCGGTCTGTCGAAGCAGCTGCGCATCGAGCAGTCCGAGGCCCGCACCCTGATGACCGAGTACTTCGCTCGCTTCGGCGCGGTGCGCGACTACCTGCGCAACGTCGTCGAGCAGGCGCGCGAGGACGGCTACACCGAGACGATCTTCGGTCGCCGTCGCCCGTTCCCCGACCTGAAGAGCCCGAACCGGGTCCTGCGCGAGAACGCCGAACGTGCCGCGCTGAACGCCCCGATCCAGGGGTCGGCCGCCGACATCATCAAGATCGCGATGCTCGGGGTCGCCGACGACCTGCGCGAAGGCGAGCTGCAGTCGCACCTGCTGCTCCAGGTGCACGACGAGCTCATCCTCGAGGTCGCGCCCGGGGAGCAGGAGCGTGTCGAGGAGATCCTCCGCACCCGGATGGGCAGCGCAGCCGAGCTGACCGTCCCGCTCGACGTCTCGGTCGGTGTGGGGCCGAACTGGGAGAGCGCCGCCCACTGACCCGGGTGGCTCGGGAGTCCTGCCGACCCGCGGGTCGGTAGGGTCGGGGCATGAGCGAAGAGCGTCCTGTCCGCCAGCCGTCCGCCGTCGACCGCGTCGCCGAGGACTGGGTCACCACCCTCGTCGACCTCGACCCGACGACCGCCACGTACATCGGCGTCCCGGGGCGCACGGGGGAGTACGGCGACACCTCGCCCGCCGGCGCCGCCGCGATGGCCGAGGCCGCGCGCGGTGCGAAGCGTGCGCTCGATGCCGCTCCCGCCGTCGACTCGGTGGACCAGGTGACGAAGGCCGACCTCGGCGCCGAGCTGGACCTGGTGCAGGAGTCGTACGAGCGCAAGCTGCACCTCCGCGACCTCAACGTCATCGCGAGCCCGGCACAGTCGGTCCGCGAGATCATCGACCTGATGCCGACCGCGACCGAGGGCGACTGGCAGGACATCGCGAGTCGGCTGCAGGCGCTGCCGGATGCGCTCGAGGGCATCCGCGAGACCCTGCTCGAGGGCACGCGTGAAGACGTCACCCCGGCGAAGCGCCAGGTCGCGCTCATCGCCGAGCAGGCGGCGCGCACCGGCGCCGACGGCGGGATGTTCCGTCAGCTGGCCGACTCCGCGGCGTTCGAGGGCGACGTTCCCGTGCCGGAGGCGCTCCGAGCCGACCTGCACCGCGGTGCCGAGGTCGCCGCGGCGGCCTACCGCTCGTTCGGACAGTTCCTGGAGCACGAGCTGCTGCCGCTCGCCACCCCCGTCGACGCCGTCGGTCGCGAGGCCTACGAGCTGCACTCGCGCCGGTTCCTCGGCGCGGTCGTCGACCTCGACGAGACGTACGAGTGGGGCCTCGAGGAACTCGCGCGCATGCGGGACGAGCAGGAGCGCATCGCCGACCGCATCGAGTCCGGCGCGAGCGTCGCCCGGGCGATCGAGGTGCTCGACACCGACCCGTCCCGGATCCTGCACGGCACCGACGCGCTGCAGCGGTGGATGCAGGAGACGAGCGACGCGTCGATCGCCGCGATGGCCGGGACCTACTTCGACATCCCGGATCCGATCCGTCGCCTGGAGTGCCGGATCGCCCCCACCCAGGAGGGTGGGATCTACTACAGCGGCCCCTCCGACGACTTCTCCCGTGCCGGCCGCATGTGGTGGTCCGTCCCCGAGGGCGTCACCGAGTTCGGCACCTGGCGCGAGAAGACGACGGTCTACCACGAGGGCGTCCCGGGACACCACCTGCAGATCAGCCAGGGCGTCTACAACCGCGGCGAACTGAACACGTGGCGCCGGCAGCTGTCCGGGTCCTCCGGGCACGTCGAGGGCTGGGCGCTGTACGCCGAACGGCTGATGGAGCAGCTCGGGTTCCTCGACGACGACGGCGACCGGCTCGGCATGCTCGACGGGCAGCGCATGCGGGCGGCCCGCGTCGTGCTCGACATCGGCGTGCACCTGCAGAAGACGAACCCCGACGGCGGCGGCTGGACGTGGGAGTACGCGCTCGACTTCATGGGGCAGAACGTGAACATGGACCCCGCGTTCGTCCGGTTCGAGGTCGCCCGGTACTTCGGGTGGCCGGGGCAGGCCCCCTCGTACAAGGTGGGTCAGCGCGTCTGGGAGTCCATCCGCGACGAGGTCGCCGCCCGCGAGGGAGCCGACTTCGACCTGAAGGCGTTCCACCACCGTGCGCTCTCCCTCGGCAGCATCGGCCTCGACACCCTGCGGACCGCCCTGGTCGGGTGACGCGCCGTCGACACGCCCGGTTGTGGGGCCTCCGCCGGTGCGGTTAGACTTGTGCGGCGCAATCCGCGCCACTCAATCAATCGCCACGGCGGTGCACCACGGGGGCCGAGTCCCCGCACGCCATGGCCCGACTCATGTCCGTTCGGAGCAATCTCTACATGACAACCACTACGACCAAGGCTCCTAAGCAGGTCGCCATCAACGACATCGGTTCGGCTGATGACTTCCTGGCCGAGGTCGAGAAGACCCTGAAGTTCTTCAACGACGGTGATCTCATCTCCGGCACCGTCGTGAAGATCGACCGCGACGAGGTCCTCCTCGACGTCGGTTACAAGACCGAGGGCGTCATCCCCTCGCGCGAGCTCTCGATCAAGCACGACGTCGACCCCAACGAGGTCGTCGAGGTCGGCGACGAGGTCGAGGCCCTGGTTCTCCAGAAGGAGGACAAGGAAGGCCGCCTCATCCTGTCGAAGAAGCGCGCGCAGTACGAGCGTGCGTGGGGCGACGTCGAGAAGATCAAGGAGTCCGACGGCGTCGTGACCGGGACGGTCATCGAGGTCGTCAAGGGCGGTCTCATCGTCGACATCGGCCTCCGTGGCTTCCTCCCCGCCTCGCTCATCGAGCTCCGCCGTGTCCGCGACCTGACGCCGTACCTCGGCCAGGAGATCGAGGCGAAGATCCTCGAGCTCGACAAGAACCGCAACAACGTGGTCCTGTCGCGCCGTGCACTCCTCGAGCAGACGCAGTCCGAGTCCCGGACGACGTTCCTCAACAACCTCCACAAGGGCCAGGTCCGCAAGGGCATCGTGTCCTCGATCGTCAACTTCGGTGCGTTCGTGGACCTCGGTGGCGTCGACGGTCTCGTCCACGTCTCCGAGCTCAGCTGGAAGCACATCGAGCACGCCAGCGAGGTCGTCGAGGTCGGTCAGGAAGTCACGGTCGAGATCCTCGAGGTCGACCTGGACCGCGAGCGCGTGTCGCTCTCGCTCAAGGCGACGCAGGAGGACCCGTGGCAGGTCTTCGCCCGCACCCACGCGATCGGTCAGATCGCACCGGGCAAGGTCACGAAGCTCGTCCCGTTCGGTGCCTTCGTCCGCGTTGCCGACGGCATCGAGGGCCTCGTGCACATCTCGGAGCTCTCGAACAAGCACGTCGAGCTCGCCGAGCAGGTCGTCTCGGTCAACGACGAGGTCTTCGTCAAGATCATCGACATCGACCTCGACCGTCGCCGCATCTCGCTCAGCCTCAAGCAGGCGAACGAGGGCGTCGACCCGGAGAGCGACGAGTTCGACCCGGCGCTCTACGGCATGCCGACCGAGTACGACGACAAGGGTGACTACAAGTACCCCGAGGGCTTCGACCCGGAGACCAACGAGTGGCTCGAGGGCTACGACACGCAGCGCACCGAGTGGGAGGGCCAGTACGCGGCCGCCCAGGGGCGTTGGGAAGCCCACAAGGCGCAGGTCGCGAAGACCATCGCCGACGAGGCGCAGGGTGGCTTCGACCTCCCGGCCACGGCTTCCTCGTCGTCGTCGACCTCGTCGTTCGCCGGCGAGACGGGTGGCGCGAGCCCCCTGGCCGACGACGCGTCGCTCGCTGCACTCCGCGAGAAGCTCAGCTCGACCAACAACTGATCGAGCGGTTCGTCCCGACCGGAAGCCCGGCACCCCTGACAGGGTGCCGGGCTTCCGGCGTTTCCGGGCATCGGGGTCGTTACCCTGTTGCCGTGCACATCATCGGACTCACGGGCGGCATCGCCGCGGGCAAGTCGACCGTCTCCCGGCGCTGGGCCGAGCACGGGGCCGTCGTCGTCGACGCCGACCGACTGGCTCGGGACGCCGTGGCACCGGGCAGCCCGGGCCTGGCGCAGGTCGCCGAGCGGTTCGGTCCGTCGGTGATCGCCGCCGACGGTTCGCTCGACCGGCCGGCGCTCGGGTCGATCGTGTTCGCGGACCCCGCGGCGCGGAAGGACCTCGAAGCCATCACGCACCCCGAGGTCTGGCGGCTCGCGCAGCAGGCGTTCGACGCCGCCGAGGCCACCGACCCCGACGCCGTGGTGGTCTACGACGTGCCGTTGCTCGCCGAGGCTCGCGGCTCGCGTCCGCTCCGGTTCGACGCGGTCGTGGTGGTCGACGCCCCGGCGGCGCAGCGCATCGAACGGCTCGTCGAGCACCGCGGGATGCCCCGTGACGAGGCCGAGCGTCGCGTCGCCGCCCAGGCGAGCGATGCTGATCGTCTCGCCCTCGCCGACCACGTCGTCGACGCCACCGGGACGCTCGAGCAGACGATCCGCTCCGCTGACGAGGTGTGGGCGCGGATCACTCCATGAGCCACCGCCTGCTGCTCGTCCTCGCCGCGATCGTCCTCGTGGCGATCGGGGCCGCCTCGATCGTCGCCGCGAACGTCCTCGGTGCCCAGCGAGTGGCGGACAACGGCCGGGTCGCGGTGCACGAGCGGCCGTCGGGTGACGAACACGGGCCCGAGGGGGAGTTCCACCGGTTCCGGCTCGGAACGGTGAACGGTGAGCGGCTCACCCCGAACCGCGACGACTTCGCCGCACGCACCTCGGCTGACGGTCCGCTCCTGCTGTTCCTGCCGGCGACCCGATCCCGTCCCGCGGAGTACCAGCGGTTCCTCGGAGCAGCTCTGGCCGACGGCTACCACGTGCTCGGCCTCGACTACTGGAACCTGGGCCGCACCCTGTCGGGCACGTGTGAGGCGAACGCACGCTGCTACGGCATGGTGCAGCGGAACCGCTTCGACGGCACGCGGCCCTCGGCGTTCAGTGCGGTGAGTCCGGCTGGGTCGATCGTCTCGCGCTTCCGGGACGCCGTCGCGTACCTCGACGACCACGACCCCGACGGCGGTTGGGGGCGGTTCGTCCAGGGCGACGACCGCATCGTCTGGAACGACATCGTCGTGGCCGGGCACTCGCAGGGCGGCGGAGAGGCGGCGTACATCGCCCACATCCGCAGTGTCCACGGCGCGCTGATGTTCTCGTCACCCGTGGAGTCCCGCGGACCGGCGCATGCAGCGTGGATGGACCGCCCGGGCCGGACACCGGTGGACCGGATGTACGCCATCGACGACGTCCGTGACACGTTCGGCCCCCGCATCACCGGTTCGTGGGACGTCCTCGGGCTGAGCGGTGTGTCCGGGCCGTTCGAGACGGACACCGCACCGCCACTCGCCGGAGCGGACCCGCACGCGATCCTCACCGACCTCGGCGGCGAGGGCAAGGCGCACTCCCTGATCATCAAGGACTCGACGCCGCTCACCCGTGACGGCGTCCCCCGGATGCTCCCGCTGTGGCAGTGGATGCTGCACCGGTTCTCCACAGATCCCGCTGTTCCCTCCGACCGCTCATAGCGTCGCGCAATAGCCTTCCTGCGTGCAGCCCGTTCGTGATGAACCCGACCTGCGCTCGCTGATCCGGGCCCGTGCGGCCGACGGGGGCGTGCGCCACTTCCTCGAGGACGCTCGCTCGGAGCGCGTCCTCACCTACCGCGCGCTCGACGACGCGGTGACCGCCTGGTCGCGGACCTTCGACGCGATCGGCATCGCCCCGTCGGGTGCCGTCCTGGTCGACGTGGGTGACCCGCTCGCGTTCGCGGTCGTGCACCTGAGCGCCGTCGCGTCCGGTCGCCGCGCGATCCCCGTCGACACCGGCCAGCCGGCCACCGAGCCCGGCCGTCTCGCCGACCTCATCGGCGGAGCGTCCATCGTCGTGTCGGACCGCGCGGTGGACGCGACCGTCCCCGGGGCACCGGCGAGCGGGATCGACCCGGCCACGTTCCTCCCGACCGCCGTCCGTGACGGCGACCTGCCCGCCCACAGCCCGCACGCGCCGGGCCAGGGGTCCGTCGTGCTGTTCACGTCCGGGTCGACCGGCACGCCGAAGGGCGTCGAGCTGCCCGAGACGCAGCTGCTGTTCGTCGCCCGGGCCGTCGCACGGCACAACCGGCTCGTGCCGGACGACCGCGGGTTCAACTCCTTGCCGCTGTTCCACGTCAACGCCGAGGTGGTCGGACTGCTCGCGACGCTCGTCGCCGGCGCGACCCTCGTGCTCGACCGGCGCTTCCGTCGTACCGGGTTCTGGGACCTGCTCGCGGAACGACGGATCACCTGGCTGAACGCCGTCCCCGCCGTCCTGGCCGTGCTGGCGAAGACCGGGCCGCTCGAGTTCCCGCCGGGCCTGCGGTTCGTGCGCAGCGCGTCGGCGCCGCTGCCGGATCCGGTGCGCGCCGCCCTCGGTGACGTGCCGCTCGTCGTGAGCTGGGGCATGACCGAAGGCGCCTCGCAGATCACGGCGACGCCGCTCGACGAACCGGCCCGGCCCGGTACCGTCGGGGTGCCGGTCGGCTCCGAGGTGCAGGTCCGCGGCGAGGACGGCTCGGTGCTGCCCGCCGGCGAGATCGGTGCGCTGTGGGTGCGGGGCGAGGGGATCGTCCGGGGCTACCTGGGTGGCCGCGCGTCCGAGCGGTTCGACGCCGACGGGTGGCTCCACACCGGTGACGTCGGCTCCGTCAGCACCGACGGCTGGGTGTCACTGGCCGGACGCTCCGACGACGTCATCAACCGCGGTGGCGAGAAGGTCTACCCGTCCGAGGTCGAGGACGTCCTGCTCGGCGACCCACGCGTGCTCGAGGCGGTCGTCGTCGGCCGCCCCGACGACGTGCTCGGTGCCGTCCCGATCGCCTACGTGATCCCGCAGCCCGACGAACCCGTCGACCACGCAGCCCTCGTGGCCGACCTCGTGGCCCGGGCCGAGGCGCACCTGACCCGGTTCCGCCGACCGGTCGAGGTCATCGTCGTGCCCGACCTGCCGCGTGCACCCACCGGCAAGGTGCAGCGCGCGAAGGTCCGGACCATGGCCCGACCCTCGTGAACGGGGCGTCACGCGTGTTCCCTGCGTCGACCGGCGACGAGCCGGGGGTGCAGACGCCGACGCGTACGGCCGAGGGCAAGCCCCGGCACCTGTACGAGGTCGACGTGCTCCGCATCCTCACGTTCGCGTGCGTGATCGGGGTGCACACCACGAGCCACACCGCGGCCACCGACGACGTCGGGCTGAACGCGCTGCTCGCCCTGCTGCACTTCACCCGGCTGGTCTTCTTCTCGCTGACCGCGTTCGTGCTCGTGTACAGCTACACCTTGCGCCCGAGGCCGATGGCGCAGTTCTGGCCGAAGCGGTTCCTGCTCGTGGGCGTGCCGTACCTGGCGTGGTCGTTCGTCTACGTCGCGGCGGCGTGGCTGCTGAGTCCCACCCGCCGTGGCGACGTCCCCGACCTGGTGCGCACCGCGGCCGAGGGCATCGTCACCGGCACCTCGTGGTACCACCTGTACTTCCTGCTCGTGACGATGCAGGTGTACCTGCTCCTGCCGGTGATCGTCTGGCTGGTGCGCCGGACCCGTGGGCACCACGTGACCGTGCTGGTCGTGGCGTTCCTGGTCCAGCTGGTGGTGTTCGCCGGGTACAAGTACTTCCCGGCGAGCGACGCGTGGATGCAGGGGTACCAGAAGCAGTTCTTCTTCTCGTACGTCTTCTTCATCGTCTCGGGGGCGATCGCCGCCGACCACGCGGACGCGTTCCTGCGGTTCATCCGGGTCCACCGCCGTTCGGTCCTGTGGGCGTTCGCCGGCGTCGGTGGGCTCACCCTCGGTGTGTGGGCGCTGCAGGTCGGCCTCGGGCAGTCCCTCTACGCCGCAGGGACACCGCTGCAGCCGGTCCAGGTGGTCTGGAGCACCGCGGTGTTCGTCGGGTTCCTGGCGATCGGCGCGGCCTGGGCGGATCGACGGCGCCCCGGGAGCCGGACCGCCCGGTTCGTCGACTACGCCTCCGATCGCTCGTTCGGCATCTTCCTGAGCCACCCGTTCGTCATCTGGATCCTGCTCTACGGCGACAGCTGGCTCGAGGCCGTCGTGCCACGGCCGTGGCTCACCCTCGTCACCTACGTGCTCGTGCTGGTGCTGTCCGTCGCGGTGACCGAGCTGTTCCGGTGGACGCCCCTCAGCGTGCCGTTGACCGGGCGGCCGTCGTTGTCCTCTCGAGCGTCACGAGCGGCGCGGGCGCATCGGTCCGCAGGCGCGGGGGTGCCGCAGCGGTCGCCGGAACCGGTGGAGCCGGACGACGCCCTCGTCGGCGAGACCGACGACGTCGGGCGGCGCGCCGCGCGCTGAGCGCTCGCACCAGCCGTGCGGGGCGGTGGACACGTGGCGCGGCGGCCGGGAGGCACGTGGCGGGCCCGACCCGCGCCTCCCGGCCGTCGCGTGCGGACCACCAGGGCCGGCGCACGTTCCGCGCACCGGCTGCCGGCCGTCAAGCCGAGCGCTGCTCGGCCTTCGGGGTGCCGATCTCGAGCACGCCGTCGGTGGAGGTCAGCCGCTGGGGCTTCATGAACCACGCGACGACGGCCGCGGCTCCGAGCAGGACGCAGGAGAGCGCGAAGGGCACCTGCCAGCCGGAGGCGTCGATGAGCAGACCGAACACGATGGGCGAGACGACACCGGCGATGCCGAACCCGGTGTTCATGAAGCCCGAGGCCGTGCCGGACCACTGCGGCGCCACGTCCATCGGGATCGCCCAGAGGTTGGCGTTGCAGAGCTCGAGGAAGAAGAACGACAGGGCCAGCGAGATCGTCGCGACGAGCAGGCCCTGCCCGATCACGAGCGGGATGAGGCAGAGGAGCGAGCCGCCGAGCCCGATCACCAGGATGGTCCGGCGGGCGTTCCGGGTGTTCCCGCCGCGGTGGATGATGCGGTCGCTGAGCATCCCGCCGACCGTGTCCCCGACGACACCGGCCAGCAGGATGAGGGTGGTGAACAGGGCGAAGTCGCCGATCTCCAGGCCGTAGGTGGAGCTGAGGAACGTCGGGAGCCACGTGAGGAACACCCAGAGGGTCCAGCCGTACCCGAAGTCGACGAAGGTGACCGGCAGGATCTGCTTCGCCATCTGCCGCCACGGCACCGGGGGACGGGTCGCGCGGGTCTCGACCGGCGGGAGCTCGGCGAGCTCGACCTGCGTGATGCCCTTCGCGGACTCGGGCTTGTCCCGGAACCAGACGAACCAGACGACTGCCCACGCCAGGGACAGCACCGCGGTGGCGAAGAACGCCCAGCGCCAGCTGCCCGTCGCCCCGATCACCCACGCGACGATGAGCGGGGCCAGCGCGTTGCCGAGCCGTGCCGCGGAGTGCACCACGCCCTGGGCGAAGCCGTTCCGGTCGCGGGGGATCCACCGGCTCATCGCCTGCGTGGCGGTCGGGAACGCGGCGGCCTCGCTCAGCCCGAGCAGGGCCCGTGCGGCGACGAGGGTCCAGAAGCCGACCGCGAACCCGGTCCAGAGCGTCGCGACGCCCCAGATCACCGTGATGACGAAGAGCGCCCGGCGCGGGCCGAACTTCTCGCTGATCGTGCCGCCGAACACCTGCAGCAGGGCGTACGGCAACGAGAACGCGGAGACGATGAGACCGGCGGTCGCCTCGTTGAACCCGAACTCCTCGGTGATGTGCGGCAGCGCCGTCGAGATGTTCGTCCGGTCGATGTACGAGATCGCGTACATGCAGCAGAGCAGGACGAGCACGCGTCCGCGGATGCGTCCGCGGAACGGGGTGCCCTTGATCGGTGCGGCCGGGGTCGCCGTGGTCATGAGGCCTCTTCGGGGGAGTGGGAAGGAGTCGGGTGACTGAACGGATCGGACGGTATGCCCGTTGACCATCAGTCGACTTGGAGCCTGCTTGCAGCGGACAGTACGCCGAGGGCGAGCAGCGGTCCTCGGTGTCAGGGGTGCCGACTACCGTTGTCCCCATGGGTGTTGCGATCGAACCGACCCGAGCGGTGCGTCCGTTCGAGGTCATCAGCGAGTACTCGCCGAGTGGCGACCAGCCCGCGGCCATCGCGGAACTCGCCGGGCGGATCAACGCCGGTGAGACCGACGTCGTGCTGCTGGGTGCGACCGGTACCGGCAAGTCGGCGACGACCGCGTGGCTCATCGAGCAGGTGCAGCGGCCGACACTCGTGCTCGCGCACAACAAGACGCTCGCGGCCCAGCTCGCCAACGAGTTCCGCAGCCTGATGCCGAACAACGCGGTCGAGTACTTCGTCTCGTACTACGACTACTACCAGCCCGAGGCGTACGTCCCGCAGACGGACACCTTCATCGAGAAGGACTCCTCCGTCAACGCCGAGGTCGAACGACTCCGGCACTCCACGACGAACTCGCTGCTCAGCCGTCGCGACACCGTGGTGGTGTCCACCGTCTCCTGCATCTACGGTCTCGGCACCCCCGAGCAGTACATGAACGCATCGGTCGCGCTCCACGTGGGCCAGACGATCTCCCGCGACCAGCTCGTGCGCAAGTTCGTCGCCATGCAGTACCAGCGCAACGACGTCGACTTCGCCCGGGGCACGTTCCGCGTGCGCGGCGACACCATCGAGATCATCCCGATGTACGAAGAGCACGCGATCCGCATCGAGATGTTCGGTGACGAGATCGAAGCGCTCTCCTCGCTGCACCCGCTCACGGGCAACGTCATCGACGACCTGCCCGCCGTGTCGATCTTCCCGGCCTCGCACTACGTCGCGGACACCGACGTGATGCACCGCGCGATCGCCTCCATCAAGGAAGAACTCGCGGAACGGCTCGCCGAGCTCGAGGGCCAGGGCAAGCTGCTCGAGGCCCAGCGCCTCCGGATGCGCACCACGTTCGACATCGAGATGATGGAGCAGATCGGGTTCTGCTCGGGCATCGAGAACTACTCGCGGCACATGGACGGCCGTGGCCCGGGCGAAGCCCCGCACTGCCTCATCGACTACTTCCCCGACGACTTCTTGATCGTCATCGACGAGTCGCACGTCACCGTGCCGCAGATCGGTGCGATGTACGAAGGCGACGCCTCGCGCAAGCGCACCCTCGTCGAGCACGGGTTCCGCCTGCCGAGCGCGATGGACAACCGCCCGCTGAAGTGGGAGGAGTTCCTCGAGCGCGTCGGGCAGAAGGTCTACCTGTCGGCCACCCCGGGGCGCTACGAGCTCGGGGTCACCGACAGCGTGGTCGAGCAGATCATCCGCCCGACCGGCCTGATCGACCCCGAGATCGTGGTCAAGCCGAGCGACGGCCAGATCGACGACCTGCTCGAGGAGATCAAGCAGCGGGTGGAGAAGGACGAACGCGTCCTCGTCACCACGCTGACCAAGCGCATGGCGGAAGAACTGACCGACTTCCTCGGGAACGCCGGTGTCCGCGTCCGCTACCTGCACTCCGACGTCGACACCCTGAAGCGCGTCGAGCTGCTGACCGAGCTGCGGCAGGGCGTCTACGACGTGCTCGTCGGCATCAACCTGCTGCGCGAGGGGCTCGACCTGCCCGAGGTGTCGCTCGTCGCGATCCTCGACGCCGACAAGGAAGGCTTCCTCCGCTCGTCGACGTCGCTCATCCAGACGATCGGTCGCGCTGCCCGCAACGTGTCGGGCCAGGTGCTCATGTACGCCGACAAGATGACCGACTCGATGAAGACCGCGATCGAGGAGACCGATCGCCGTCGTGAGAAGCAGGTCGCCTACAACCTGGAGCGCGGCATCGACCCGCAGCCGCTGCGGAAGAAGATCGCGGACATCACCGAGGTCCTGCAGCGCGAGAACGACGACACGAAGGCGCTCCTGCAGGGTCGCCCCGGCACCGACGGCCGTCGGTCGCCCACGCCGAACCTCAAGCGCGGCGGCATCGCGGGCGAGGGTGCGACGCAGCTCGGTGCCACCATCGCCGACCTGAACGACCAGATGCTGCAGGCTGCGGCGGAGCTGAAGTTCGAGCTCGCGGCGCGACTGCGCGACGAGGTGCAGGACCTGAAGAAGGCCCTGCGCCAGATGGAGTCGGCCGGACATGTCAGCTGACGGCGCCCGCACGGTCGTCGTCACCGGTGCGAGCGCCGGGCTCGGGTACCACGCCGCCGAGCAGCTCGCCGCGGCGGGGCACCGTGTGGTGCTGGCGACGCGCGACCGCGGCCGGGCGGACGCCGCCGAGCGCAGCATCCGTCGGCACGTCGACGGGGCCTCCTCGCTCGCCCACGTCCACCTCGACCTCGCCGACCTCGACTCGGTCAGTGCCGCTGCCGACGAACTCGCCGCGCTGGAACCCGACGGCGTCGACGCGGTCGTGAACAACGCCGGGGTCGTCGGGGCGTCGACGCGGGGGAGCACGGCACAGGGCACCGAACTCCAGATCGGTACGAACCACCTCGGGCACTTCGCGTGGACCGCCCGGGTCCTGCCCCTGCTCGAACGACGAGCCGGCCGGGTCGTGCACCTCGGGTCGATCGCCCACCGATTCGCCCAGCTCGACGCGACCGATCCGCTCGGCGTCGGTCGGTACTCGAGCCACCGCCAGTACGCCAGGAGCAAGCTCGCCGTGATGCTGTTCGGCTTCGAGCTCGCCGAGCGACTGGCCGACTCGGGCTCATCCGTGTCGAGCGTCGTCGCGCACCCCGGCCTGTCGCTCGACCGCCTGTCGCCGGGCCGTCCCGACGTCAGCCCGACCAGAGCCGAACCCGAGTGGATCCGCCCGGCGCAGCGCATCGTCGCCCAGGGCAAGGACGTCGGCGCCCAGCCGCTCGTGCACGCGGCCGTCGGTCCTGACGTGCACTCGGGGGAGTACTGGGGCCCGGCGGGCTGGATGCAGCTCCGGGGCCCGGCCACGGTGGTCGCGGCCGAACCTCGGGCGCACGACCGCACCGTCGCAGCGCAGCTCTGGGCCGCGAGCGAGCGTGCATCCGGTGTCGCGTTCGCTCTCGACGCACTCGTCTGACCCTCCATCCCGGCCGAATGTCGGTGCCGCTTCGTAGAATCGACGACGATGACCATCACCTCTGACCCCGGTACCTCGACGTCGGGCCGGAACGCCTTCGGCGAGCCCGCTGACCTCCACCTCCCCGGCGGGACCGCGCCGCACAGCACCTCCACGCTCAGCGTGCGCGGCGCGCGCGTGCACAACCTCCGTGACGTCGACCTCGAGATCCCGCGCGACTCGCTCGTCGTGTTCACCGGCCTGTCCGGCTCGGGCAAGTCCTCGCTGGCGTTCGACACGATCTTCGCCGAGGGGCAGCGCCGGTACGTCGAGTCGCTGTCCGCCTACGCGCGCCAGTTCCTCGGCCAGGTCGACCGCCCCGACGTCGACTTCATCGAGGGGCTCTCGCCGGCGGTGTCGATCGACCAGAAGTCGACCAACCGCAACCCGCGGTCGACGGTCGGCACGATCACCGAGGTCTACGACTACATGCGTCTGCTCTGGGCGCGCATCGGGGTCCCGCACTGCCCGACGTGTGGCGAGGTGATCAGCAAGCAGACCGTGCAGCAGATCGCCGACCAGCTCATGCAGTTCGAGACCGGCACCCGCTTCCAGGTCCTCGCACCCGTCATCTCGAAGAAGAAGGGCGAGTTCGTCGACCTCTTCCAGGAGCTCGCGGCGTCCGGCTACGCCCGCGCGATCGTGGACGGGGAGCGCATCCAGCTCAGTGACCCGCCCAAGCTGAAGAAGCAGGTCAAGCACGACATCTCGGTCATCGTCGACCGACTGGTGGCGAGCGACGACATCCTCGGTCGTCTCACCGACTCGCTCGAGACCGCCCTGCGCCTGACCGACGGCACCGTCGGCATCGACCTGGTGGACCACGAGGGGCCCGGAGCGGTCCGGAACTACTCCGAGAACCTCTCGTGCCCGAACAACCACCCGCTCGCGCTCACCGAGATCGAGCCGCGGACGTTCTCGTTCAACGCGCCGTTCGGTGCGTGCCCCGAGTGCTCCGGCCTCGGCACCCGCATGTCGGTCGACCCCGACCTGGTGCTCGGCGACCCCGAGGCCTCGTTGCGTGACGGCGTCCTGCTGCCCTGGACCGGGACGAGCGGGCTGTACTCCTACTTCGAGAAGCTGCTCGGCGGCCTCGGCAAGGAGCTCGGCTTCTCGCTCGACACCCCGTGGAACCAGCTCGACCCCGCGGTGCAGGCGTCGATCCTGACCGGCAAGGACTTCCAGGTGTCGGTCTCCTGGCGCAACCGCTTCGGCCGCGAGATGCGGTACACGAGCGGGTTCGAAGGCGTCATGCCCTACATCGAGCGCAAGTTCGCCGAGGCCGAGTCGGACTCGCAGCGGCAGCGCTTCCAGGGGTACCTGCGCGAGGTCCCGTGCCCGGTGTGCGAGGGAACCCGCCTCAAGCCCGAGGTGCTCGCGGTGACGGTCAACGACCGCAGCATCGCGGACGTCACCGACATGTCGCTCGACAACGCGTACTCGTTCATGGACGAGCTGACGCTGACCGACCGCGAAGCGCACATCGCCGCCGCGGTCCTCCGCGAGATCCGCGCACGCCTCGAGTTCCTGCTCGAGGTCGGCCTGAACTACCTCACGCTGGCACGTGGTGCCGGCGGTCTCTCCGGCGGCGAGGCGCAGCGCATCCGCCTGGCGACGCAGATCGGCTCCGGGCTGACGGGCGTGCTGTACGTGCTCGACGAGCCGAGCATCGGCCTGCACCAGCGCGACAACCGTCGACTCATCGACACCCTGGTCAAGCTCAAGGACCTCGGCAACACGCTCATCGTCGTCGAGCACGACGAGGACACGATCCGCACGGCCGACTGGGTCGTCGACATCGGCCCCGGTGCCGGTGTGAACGGCGGCAACGTCGTGCACTCCGGTTCGTACGAGGGCATCATCGAGAACCGCGAGTCGATCACCGGCGACTACCTCGCCGGCCGACGCGCGATCGAGGTGCCGGCCGAGCGTCGCAAGGTCAACCTGAAGCGCGCCATCACCGTGCAGGGTGCCCGCGCGAACAACCTCAAGTCGATCGACGCGGACTTCCCGCTCGGTGTGTTCACCGCGGTGACGGGCGTCAGCGGGTCCGGCAAGTCGACGCTGGTGAACGACATCCTGTACAAGGTGCTCGCCAACCAGCTCAACGGTGCCCGACACATCGCGGGCAAGCACACCCGGGTGAAGGGCCTCGACCAGCTCGACAAGGTCGTGCACGTCGACCAGGCACCGATCGGCCGCACGCCGCGCTCGAACCCGGCGACCTACACGGGCGTGTTCGACCGCATCCGCCAGCTGTTTGCCGAGACGCAAGAGGCCAAGACCCGCGGTTACCAGCCCGGCCGCTTCAGCTTCAACGTCAAGGGTGGCCGCTGCGAGAACTGCGCGGGCGACGGCACGATCAAGATCGAGATGAACTTCCTGCCCGACGTCTACGTCGCGTGCGAGGTCTGCGGTGGTGCGCGCTACAACCGCGAGACGCTCCAGGTGCACTACAAGGGCAAGAACATCTCCGAGGTCCTCGACATGCCGATCAGCGAGGCGGCCGAGTTCTTCGAGCCGATCTCGGCGATCCACCGCTACATGGCGACCCTGGTCGACGTGGGCCTCGGCTACGTGCGTCTCGGCCAGAGCGCGACCACGCTCTCCGGCGGCGAGGCGCAGCGCGTCAAGCTCGCCACCGAGCTGCAGCGTCGCTCGAACGGCCGCACGGTCTACGTGCTCGACGAGCCGACGACCGGTCTGCACTTCGAGGACGTCCGCAAGCTGCTCCTCGTGCTGCAGAGCCTGGTCGACAAGGGCAACACCGTCATCACGATCGAGCACAACCTCGACGTCATCAAGTCCGCCGACTGGCTGATCGACATGGGGCCCGAGGGCGGTTCCGGTGGTGGCACGGTCCTGGCGACGGGTACCCCGGAGCACGTGGCGACCGTGCCGGAGAGCCACACCGGTGTCTTCCTGCGCGAGATCTTCGACGCGCAGGACGCCCGGGTCGGCAAGCAGCAGGCGGTCGGCGCACGCCAGGCCACCCAGGAGCAGCAGGGCGGCAAGCAGCAGGACGCGACCAAGCAGGCGAGCAAGCAGAAGGCGGGTGCTCGGTAGGTGGCGGACACCGTCCCGTGGCGTCCGAAGGCGGGGGAGATCCCGACCGACCCGGGCGTCTACCGATGGCGTGACGAAGCCGGTCGGGTGCTCTACGTCGGCAAGGCGAAGAACCTCCGCGCCCGGCTGAGCAACTACTTCGCGCCGCTGCCGACGCTGCACGAGCGCACGCGGCGCATGGTCCTCACGGCACGCAGCGTCGAGTGGACGACGGTCGGCTCCGAGATCGAGGCGCTCCAGCTGGAGTACACCTGGATCAAGGAGTTCGACCCGCCGTTCAACGTCAAGTTCCGCGACGACAAGTCGTACCCGTACATGGCGGTCACCCTGGGTGACGAAGCGCCGCGGGTGATGGTGACGCGCAACCGCAAGATCAAGGGCGCGAAGTACTTCGGTCCGTACCCGAAGATCTGGGCGGTGCACGACACCATCGACCTGATGATCAAGGTCTTCCCGATCCGCACGTGCTCGGACTCGTCGTACAAGAAGGCGATGCAGACGGGCCGCCCGTGCTTCCCGGGGCAGATCGGCAAGTGCGGGGGCCCCTGCTCGCAGAAGGTCACGATCGAGGAGCACCGCGCCCTCGTCGAGGAGTTCGTGCGCTTCATGAACTCCTACGACCGTCGGGTCATCACCGAACTCCGGCAGCGCATGGGGGCCTCGGCCGACGCGATGCAGTACGAGCAGGCCGCGAAGTTCCGCGACCAGGTCGAGGCGCTCGAGGCCGTGCTCGAGAAGTCCGCCGTGGTGCTCCGCGACTCGGTCGACCTCGACCTGTTCGGCATCGCGGAGGACGAGCTCGCCGCGGCAGTGCAGCTGTTCTCCGTCCGTGGTGGCCGCATCCGCGGTGTCCGCGGCTGGGTCGTCGACAAGGAGCTCGACATCGCCACCGGCGACCTCGTCGAGCAGATCGTGCAGGGCGTCTACGTCACCGACGAGCCGCCGCGCGAGGTCGTCGTCCCCGAGCTGCCGGAGGACGCCGACGCGCTGCAGGAGTGGCTCAGCAAGCGCCGGAACGGGCGCGGCACGAAGCTCAGCACGGCACAGCGCGGCGATCGCGCCGGGCTCGCCCGGACGGCCGCGCAGAACGCCGGGCAGGCGCTCATGCTCTACAAGACCAAGCGTTCGGCCGACTACACCACCCGGGCCGCAGCACTGGCCGACATCCAGGACGCCCTCGGCATGACCGAGGCGCCGCTCCGCATGGAGTGCTACGACATCTCGCACCTGCAGGGCACGAACGTCGTCGCGTCGATGGTGGTGTTCGAGGACGGCCTGCCGCGCAAGGACCAGTACCGCCGGTACTCGATCGCCGAGACCACCGACGACACCGACAGCATGTACCAGGTGCTCTCGCGGCGCCTGGCGCGGCTGGACGAGGACGCCGAGCTGCCGGACGTCCCGGACGTCACGACCGACGAGGTCGTCGAGGGGTCGAAGCCGACGAAACGGTTCGCGTACCGTCCGCAGCTGCTCATCGTCGACGGCGGCCAGCCCCAGGTGCAGGCCGCGAAGCGCGCGATGGACGAAGCCGGCGTGCACGACATCGCCCTGGTCGGCATCGCCAAGCGGCTCGAGGAGCTCTGGCTCCCCGACGACGACTTCCCGGTCATCCTGCCCCGCAACTCCGAGGCGCTCTTCCTCATCCAGCGAATCCGCGACGAGGCGCACCGGTTCGCGATCACCCACCAGCGCAGCAAGCGGAAGCGCGACGTCCGGTCGCGGCTGTCCGAGATCCCCGGTCTCGGCCCGAGCCGCGTCAACGCCCTGCTGAAGCACTTCGGCTCGGTCGCCCGGCTGCGTGAAGCCACGGCCGAGGAGATCGGCGAGGTGAACGGCATCGGTCCGGCGACCGCTGCCGCGGTGGTCTCGAAGCTGGCCCAGACGCCGACGAGCGCGCCGGCGACGAGCGCGTCCAGCGCCCCCGAACCGGACGCCGACGCGATCGCGGACACCGTGACCGAGAACGCGGCCACCCAGCAGACCGCCACCCAGCACACAGCCACCCAGCAGACCGCCACCCACCCGGGAGGCCCGGTGCGGGTCCCCGAGGTGACCAGCGACGGTCCGCAGCGACCGTCGTGACGAACCCCGCGCCTCCCGGCCGCCCCCGGGCGGTAGCCTGGTCCGGCAGCCGAGACCTCCCCGGGCGACGCGCCCGGGCCGCCACGACGGAGCCCACTCCCAGATGACCGACAGCGCCACCGCGACCACCCACGCGTCGCAGCACGACATCCTCATCGTCACCGGCATGTCCGGGGCCGGGCGGTCCACCGTCGGCAAGGCCCTCGAAGACCTGGGCTGGTACGTCGTCGACAACCTGCCCACGCAGATGCTGGCCCCGCTGACCGAACTGGCCGACCGCGCGGGAGAGAAGATCCCGAAGATCGCCACGGTGGTCGACGTCCGCGGCGGGCGGTTCTTCACCGACCCCGAGCACGCGGTCGAGCAGGTCCGCTCGAGCACCTCCGCGCGGGTCCGTGTGCTGTTCCTCGAAGCCACCGACGCCGTGCTGGTCCGGCGCTTCGAGCAGGTCCGCCGACCCCACCCGCTCCAGGGCGAGGACACCCTGCTCGACGGCATCGCCCGCGAACGAGCGCGTCTCGCCGGCCTGCGCGAGGCGTCCGACGTGGTGATCGACACCTCCGACCTCAACATCCACCAGCTCGCGAACACCGTGATCGAGCACTTCGCCGACGAGCACTTCGTGGGTGTACAGGTCACGCTGATGAGCTTCGGGTTCAAGTACGGTCTGCCCGCCGACGCCGACATGGTGGCCGACGTGCGGTTCCTCCCGAACCCCTACTGGGTCCCGGAACTGCGGCCCCACACCGGGCTGGACCAGCCGGTCTCGGACTACGTGCTGGCCCAGGCCGGAGCCCGTCCGTTCGTCGATCGCTACGCCTCCGTCCTCGAGCCGGTGTTCGAGGGGTACCAGCGCGAGAACAAAAGACACGCTACGATCGCCATCGGCTGTACCGGCGGGAAGCACCGCTCGGTCGCCATCGTCGCCGAGTTGGCGAACCTCCTCCGCGGGATGCCTGGCGTCGCCGTGCGTGTGAAGAACCGAGATCTCGGCCGGGAGTGACCGTCCCTCCGGCCGCTCCCACGCCCGTGCCGCCGGATCTGCGGGAACCACTGAACGAACGTTAGGAATGATGCTGTGCCGTTGACTGCCGAGGTCAAGGACGAACTGGCCAGGGTCGCCGTGAACCGCAACACGGTCCGCGCCGCCGAACTGGCCACGATCCTCCGGTTCGCTGGTGGTCTGCACGTCATCTCGGGCCGCATCGCGGTCGAGGTCGAGCTCGACACCCGGATCATCGTGCACCGGGTCCGCAAGGACCTCGCCGAGCTCTACGGCGTGCGCAGCGAGGCGTCGGTGGGCTCGTCGGCGTCCGCCCGCCGCGGGACCCGCTACCTGGTCCGCGTGCTCGAGGCGGGGGAGACCCTCGCCCGCCAGACCGGCCTGATGGACGCCCGTCGTCGTCCCGTCCGCGGGCTGCCGAACCGCCTCACCACGGGCAACCGTGAGGACCTCGCCGCCATCTGGCGCGGCGCCTTCCTCGCCTCCGGCACCCTGACCGACCCGGGTCGGGCCGCAGCGCTCGAGGTCACCTGCCCCGGCAACGAGGCCGCGATGGCCCTCGTCGGTGCCGCTTCGCGTCTCGGGGTCGCCGCGAAGGGCCGCGAGGTCCGCGGGGTGCACCGCGTCGTCATCCGCGACGGTGAGGCCATCGGTCAGATGCTGACCGTCATGGGTGCAGCGCGGACCACCGCTGACTGGGAGGAGATGCGCCAGCGTCGCGAGGTCCGTGCGACCGCGAACCGCCTGGTCAACTTCGACGACGCGAACCTCCGCCGTTCCGCGCAGGCCGCCGTGGCCGCCTGCGCGCGGGTCGAGCGTGCGCTCGAGATCCTCGGCGACGAGGTCCCCGACCACCTGCAGTACGCCGGCACGCTGCGCCTGCAGCACCGCGACGCGTCGCTCGACGAGCTCGGCCAGCACGCGGACCCGCCCATGACCAAGGACGCCATCGCCGGCCGCATCCGGCGCCTGCTGGCGATGGCCGACAAGCGGGCCTCCGACCTCGGCATCCCGGGCACCGAAGCGAGCGTTCCCGAGGAGCTCGAAGGGGCCTGAGAGCGGTCTGTCGACCCTGCGGACGGGAGGCGCGGTGCCAGCTGGCACCGCGCCTCCCGTCCGTTTCCCGGCCCGTTCTCGGACCCGTTCCCGGCCTGGTCGGCGACCGTCCGGACGGACCGTCATCCCGCTCGGGCACGCAGCGTCCGACTGCTAGGGTCGTTACGGCGACGTTACGGGGCGTATCGTCCACCACACGCGGGCCCGCCAGGGTGCGCGACTCCCGAAAGCAGCGCCCCCTGGGCGCTCCACACTCACCAGGAGATCCATTGACCGTCAAGATCGGTATCAACGGCTTCGGCCGCATCGGCCGTAACTTCTTCCGGGCCGCCCTCGCGAAGGGCTCCGACCTCGAGATCGTGGCGGTGAACGACCTCACCGACAACGCGTCGCTCGCCAACCTGCTGAAGTTCGACTCCATCACGGGCCGTCTCGGCGTCTCCGTCGAGCTCGACGGCGACAACATCGTCGTCGACGGCAAGGCCATCAAGGTCCTCGCCGAGCGCGACCCCGCCAACCTCCCCTGGGGCGAGCTGGGTGTCGACATCGTCATCGAGTCGACCGGGTTCTTCACCAAGGCCGCCGATGCGCAGAAGCACATCGACGCCGGCGCCAAGAAGGTCATCATCTCCGCCCCGGCCTCGGGTGACGACGTCACCATCGTGCTCGGCGTGAACGAGGACCAGTACGACGCGGCGAACCACCACATCATCTCGAACGCGTCCTGCACCACGAACAGCCTCGCGCCGCTCGCCAAGGTGTTCCACGACAAGTTCGGCATCGAGCGTGGCCTCATGACGACGGTGCACGCCTACACCGCCGACCAGAACCTGCAGGACGGCCCGCACAAGGACCCCCGTCGTGCCCGCGCCGCCGCGCTGAACATCGTCCCGACCTCGACCGGTGCCGCCAAGGCCATCGGCCAGGTCATGCCGGAGCTCGCCGGCAAGCTCGACGGCTTCGCGCTGCGCGTCCCGGTCCCCACCGGCTCGATCACCGACCTCACCCTCGAGACCAAGTCCGAGGTCACCGTCGACGAGATCAACGCCGCCTACAAGGAGGCCGCAGAAGGTCCCCTCAAGGGCATCCTGCTCTACAGCGAGGACCCGCTGGTGTCGACCGACATCACCACGGACCCGCACTCCTCGATCTACGACTCCGGCCTGACCAAGGTCATCGGCGGCCTCGTGAAGATCACCTCGTGGTACGACAACGAGTGGGGCTACTCGAACCGCCTCGTCGACCTCACCGAGTACGTCGGCGAGCGTCTGTAACACATGGCCCTCCGCACCCTCGAGGACCTCGGCGACCTCGCCGGCAAGCGCGTCGTCGTCCGCTGTGACCTGAACGTCCCGCTCAAGGACGGCACGATCACGGACGACGGCCGCGTCCGCGCGTCGCTGACCACGCTGAACACCCTCGTCAACGCCGGCGCACGCGTCATCGTGATCTCGCACCTGGGCCGCCCCGACGGGGAGCCCAAGCCCGAGTTCTCGCTCGCACCGGTGGCCCAGCGGCTCTCCGAGCTGCTCGGCAAAGAGGTCACGTTCGTCGGCGAGACCGTCGGCGACGAAGCGACCGCCGCGGCCGAGGCCCTCGAGGACGGCGACGTCCTGCTGCTCGAGAACCTCCGCTTCAACCCGGAGGAGACCTCGAAGGACGCCGCCGAGCGCGGTGCCTTCGCGGACCGCATCGCCGCCCTCGGTGATGCCTTCGTCTCCGACGGCTTCGGTGTCGTGCACCGCAAGCAGGCCTCGGTCTACGAGCTCGCGTCCGCACTGCCCAGTGCAGCCGGTTCGCTGATCGAGACCGAGTTGCGCGTGCTCGAGCGTCTGACCACCTCGCCGGAGCGGCCGTACACGGTCGTGCTCGGCGGGTCGAAGGTCAGCGACAAGCTCGGTGTCATCGACCACATCCTGCCGAAGGTCGACACCCTCTGCATCGGTGGCGGCATGCTCTTCACGTTCCTCGCGGCCCAGGGCCACGGGGTCGCGAAGTCGCTGCTCGAGGCGGACCAGCTCGACGTCGTCCGCGAGTACCTCTCGCGGGCGAAGGAGCTCGGTGTCACCATCGACCTGCCGACCGACGTCGTGGTGGCCTCCGCCTTCGCGGCAGACGCCGACCACGAGACCGTGGCGGCCGACGCCATCGAGTCCTCGTCGTTCGGTACGGACGGCATCGGCCTCGACATCGGCCCGGAGACCGCGGCCCGGTTCGCCTCGGCCGTCTCGGGTTCGAAGACCGTGTTCTGGAACGGCCCGATGGGCGTGTTCGAGTTCCCGGCCTTCGCCGCCGGCACGAAGACCGTCGCGCAGGCGCTCACCGAGGTCGACGGCCTCGGCGTCGTCGGTGGTGGCGACTCCGCTGCCGCCGTGCGGTCGCTCGGATTCTCGGACGACCAGTTCGGCCACATCTCGACCGGTGGCGGTGCGAGCCTCGAGTTCCTCGAGGGCAAGTCGCTGCCCGGTCTCGAAGCACTGGGGTGGACCGCATGAGCCGCACGCCGTTGATCGCGGGCAACTGGAAGATGAACCTGGACCACCTCCAGGCCATCGCCACCGTGCAGAAGCTCGCGTGGACGCTCAAGGACGCCCGGCACGACTTCGACGACGTCGAGGTCGCGGTGTTCCCGCCGTTCACCGACCTGCGGAGCGTGCAGACGCTCATCTCGGCCGACAAGCTGCCGATCCACTTCGGTGCGCAGGACCTGTCGCAGTTCGACTCCGGTGCCTACACCGGTGACGTCTCCGGCGCGTTCCTCGCCGCGCTCGACGCCCAGTACGTCATCGTCGGCCACTCCGAGCGGCGCACGCTGCACGGTGAGACCGACGAGGTCGTCGCGGCGAAGACCGCAGCGGCCGTCAAGCACGGCCTCGTCCCCGTGGTGTGCGTCGGCGAGACCGGCGAGCAGCGCGAGGAGCGCGGCGCCGGTGTCGTGCCGGTCGAGCAGCTCCGCGTCGTGCTCGACGCGGTCAAGCCAGCCGACATCGTCGTGGCGTACGAGCCCGTCTGGGCCATCGGCTCCGGCCAGGCTGCCACGGCAGAGCAGGCGCAGGACGAGTGCGCGGCCATCCGTCGTGGCATCGCCGCAGCCTGGGGCGACCAGGCTGCTGCCGACACCCGAGTGCTCTACGGCGGCTCGGTCAAGTCGGGCAACATCGCGGGGTTCCTCCGCGAGCCCGACATCGACGGCGCGCTCGTCGGTGGCGCTTCGCTCGACGTGCAGGAGTTCGCGGCCATCGCCCGGTTCCGTCAGCACGTCGGGCTGTAGTCCACAGGCGTCGTCGCGGGCAGTCGTCCGCACCACTCCCGTCCAGGTACCGGCCGTGCTCCGCGCGGCCGGTACACTGGTACGGCTGACTGACACGAAAGGTACGTCGTGGCGATACTCTCCGTCGTGCTGCAGGTCCTGCTCGCAATCACGAGCCTCCTGCTCACGCTCCTCATCCTGCTGCACAAGGGCCGCGGTGGTGGCCTCTCCGACATGTTCGGCGGTGGGGTCACGAGCAACCTCGGTGCGTCCGGCGTGGCCGAGCGCAACCTCAACCGCATCACGGTGATCCTCGGTCTGGTCTGGATCGTCTCCATCATCGTGCTCGGTCTCATCAACAAGTTCACGGCGGGGGTCTGATCCATGGCAAGCGGAGGCAGTGCAATCCGAGGGTCTCGCGTCGGCGCGGGACCGATGGGCGAACAGGACCGCGGGGTCCAGGCAGAGCGCGTGGCGATCTCGTACTGGGACGCCCTCGGCAACGAGGTCGTGCGGTACTTCGCCGCGAACCTGCCCGATGAAGAGATCCCCGAGACGGTGGACTCGCCGTCGAGTGGTCTGCCGGCTGGGCGCGACAAGGAGAACCCTCCCGTGGTCTCCAAGACGGAGCCCTACAAGACCCACCTCGCGTACGTGAAGGAACGCCGCACCGAGGAAGAGGCAGCGCAGCTCCTCGAGGACGCGCTCCAGCAGCTCCGAGAGCGTCGCGGCACCGCGGCGAAGAAGAGCTAGCGCACGCACGCTGACGAAGGCCCCTGCACCGATGGTGCGGGGGCCTTCGTGCGTCCGGGGCAGGGGCGGCTCGCTCGCCGAGTGGTCGCGACACGCCGCGTGCGGTGCGCGCTGGTGGCGCGAACCGTCGGTTGCAGGCGCCGCAACCGACAGTTCGTGCCCACTCGGCGTCGCCCGGCGGGCAGTCGCGGCCGTTCGGCGCCGAGGAGCCGCGTCCGGGTGCCGCGCGGAGTGCCGGTTCGCCGAGGGGTCAGGACACGCCGCGTGCGGTGCGTCGAGGTGGCGCGAACCGTCGCCTGCGGCGCCTGCGGCCGACAGTTCGTGACCACTCGGCGTCGCGCCGGCGGGGAGTCGCGACCGGTCGGTGCCCGAGGGCGCCGAGTGGTCAGGACGCGCCACGTGCGGAGCGCGGTCGTGGCACGAACCGTCGCCTGGGGCGCCCGCGGCCGACAGTTCGTGCCCGCTCGACGCAGGGGCTCGGGCGCGGTGCGCAGTGGGCGCGACCACAGACGGACGGGAGGCCCGGTGCCAGCTGGCACCGGGCCTCCCGTCCGTCAGGAACGCGCGTCTAGTACGTCGACGCGATCAGGTTCTCGGGGACGTCGCGTGCGGCGTCCTGGTCCACGAAGAAGACGGTGCGCTTGCGACCCTGCACGCCACCGACGGGGACGTCCTCGATCGACGCACCCGCGAGGGCCAGCCCGAGGACCGAGGCCTTCTCGGCACCGGAGAGGATCACCCAGACGCGCTGCGAGGCGTTGATCACCGGGAAGGTGACGGTCAGACGCTGCGGCGGCGGCTTGGGGGAGTCGTCGACCGACACGACGGCACGGTCGGTGACGGTGAGCTGCGGGAACTCCGGGAAGAGCGAGGCGGTGTGCCCGTCGGGACCGACACCGAGCAGCGTGATGTCGAAGCGCGGAGCGACGGCACCTTCGGGCGCGGCGTCCTGCAGCTCGCGCTCGTACTGGGTCGCTGCGGCCTCGATGTCGAGCCCGCCGTCCGACGCCGGCATCGGGTGGATGTTCGACGCGGGGATGTCGACGTGGTCGAAGAAGTCGGTCTGCGTGCCGATCGTGTTGCGGTCGGCGTCGTCCGACGGGACCCAGCGCTCGTCGACCCACCAGACGTGCACCTTCGACCAGTCGACGCTCTCGCGCGCCGGCGACTGGCCGATCGCGGCGAGGACGAGGGAGGACACCGAGCCACCGCTGATCGCGATGTCGGCACGCTCCTGCTCGTCGAGCACGTCGATGATCTTGGTGATGAAGCGTGCGGCGACCGAAGCGCCGAGGGCCTGCTTGTCCGGGTGCACGAGCACCCGCCGTTCGTTGGTCACGTGACTCCCGTGTTCGTGGCGGCCGACCGGTCGTCCGACCGCCTTCGGTCCGGTCGGGCCGCCTGCACCAGACAGGCGGCCCGACCGTGTGGGGTGTTGATCAGCGGGCGATGGTCTCGCGCAGCTGGGGCACCCCGTGCTTGACGACGTCTCCGAAGAGGACGTCCGGGTCGAGTCTACGGAGTTCCTCGGCCAGGCAGTCGCGCAGGTTGCGGCGTGGCAGCGACAGGTCGTGCGTCGGCTGCCCGGGCATCGAGAGCGTCGCGACGTCCACCAGGGAACGCTCGAGCTCGATGGTGCCGGACTCGCGGACGAGCTTCACACCGTGGATGCCGCTCGACCCCGTCGCGCGCGGCGACGTGACGACGGACACCGGAACCTGGAGCTGCAGCTGCAGCCAGGCGGCGAGGAGGATCGTCGACGGGCTGTCGGACGCTCCGGAGACCTCGACGGCGGTGATCGGCTCGTACGGCGGCTGGTCGAGCGCCGCGGCGAGCTGGTTCCGCCACAGGGTCAGACGGGTCCACGCGAAGTCGGTGTCGCCCGGTACGTAGGACGCACCGAGCGCCTCGATCGCGCCGTTGGGGTCCTTCTGCGCGGCCGCGTCGGTGATCCGTCGCTGCGCGATGCGGCCGAGGGCCGACGCCGCGGGCTGCTCGGGAGCCGTCTGCGGCCACCAGGCAACGACGGGTGCGTCCGGCAGCAGGAGGCCGGTGACCAGGCTCTCCTCGTCGGTCGCGGTCTCGCCGTACGCCCGGAGGACGATGACCTCGCTCGCACCCGCGTCGCTGCCGACGCGGATCTGCGCGTCGAGGCGCCCGGGGGACTTCGTGTCACCGCTGTTCTTCGAGACGATGATGACGCGCATCGGGTGCTCGCGGGACGCCTCGTTGGCCGCCTCGATCGCCTCTTCCTCGTGGCCGAGGGCCGTCGAGATGATGAGGGTCAGCACGCGGCCGAGGGCGACGGCGCCGCCCTCTTCACGGATGCGGACGAGCTTCTTCTGGATCTTCGACACCGTGGTGTCGGGCATGTCGATCTTCACGGACGCCTCCAGGTCCGACCGTCGCGGGCGAGCAGGGCGTCGGCGGATGCCGGACCCCACGTGCCGGGACGGTACTGCTCGGGCTGGCCCTGCGTGGCCCAGAACTCCTCGATGGGGTCGAGGATCTTCCAGGACAGCTCGACCTCCTGGTGCCGCGGGAACAGCGGCGGGTCACCGAGGAGCACGTCGAGGATGAGTCGCTCGTACGCCTCGGGGGATGCTTCGGTGAACGCGTGGCCGTAGCCGAAGTCCATCGTCACGTCGCGCACCTGGGTGCCGACGCCGGGGACCTTCGAGCCGAAGCGGAGCGTGACGCCCTCGTCCGGCTGGACACGGATGACGAGCGCGTTCTGACCGAGCGGGGACTGCGTGTTGCCGTAGACGTCCTCGGGGACGCGCTTGAACACGATCGCGATCTCGGTCACACGACGACCCAGACGCTTGCCGGCGCGCAGGTAGAACGGGACGCCCTGCCAGCGACGCGTGGCGATGTCGAGCTTGATCGCCGCGTACGTCTCGGTGCCAGACTCCGGGTTCATCCCGGCCTCTTCGAGGAAGCCGAGCACCTTCTCGCCGCCCTGCCAGCCGCCGTCGTACTGCCCGCGGGCAGTGGCGGTCGACAGGTCCTCGGGCAGACGGACGGCGGAGAGCACCTTCTCCTTCTCGGCACGCAGGTCGGCGGCCTTGAACGAGACGGGTTCCTCCATCGCGGTGAGCGCGAGGAGCTGCAGCAGGTGGTTCTGGATGACGTCGCGCGCAGCACCGATACCGTCGTAGTACGCGGCACGCCCGGCGACGCCGATGTCCTCGGCCATCGTGATCTGCACGTGGTCGACGTAGTTCGAGTTCCAGATGGGTTCGTACATCTGGTTCGCGAACCGGAGCGTCAGGAGGTTCTGGACGGTCTCCTTGCCGAGGTAGTGGTCGATGCGGAACACGTCGTCGGGCGCGAAGACGCTCTCGACGATCGCGTTGAGCTCGCGCGCGGTGCGGAGGTCGGAGCCGAACGGCTTCTCGACGACCACGCGGCTCCAGGAGCCCTCGCGCTTCTCGGTCAGCCCGGACAGCTTCAGCTGCTCGGTGACGACCGGGAACATCTTCGGCGGGATGGACAGGTAGAACGCGTGGTTGCCCAGCGTCCCGCGCTCGGCGTCGAGGTCGTCGACGGTGCGCTTGAGCTCGCGGAACGCCTCGGGGTCGTCGAACGAGCCCTGGACGAAGCGGATGCCCTGTTCGAGCTGACGCCAGACGTCCTCGTCGAACGGGGTGCGCGAGTGCTCCTTGACGGCGTCGTGGACGAGCTGGGAGAAGTCTTGGTCCTCCCAGTCGCGACGAGCGAACCCGACGAGCGCGAACCCCGGGGGCAGGAGCCCCCGGTTGGCCAGGTCGTAGACCGCGGGCATCAGCTTCTTGCGTGACAGGTCGCCCGTCACGCCGAAGATGATGAGCGTGCTCGGTCCCGCGATCCGGTTCAGTCGACGATCCGTCGGCAGCCGGAGCGGGTTGCGCTCCGGGGTGATTGCCACCGGTGACATGAGTCGGTGAACTCCTTACGAGTCAGTGGGAGACGGCGGACGCGATCGCCGCGGTGGCGGCGTGGACGTCCGACGTGGTGAGGGTGAGGACCGGCCGGCCGTGCTCGGCGAGGACACTCGCGTCGCCGGCGGCCTGGGCCCGGAGGAGCTGCCCGAACGTGAACGGCCGACCCGGGATCGCCAGGTCGTCCGCTTCGTCGGCCACGATCTGCAGGAACACTCCCGTAGCGGGGCCGCCCTTGTGGTACTGGCCGGTCGAGTGCAGGAACCGGGGGCCGTACCCGAAGGTGACGGGGCGCTCCGTGCGCGCCGCGATCGCGTCGCGCAGCGACTCGAGGCCGCTGTTCGTGGTGCGGTCGACGTACGCCTGCACCGACACGTAGCCGGTCGGGTCGAGTGCGGACAGGAGGCCCGACACGGCTTCCGAGAGCGTCGCACCGACCGCGAGTCCGGGCGTCGCGTGCACGGCGATGCCGTCCTCGGAGAACGCCGGCTCCGCCGGAGCGGGGCGGTCGTCGAGGAGCGCGCGGGTCGCGACCTTGGCGGCCTCGACGTCGGGCTGGTCGAACGGGTTGATGCCGAGCAGGCGACCGGCGACCGCGACGGCGTACTCCCAGACGAGGATCTGGCCACCGAGCGTGCCGGTGATCTCGACCTCGCCCTCGGCCACGTGACGCTCGTCCTCGCGCGAACCGACCAGGCGGATGACCTGGACGTCGGGCAGGCCGGCGGTGACCTCGGGGGAGTCCGCGTGCAGCACGACGGGCAGCAGGCCGCGGCCGTCCTTGCCGGTCGACTCCGCGATCAGCTGTTCGACCCAGTCGCCGAAACCGACGATGTGCGTGCCGTCGGGCACGATGGCGATCTTGTCGCGCAGCGGCTCGGTGCCCGCGAGGACCGCACCGAGCACGAGCCCGGGGTTCTCGTCCAGGTCGACCGAGAGCAGCGCGGAGATCGCGTCGGCCTCGTCGAGGAGCTCGGCGATGTCCGCTCCCGCGAGCCCGGACGGCACGAGGCCGAAGGCGGTGAGCGCGGAGTAGCGGCCACCGACCGTGGAGTCGGCGGTGAAGACGCGGTAGCCGGCGTCGGTCGCAGCGGCCTCGAGCGCGGAGCCCGGGTCGGTGACGACGACGATGCGGCGCGCCGGGTCGATGCCGGCGTCGCGGAAGGCCTGCTCGTAGACACGGCGCTGCGAATCGGTCTCGAGCGTCGAGCCGGACTTCGACGAGACCACGAGCACGGTGCGCTCGAGGTCGGTCGTCACGGCCGCGCGGACCTGTGCGGGGTCGGTCGAGTCGAGGACCGTGAGGGGCACGCCGGCGGTGCGCGTGATGACCTCGGGTGCGAGGGACGAGCCGCCCATGCCGGCGAGGACGACGTGGTCGACCCCTTCGGCACGGAGCGACTCGCGCAGCGCGGTCACCTCGGCGACGAGCGGGCGGGAGACCGAGACGGCCTCCACCCAGCCGAGGCGCTTCGACGCCTCGGCCTCGGCGGGGGTACCCCACAGATCGGCGTCCTGGGCGGTGATGCCCGAGGCCACCAGGTCAGCGACGAGCCGCGGGACCACCTGTTCGATGGCCCGCGCGGCGTCGCCGCTGGCTGCGATGGAAACCGTCACTACTTGGCGCCCTCGAGCGCTGCCTTGACGGTGTCGACGAGCTCGCCCCAGGACACGTTGAACTTGTCCACGCCCTCCTTCTCGAGCAGTGCGACGACCTCGTCGTAGTCGACGCCCTGTGCGGCGAGCTGGTCGAGGACCTGCTGCGCCTGGTCGAACGTGCCGGCGATGGCGTCGCCGTGGATCTCACCGTGGTCGAACGTGGCGTCGAGCGTCTTGCCCGGCATCGTGTTGACGGTGTTCGGGGCGGCGAGCTCGGTCACGTAGAGCGTGTCGGGGAGCGACGGGTCCTTGACACCGGTCGAGGCCCAGAGCGGACGCTGCGTGTTGGCGCCGGACTCGAGCAGGCCGAGGGCACGCTCGGAGGCGAACGCCTCGGTCCAGACCTGGTAGGCGAGCTGCGCGTTGGCGATGCCGGCCTTCGACTTGAGGGCCTTGGCCTCGTCGGTGCCGACGGCGTCCAGGCGCTTGTCGATCTCGGAGTCGACGCGCGACACGAAGAAGGACGCGACCGAGTGGATCTTGGAGAGGTCGTGGCCGGCGGCCTTGGCCTTCTCGAGCCCACCGAGGTACGCGTCGATGACGGCGCGGTAGCGCTCGAGCGAGAAGATCAGGGTGACGTTGACGGAGATGCCGGCGCCGATGACCTCGGTGATCGCCTCGAGACCCTCGAGCGTCGCCGGGATCTTGATGAGGACGTTCTCCTTGCCGACCTTCTCGAACAGGAACTTGGCCTGCTCGATGGTCTTGGCGGTGTCGTGCGCGAGGCCCGGCTCGACCTCGATCGAGACGCGGCCGTCGAAGCCCTTGGTCTCGTCGTAGATCGGCTTGAAGACGTCGGAAGCGTTCGCGACGTCCTGCGTGGTGATCGCGAAGATCGCGTCGGTGACGTCGGTGCCCGCAGCGGCGAGCTCCTTGACCTGCGAGTCGTAGCGCTCGCCCTTGGCGAGGGCCGACGCGAAGATCGTCGGGTTCGTCGTCACGCCGACGACGTTCTTCTGCTCGATGAGCTCGGTGAGCTTGCCGGTCTCGAGGAGCTCGCGGGAGAGGTCGTCGAGCCAGATGCTCACGCCGACCGCGGAGAGGGCGGCGGTGGGGGTGTTCTCAGCCATGTGTTTCTCTTCTTCTTTCATCGACGGGTCCGTGAGGACCGTGAGTCGGGGTTTCGGGGACGGGAGGCCCGTGGCGGAACCGAGCCGGGCCTCCCGGAAGAAGGGCCGGATCCGGAAACCGGACCCGGCCCTTGCAGGTCAGGAAGCTGCGATCGATTCCTTCGCGGCGGCCACGACGTGCTCCGTCGTGAAGCCGAACTCCTTGAAGAGCGTCTGGTAGTCGGCCGAGGCACCGAAGTGCTCGATCGAGACGCTGCGGCCCTTGTCGCCGACGATGTCGCGCCAGCTCATGGCGATGCCGGCCTCGACCGACACGCGAGCGGTGACGTTCTTCGGGAGCACCTGGTCCTGGTAGTTCTCGGACTGGGCGCGGAACCACTCGATCGACGGCGCGCTCACGACGCGGGCGTTGATGCCCTCGGCCTTGAGCTGCTCGCGAGCATCGACCGCGATCTGGACCTCGGAACCGGTCGCGATGAGGATGACGTCCGGGGTGCCGTTGGGCGCCTCGGCCAGGATGTACGCACCCTTGGCGACGTTCTTCGCCGAAGCGAAGACCTCACCGGACGCGTCACCCTCGCCACGCTCGAACACGGGGAGGTTCTGACGGCTCAGCGCGATGCCGGCCGGGCGGTCGGTGTGCTTGAGCATCTCGAGCCACGCGTACGCGACCTCGTTGGCGTCGGCCGGGCGGACGACGTCGAGACCGGGGATCGCACGGAGCGACGAGACCTGCTCGATCGGCTGGTGCGTCGGGCCGTCCTCGCCGAGGGCGATGGAGTCGTGGGTCCAGACGTAGATCGCCGGCGCCTGCATGAGCGCGGCGAGACGGACCGCCGGACGCATGTAGTCGCTGAAGATGAGGAACGTGCCACCGAAGGGGCGCGTGTTCCCGTGCAGGACGATGCCGTTGAGGATCGAGCCCATGGCGTGCTCGCGGATGCCGAAGTGCAGCACGCGGCCGTACGGGTCGGTGCTCCACGTCGACGTCGAGGCCTCGGCCGGACCGAAGGACTTGGCGCCCTCGATCGTGGTGAGGTTCGACTCGGCGAGGTCGGCCGAACCGCCCCAGAACTCGGGCATCAGCGGCGCGATGGCGTTGATGACCTTGCCGGAAGCGGCACGGGTCGAGACGGCCTTGTCGGTCGGGAAGACCGGGAGCGCTGCTTCGAGGCCCTCCGGGAGCTCCTTCGACTGGACACGGTCGAACAGCGCCTTCTTGTCGGCGTTGGCCGCGGCCCACGCGTCGAAGGACTTCTGCCACTCGGCGTGCTCGGCCTGGCCCTTGGCGACGGCGCCGCGGGTGTACTCGAGGACCTCGGGGGCGACCTCGAAGGTCTTGTCGGTGTCGAAGCCGAGGATCTCCTTGAGACCCTTGATCTCGTCGGCGCCGAGCGCCGAACCGTGGATCTTGCCCGAGTTCTGCTTGGTCGGCGACGGCCAGCCGATGATCGTCTTGAGGACGATGAGCGACGGCTTGTCGGTGACCTGCTTGGCGGCCTCGATCGCGGCGTGGAGCTCCTCGACGTCCTCGGAGTACTCGCCGGTCTTCTTCCAGTCGACGATCTGGACGTGCCAGCCGAGCGCCTCGTAGCGGTCGGCGACGCTCTCGGAGAACGCGATGTCGGTGTTGTCCTCGATCGAGATCTGGTTCGAGTCGTAGAACGCGATGAGGTTGCCGAGCTGCTGACGGCCGGCGAGCGAGCCGGACTCGTTCGTCACGCCTTCCTGCATGTCACCGTCGCCGGCGATCACGTAGGTGTAGTGGTCGAACGGCGACTGACCGGCCGGGGTCTCCGGGTCGAACAGGCCGCGCTCGAAGCGCTGGGCGTAGGCGAAGCCGACCGAGGACGCGAGGCCCTGGCCGAGCGGGCCCGTGGTGATCTCGACACCGTCGGTGTGGCCGTACTCCGGGTGACCCGGGGTCTTCGAGCCCCACTTGCGCAGGTGCTGCAGGTCGTCGATCTCGAGCCCGTAGCCGTGCAGGTAGAACTGCACGTACTGGAGGATCGAGGCGTGACCGGCGGAGAGGATGAAGCGGTCGCGGCCGATCCAGGTGGAGTCGCTCGGGTCGCGACGCATCACCTTCTGGAAGAGCAGGTGGGCGAGCGGAGCGAGGCTCATCGCGGTGCCGGGGTGACCGTTGCCGGCGGCCTCGACCGAGTCGGCGGCGAGAACGCGGGCCGTGTCGACGGCCTTCCGGTCGATGGCGTCCCAGGTGAATTCAGCCACTTGGATGTTGACCCTTCTTGATGCGACATGTGCGAGGGCTCGTGCCATCGCACGGACATGTGGCCATCCCGGGGCCGAGTCGTGTCGCCGTCTAGCGGCGGCCGACCGGCTCATCGCGGCCGACGTCATCGGGGCGCGCACTGCGGGAGGGCGTGTCCAGCATAGTGACCCGGTACTCAGAAGGGGTTCAGGTGACCCCCGATGTTCACACCGGGGTGGCCGTCGACGGTCGATCCGGGCGTGTCGAGCGCGTCCGGATCACGCCGGGATGTCGGAGCGGGGCACCGTCGCGGCGCTTCCATCCCGTAAACTGATCGGGACCCGTGGACATTCCGGGTCAGCGCATGCCCGGACGCCGTCGCAGTCGTCCACCGAGTGTGCGAGCTGATGCGAACAGACTGAGGTTCTCTTGCCGACTGCCACCGTGACCCGGCCCGACACCGATCGACCCCGATCGCCGCTGTCCCGCAAGGTCCGTGCGTACGTCTCGTTGACGAAGCCGCGCGTGATGGAGCTGCTGCTCGTCACCACGGCGCCGACGATGTTCCTCGCCGAACGCGGCGTCCCCGACCTGTGGCTCGTCTTCTGGACGATGCTCGGCGGAGCGATGTCGGCCGGTTCGGCGTCGGCCTTCAACTGCTACATCGACCGCGACATCGACCGACTGATGAAGCGGACCAGCACCCGCCCGCTCGTCACCGGCGAGCTGTCCGACCGCGAGGCCCTCGTGTTCTCGTGGGTGCTCGGCATCCTGTCGACCGCGGTGCTCGGGTTCCTGGTGAACTGGCTCGCCGCGGCGCTGAGCGTCATCGCGATCCTCATCTACGTGTTCGTCTACACGCTGTGGCTCAAGCGCCGCACCCCGCAGAACATCGTGTGGGGCGGCTCGGCCGGCTGCATGCCCGTGCTCATCGGCTGGGCGGGCGTCACCGGGTCGCTGACCTGGACCCCGGTCATCCTGTTCATGGTGATCTTCCTGTGGACGCCGCCGCACTACTGGCCGCTGTCGATGAAGTACCGCGACGACTACGACGCGGCCGACGTGCCGATGCTCGCCGTGGTCCGTGGCCGCACCGTCGTCGGCCTGCAGGTCGTGCTCTACGCGTGGGCGACGCTCGTCTGCTCGCTCCTGCTCATCCCGGTCGGGCACATGGGGCCGCTCTACACGGTCGTCGCGCTGGCCGGCGGCATCTGGTTCGTCGTCGAGTCGCACCGCCTGTACTCGCGGGCCATCCAGCACGTCGAGCACGTGCAGCCGATGCGGGTCTTCCACAGCTCGATCACGTACCTGACGCTGCTCTTCATCGCCGTGGGCATCGACCCGCTGCTGCCGCAGGTCTTCACCTTCTAGGCGGTCGAGCGGGCGCCCGCGCGCTCGGTCCGCACGACGCCGTCGTGTCGATTCGACGCCGTCGTGTCCGGTTGACGCTGTCGTGTCCTGTTGACGCCGTCGTGTCCTGTTGACGCCGTCGTGTCTGCATGACGCCGCCACCCCGCCGAGACGCCGCCGAATCCGGCGGCGTCTCGCGCGTTCGGCGGCGTACCGGCAGGACACCGGCGTCCTGCGTCGGCCACGAGGCGGCCTGGAGGCGCGGTGCGGGCCCGCCACGGGCCTCCCGTCCGGCGTGACCGCCGTCGGCCGCGGGGCGGACGCGAGCCGCTGCGGACCGCGCGTGGTGCGGATGTCGAGCGACGAAGTCGATGTCGTGCGACGTCCGCGGTGTCGTTCTGCGTCGTCAGCGCCCGCCCGTCCACGTCCACCGGAAACGCGACACCCCACGAGTCGAACGACTCGTGGGGTGTCGCGGAACGGGTGTCGAGCGCGCGACGCGCCCGGGCGTCAGGCGTCGATGGGTTCCCGGACGGCGTCTCGGCCGGCCGAGGCCCGCGTCGACAGCACGACGGCGGTCACCGCTCCGACGAGCAGCCCGGCGAGCACCATGTGCGTGCCGACGAGCCCGACGGGCAGACCCGTTCGCGCCTGCGTGAGCCCGACAGCGATCTGCAGGAACTCGACGACGAGCAGCAGCAGCGGCCACTTGCTCGGGCGGCCCAGGCGGACGGCTCCGATGACGAGCACCAGGGTCAGGGCGAAGAGGGCGTACGCGGGCCAGGCGTGCACGTGCTCCATGACCGCGGGGTCGAACCCGGTGCGGTGCAGACGTCCACCGTCGACCGCGGCGTCGGCTCCGGCGTGCGGCCCGCTGCCGGTGGTCAGGATGCCGACGAGCACGGTCACGACGACGGCGGCGACGGTGCCGCGGACGACACCCGTGTACCAGCGCGGGACGAGCCGCTGGGCGGTGCGCGGGCCGTGCGTCGTGCGGTAGACCAGCGCAGCGGTCACCGAGGTGAGGGCCGCGGAGACGACGAAGTGCAGCCCGACCACGAATGGGTTCAGGTTCGTCCAGACGCTCATGCCGCCGATGACGGCCTGCACCGGGATCGCGACGCCCTGAGCGAACGCGAGCCAGAAGAGTTCGGGGCGCGTGCGGAGCATCCGGACGACCGCGAGGAACATCGCGACGGCCACGATCACGAGCACGAAGGTCAGCAGTCGGTTGCCGAACTCGATGATGCCGTGGATGCCCATCTCCGGCGTGGAGACGAGCGAATCCGCCGTGCACTTGGGCCAGGTGGGGCATCCGAGGCCCGAGGCGGTGAGGCGTACCAGGCCTCCGGTGCCGATCAGCACGACCTCGACCACGAAGGACGCCCAGGCCAGTGCGACCACGCGACGGTCGACGACGCGGGGGAGCGACCACCACCGTCCGGTCCGGAGATCCTGCTCGACGGGGGATCCGACGCGTGTCACGAGGGTGGTGCCTTCCTGTTGTTCCGTGCAGTGAACCTGTAGGATTCGAGGGTTCAGCAGCAGTCAAGTCTAGGCAGGCGCCGGCTCCGAATGGGCCGAGATCGCCGATCAACCCACGGACTGCGTGGAACCATTGTCGTTGCGAGGGAGCAGCACCCGGTCCGCATGTCAGCGGTCCGCGGTGGAATGGCGTCCAGACGCCACGGGTTCACACCTGTAACGCTGTCCCGCGAGAAGGAAACGAGGAGACCATGTCCGACGTGCTCATCGACCGTCCCGAGCTCGAAGGGCTCGGCCAATACGAGTTCGGCTGGTCCGACTCCGACTCGGCAGGGTCCTCCGCCCGTCGTGGGATCTCGGAAGAGGTCGTCACCGACATCTCGAACCTCAAGGACGAGCCCGAGTGGATGCTGAAGAACCGCCTCAAGGGGCTGTCGCTCTTCGGCCGCAAGCCGATGCCGACGTGGGGTGCCGACCTGACGGGCATCGACTTCGACAACATCAAGTACTTCGTGCGCTCCACGGAGAAGCAGGCACAGTCGTGGGAAGACCTTCCCGAGGACATCCGTGCGACCTACGAGAAGCTCGGCATCCCCGAGGCCGAGCGCCAGCGCCTCGTCGCCGGTGTCGCCGCGCAGTACGAGTCCGAGGTCGTCTACCACCAGATCCGCGAGGACCTGGAGCAGCAGGGCGTCATCTTCATGGACACCGACACGGCGCTCCGTGAGCACCCGGAGCTGTTCGAGGAGTACTTCGGCACCGTGATCCCGGCCGGCGACAACAAGTTCGCCGCGCTGAACACGGCCGTCTGGTCCGGTGGCTCGTTCGTCTACGTCCCGAAGGGCGTCCACGTCGAGATCCCGCTGCAGGCCTACTTCCGGATCAACACCGAGAACATGGGCCAGTTCGAGCGGACGCTGATCATCGCGGACGAGGACTCGTACGTCCACTACATCGAGGGCTGCACCGCCCCGATCTACAAGTCCGACTCGCTGCACTCGGCCGTCGTCGAGATCATCGTGAAGAAGAACGCCCGCGTTCGGTACACGACGATCCAGAACTGGTCAAACAACGTCTACAACCTCGTCACCAAGCGTGCGATCGCACACGAGGGCGCGACGATGGAGTGGATCGACGGCAACATCGGGTCCAAGGTCACGATGAAGTACCCGTCGATCTACCTCGCCGGAGAGCACGCCAAGGGCGAGACGCTCTCCGTCGCCTTCGCCGGCCCCGGTCAGCACCAGGACGCCGGCGCGAAGATGATCCACATGGCGCCGTACACGACGTCCTCGATCGTCTCGAAGTCGATCGCCCGTGGTGGCGGTCGTGCGGGCTACCGCGGTGAGGTCCGGGTCGACCCGGCCGCGCACCACGCCGCCAACACCGTGCGCTGCGACGCCCTGCTGGTCGACACGATCAGCCGGAGCGACACCTACCCCGCGATCGACATCCGTGTCGACGACGTGCAGCTGGGACACGAGGCCACGGTCTCGCGTGTCAGCGAGGAGCAGCTCTTCTACCTCATGTCCCGCGGCATGGCCGAGGACGAGGCGATGGCGATGATCGTCCGTGGCTTCATCGAGCCGATCGCACGCGAGCTCCCGATGGAGTACGCACTCGAACTCAACAAGCTCATCGAGATGAGCATGGAAGGATCCGTCGGCTAGATGTCCAGCACCACCCCTCCCCACATCGACCAGCCGATCGAGCCCGCTGCCGCAGCGCAGGGCGGCACCCAGCACGGCGCCGGAGCCCACTCCGACGGCGGCTGGGACGCCCCCGACAAGAAGGTGCCGGTCCAGACCCGCTCCGAGCGGTTCCAGTCCGGCGACGTCGAGGCGTTCCCGAAGGTCACCGGCCGAGAGGTCAACTGGAAGTTCGCGCCGCTCACCAAGCTCCAGCCGCTGCTGGACGGCGCGCTCGACGGATCCGCCTACCCGTACCTCGCCCGCCAGTCCGAGGGCGCCGACGTCGAGTGGGGTCGCAGCGACGACCCCCGCGTCGGCTCCGCCGGCCTGCCCGAGGACCGCGCCTCGGCCGCAGCCTGGACCGCGCGTGACGCGGTCCTGGCGATCACGATCAAGGCCACCGAGGCGCACGAGTTCATCACCGTGACCCGCTCCGACTTCGGGTCGCAGCCCCGCGCCGCGCACACGGTCATCACGGCCGAGCCGAACTCCCAGGGCATCGTCGTGCTCGACAACCGCGGCAGCGCCCTGCTCAGCGAGAACGTCGAGATCGTCGCGCAGCAGAACGCGCGACTGACCGTCGTCAGCCTGCAGGACTGGGACGACGACGCGGTGCACGTCTCGACCCACTTCGCCGAGGTCGGCCGCGACGCGTTCCTCAAGCACGTCGTGGTCTCGCTCGGCGGCGACGTCATCCGCGTCAACCCCTCGACGCACCTCGGTGCGCAGGGTGCCGACACGGAGATGTACGGCGTGTACTTCGCCGACGCCGGCCAGTACATCGAGCAGCAGGTCTACGTGAACCACGACGCGCCCAACACGCGCGGTCGGGTCAACTACAAGGGCGCGCTGCAGGGCCAGGGCGCGCACACCGTCTGGATCGGTGACGTCCTGATCGGCCGCGCCGGAGACGGCACCGACTCGTACGAGCAGAACCGCAACCTCGTGCTGACGGACGGCACCCGTGCCGACAGCATCCCGAACCTCGAGATCGAGACGGGCAACATCGAGGGCGCCGGCCACGCGAGTGCGACCGGTCGCTTCGACGACGAGCAGCTGTTCTACCTGCAGTCCCGCGGCGTCCCGGAAGAAGAAGCCCGGCGCCTCGTCGTGCTCGGCTTCCTGGTCGAGGTCATCCAGAAGATCGGTGCACCCGAGCTCGAGGAACGCCTCATCGCCGCGGTCGAGCAGGAGCTGGCCGAGGGCCGTTCGGTCATCGCCGCACCGGCCGAGGCGGGCGACGCACAGGCCGCCACCTCGCAGGCTTCCGCCCCGCAGACCGCCGCTCCGCAGGCCACCGCCTGATGGCCGAGAAGGTCTGCGCCGAAGCCGACATCGCGGTGGACAGCCCGATGCGGGTGGTCGTCGACGGCACGGCGGTCGCGATCGTGAAGGACTCGGCCGGCACGGTCCACGCCATCGGCGACACCTGCACGCACGGCGACATCTCGCTGGCCGAGGGTTTCGTCGAGGGTGACTCGCTGGAGTGCTGGGCCCACGGGTCCCGCTTCTCACTGACCACCGGCAAGCCGCAGAACTTCCCGGCCTACGAGCCCGTCCCGGTCTTCCGGGTCGAGGTCCGCGACGGCGACGTCTACGTCGACGTGCAGGACGTCGTCCCGGTCGACTGAGCACCCCCAACACTTCCCGCGGCTGACGCCGCACACAGCTGCAACCGAAGGAACGCAATGTCCACTCTGGAAATCCGTGACCTCAAGGTCTCGATCGACACCGATCAGGGCACCAAGGAGATCCTGAAGGGTGTCGACCTCACCATCAACGAGGGCGAGATCCACGCGATCATGGGGCCGAACGGCTCCGGTAAGTCCACCCTGGCGTACACGATCGCCGGTCACCCGCGGTACAACGTCGTCGGTGGCACGATCACCCTCGACGGCGAGGACGTCCTCGCGATGAGCGTCGACGAGCGTGCCCGTGCCGGCATGTTCCTGGCGATGCAGTACCCGGTCGAGATCCCCGGCGTCACGGTGTCGAACTTCCTGCGCACCGCCAAGACGGCGATCGACGGCGAGGCTCCGGCGCTCCGTGGCTGGATCAAGGAACTCCGCCAGTCGATGGCCGACCTGAAGATGGACTCGTCGTTCGCCGAGCGCAACGTCAACGAGGGCTTCTCCGGTGGCGAGAAGAAGCGCCACGAGATCATGCAGCTCGAGCTCCTCAAGCCGAAGTTCGCCGTCCTCGACGAGACCGACTCCGGCCTCGACGTCGACGCGCTGAAGATCGTCTCCGAGGGCGTCAACCGCGCCAAGGCCGCGACCGGCCTCGGTGTGCTGCTCATCACGCACTACACGCGCATCCTCCGCTACATCAAGCCGGACTTCGTGCACGTGTTCGTCGCCGGCAAGATCGCGGAGCAGGGCGGCCCCGAGCTCGCCGACCGCCTCGAGAACGAGGGCTACGACCGCTACGTGCAGGTCGCCGCCGCCGAGGCGCAGGCCTGATGATCGCCGCACTCGCTCCCGACAAGTTCGACGAGGTCGTCGAGGGCCTGAAGGAGGTCCAGGACCCGGAGCTCGGCGTGAACATCGTCGACCTCGGCCTGATCTACGACCTCGCCTGGGACGACGACGCCAACGCGCTCGTCATCAGCATGACGCTCACCAGCGCCGGCTGCCCCCTGACCGACGTCATCGAGGGTGACACCGCGAACGCCCTCGACGGCATCGTGGACGCCTTCCGGATCAACTGGGTCTGGATGCCGCCGTGGGGTCCGGAACGGATCACCGACGACGGCCGCGAGATGATGCGCGCCCTCGGGTTCGCGATCTAGTCGCGACCCACCACGGACGGGAGGCGCGGTGCCAGCTGGCACCGCGCCTCCCGTCCGTCTGTGCGCACGCCACGCGCGGGGCGCGCCGCCGAGTGGTCGTGACCACACGCTCACGTTCGCCGAGTGGTCACGTTCTGTCGGCTGACCGCGCTCCAGGCGACGGGATGCGACCACTCGGCGTCCGGGTGGCGGGGAGTCGTGACCGACCGAAACCCCGGCCCGGCCCCGCACGGACTGTTCATCCCCGCACCGGACGCAGAACGGCCCCGCACCGATCAGGTGCGGGGCCGTTCTCGTACGACGGGTCAGCGGCGACCGACGACCTTCCACGCGAGCGGCAGGATGCCGGCGGCGATGAGGGCCTTGGCGATGCCACCGACGATGAACGGGTACAGGCCGGCGGCGAGCACCGACTGGACGTCGTTCGGGGCGCCGAGCTGGCCGAGCGCCACGGCCAGGTACGGCAGGCCGGTCACGAACGGGATGGCACTCGCGAGCAGCATCGCGACGGTGGCGCGGCCGACGTTGCGGTCCCAGTTGCGGCGGGCGAGCCAGCCGACGAGCCCGGCGGCGGGGATGAAGCCGATGACGTACCCGAAACTCGGCAGGGCCAGGGCCTGCAGACCGCCCTGCATGTCGGCGAAGAATGGGGCACCCGCGAGTCCGGCGACGGCGTAGACGAGCAGCGAGAGCATGCCGCGACGTGCGCCGAGGGTCGCGCCGACGAGCACGACGGCGAGCGTCTGCCCGGTGATCGGGACCGGCCACATCGGGACCTCGAGCTGCGCCATCGCGGCGGTGAACAGGGCTCCGCCGGCGACGAGGGCGGCGTCGGTGGCCAGCCCGTGCGTGCGCAGACGGTCGGCGAGGACTGCGCGGGGAGCGAACCCGGTGGCGTTCGTCATGGATTCTCCTAGAATGGACTGCTGGTTCCGTTCGGAACCATCGGTCCCGTCAGCGTAGCGGTGCACCTCACGCACACACCGTTGTGCAAACCCACCAACTGATTGGACGTCCACTGTGCTTGCCGTGCACGAACTCGAGATCCGCGTCGGAGCTCGTCTCCTCATGGAGGACGTGTCCTTCCGTGTCGAGAAGGGCGACAAGATCGGACTCGTCGGCCGCAACGGCGCGGGGAAGACGACGATGACCAAGGCCCTCGCGGGCGAGACGCAGCCGAACGGCGGCACGATCGACCGCGGTGGGGAGATCGGCTACCTGCCGCAGGACCCCCGCTCCGGCGACCCGGAGGAGACCGCGCGGAAGCGCATCCTCGACGCCCGTGGGCTCGGAGAGCTCGTGGAGGGCATCCGCCTCGCCACGCTCGACATGGCGAGCGACGACGCGGCCGTTGCCGAGAAGGCGATGCGACGCTACAGCCGCCTCGACGACCAGTTCAACGCGCTCGGTGGCTACGCGGCCGAGGCCGAGGCGGCGTCGATCGCCTCGAACCTGAAGCTGCCGGACCGCATCCTCGACCAGCAGCTCAAGACGCTCTCGGGTGGTCAGCGCCGGCGCATCGAGCTCGCCCGGATCCTGTTCTCGGACGCCGAGACGATGATCCTCGACGAGCCGACCAACCACCTCGACGCCGACTCCGTCGTGTGGCTCCGCGAGCACCTGAAGACCTACCCCGGTGGCGTCATCATCATCTCCCACGACGTCGAGCTCGTCGACGAGGTCGTGAACCGCGTCTTCTACCTGGACGCCAACCGCCAGACCATCGACATCTACAACATGGGCTGGAAGCTGTACCAGCGGCAGCGCGTCGCCGACGAGGAGCGCCGCCGCAAGGAGCGCGCGGGCGCCGAGAAGAAGGCCGCCACGCTCAAGGACCAGGCCGCTCGGTTCGGCGCGAAGGCGTCCAAGGCCGCGGCCGCGCACCAGATGGTCGCGCGTGCCGACAAGCTGCTCGCCGGCCTCGAGGACGAGCGTGTCGCCGACCGGGTCGCGAAGATCCGCTTCCCCACGCCGGCCCCGTGCGGCCGCACCCCGCTGATGGCCGAGGGGCTGTCGAAGTCGTACGGGTCGCTCGAGATCTTCGCGGGTGTCGACCTGGCGATCGACCGCGGTTCGCGCGTGGTCATCCTCGGCTTCAACGGTGCGGGCAAGACGACCCTGCTGCGCATCCTGGCGGGAGCCGACCAGCCCGACACCGGCGAGATCCAGCCCGGTCACGGTCTGCGCATCGGCTACTACGCGCAGGAGCACGAGAACATCGACATCAACCGCACCGTGATCGAGAACATGGTGTCGGCGTCGACGGACCTCAACGAGACCGAGGCCCGGCGGGTGCTCGGCTCGTTCCTGTTCACGGGCGACGACGGCTACAAGAAGGCCGGCGTCCTGTCCGGTGGCGAGAAGACCCGTCTGTCGCTCGCGATGATCGTGGTCTCCGGCGCGAACGTCCTGCTCCTCGACGAGCCGACGAACAACCTGGACCCGGCTTCGCGCGAGGAGATCCTCAATGCCCTCGCCGGCTTCGAGGGTGCGGTCGTCCTGGTGTCCCACGACGCCGGCGCGGTCGAGGCGCTCAACCCCGAGCGCGTGCTGCTGCTGCCCGACGGCACCGAGGACCACTGGAACAAGGACTACGCGGAGCTCATCGAGCTCGCCTAGCTGCCGCGCGTGTGGTCGGGCGAGGCCCGTCCGCACGGTGCCGCGTTCGCGGTCCGGTGCGGCGTTGCGTGCTGGGTGGCCGTTTGTGGCGCTGCACGGTGCTCGGAAGCGCGCACGGGGTTGCGAGGTCCGCACGGTGCGGCCTGGAGGCGCGGTGCGGTCGTGCGCCGTGCCTCCCGTCCGCGCGGTGCCCGTTTCGCTATCCGGTGCGGCGTTCCGTGCTGGGTGCGCGCGTGTGGCGCTGCACGGTGCGTGGAAGCGTGCACGGGGTTGCGAGGTGCGCACGGTGCGGTCCCGTCTGCACGGTGCGGTGTTCGCGGTCCGGTGCGGCGCTGGGTGCTGGGTGCGCGCTTGTGGCGCTGCACGGTGCGCGGAAGCGCGCACGGGGTTGCGAGGTCCGCACGGTGCGGCCTGGAGGCGCGGTGCGGTCGTGCGTCGCGCCTCCCGTCCGCACGGTGCCGCGTTCGCCATCCGGTGCGGCGTTGCGTGTTGGGTGTCCGCTTGTGGCGCTGCACGGTGCGCGGAAGCGCGCACAGTGCGGCCCCGTCCGCACGGTGCCGCGTTGGCCATCCGGTGCAGCGTTGCGTGCTGGGTGCCCGCTTGTGGCGCTGCACGGTGCTCGGAAGCGCGCACGGGGTTGCGAGGTCCGCACGGTGCGGTCTGGAGGCGCGGTGCCGGTCGTGCGCCGTGCCTCCCGTCTGCACGGTGCCGCGTTCGCCATCCGGTGCGGCGTTGCGCGCTGGGTGCGCGCTTGTGGCGCTGCACGGTGCGCGCAAGCGCGCACGGGGTTGCGAGGTGCGCACGGTGCGCCGACGCGCACCCACGGACGCGCCTCGGCCGCGCCACGGCCGCGCGTCAGCGACGTGACGCGATGAGCTCGTCCTCGATCTCGGCGTCGGTCTTCGGCTTCGCGTTCTTGCGGCGTTCGCGCTCGAGGGCGCGCTCGCGCTCCTCGGGGTCGTCCTGGTTGAGGTTCCGGTACTCCTGCACCATCACGTACGCCAGGAAGCCGAACCCCCCGGCGGCGAACAGGAACCACTGGATGAAGTAGCTCAGGTGCAGCCCCGTGTCGGCGTTCGGACGCTCCCAGCCGAGCGGACGTGCCTCGGTCGGTGCGGGGGACTCGGAGGCGAGCTGCCCGTACGCACCGGTCCAGATCGGGTCGTCGACCTTGTTCGCAACGTCGGCCAGGGTCACCGACTGCACCTGGTCGGTGTCCTTCGGGTCGGAGCGGCCGGGGATGCGCGGTTCGCTCTGCTGCAGGCGGACGATCGCGGTGACCTCACCGGACGGGGGAGCGGGCACGTGGTCGGGTGCGTCCTGGGCGTTGCCGGTCGGCACCCACCCGCGGTCGACGATGAAGGCGCGGCCTTCGGACGTGACCAGGGGCGTCAGGACCTCGAACCCGGGCTGCCCGTTGTGCACGCGGTTGCGCACGAGCAGCTGCGAGTCGACGTCGTAGCGGCCGGTCACGGCGACCCGGAGCCACTCCTGCTCGTCCTGCCAGCTCGAGGCCTTCGGCAGCGCCCGGTCGAGGGGGACGGGGGTGTGGTCGTAGTTCTGCGCGACCTGCTCGTTCTGCCGGACGGCCTCGTTGCGGCGGTCCCACTGCCACATGCCGAACAGTGCGCACACGATCGCGAAGGCGACGGCGATCGCGAAGTAGCCGAGCCAGCGGCGGCTCCGGACGAAGCGCCAGCCCACGAACGGTTCGTCGGGGTCCCGACCGGACGAGCCCGACCTGGTGTCGTCGGTCGAGCGGGACTCCGCGGCGGCGCGCTGCAGCTTGGCGGCGTGCTTGCGGCCGTACCGGGACTGCGGGTCGAAGCCGTCGGTCATCGCGAGGTGCCGGTGGAGCGCACCCCGACGTCGTTCTTCGGCGCCGCCGTTGACTCGCGCTCGTCGTCGAGGTGGTCGACGTCCTCGTGCATGCCGGTGACGCGCACCGGGAAGGAGCGGGACCGCAGGTAGTCGGCCAGGAAGTCGCGGTGTTCTTCGCACGCGGCCCAGATCTTCACGCGGTCGATCGCGTGGATCCGGGGGTTGCGCCAGTTCACACGCCACCCGGCCGTCGACACGCAGCCGGCACGCGAGCACACCGGGGTGGATCCGGGTTCGGTCTGCAGGTCGAACGTCGCACCCATCAGCGGGGTCCCCACATCTTCGATCGGTCGCCGTTGCGCTGCCACTCGTCCTGCGCATGCTGCGCCTGCTGGCGGAGGCGGTCCTGCTCGTCGCGGTAGGCCTGGGCCCGGGCGTCCTCCTGCTGTTCGCGGAGACGCGGGTCGACGGCGTCGTAGAGCTCGATGGACCCGGCGGGGGAGATCATGTCGCTCTCGGTCCGGCTGCCGGCGTTCGCGATGACGACGGCGACCCAGGGGATCACCGCGGCGAGGACGATCGGGATGACCGCGAGCCATGAGTGCCAGATCGAGTACACGAGCACGGCGGAGATGAAGAGGACCACTCGGATGGCCATCTGCCAGACGTAGCGGGACAGGCGGTGCGCCCGGTCCTGCTCCGGTGTGTCCGGCAGCGACGTGATGCTCGTGTGCGTGCTCTTCATACAGATGGTCTCCGTCTACCCGTGGTCAAGCCTAATCCCGCCGGACCGATCGTGGGTGCGCCGCGCGCGAACCGGCGGGGTGGTCCGCTCCGGTACGCTCGTCCGGGCGTGTCCGCCGGGTCCCCGGCACCGCGTGCCGAGCAGATCCCACCGAACGGAGCGACCATGAGCACCCCCCGTACCGTCCTCATCACCGGCGGCAACCGCGGCATCGGCCACGCGCTGGCCGAGCGGTTCGTCGCAGCCGGCCACCGGGTCGCCGTGACGTCGCGCAGCGGCCAGGGTGGTCCCGAGGGCGCGCTGACGGTGCAGGCCGACATCACCGACACGGCGTCCGTCGACGCCGCGTTCACGCAGGTCGAGGCCGAGCTCGGTCCGATCGAGGTCCTCGTCGCGAACGCCGGCATCACCAACGACCAGCTGCTCCTCCGCATGTCCGAGGACGACTTCACCAGCGTGGTCGACACGAACCTCACGGGCACCTTCCGCGTCGTCAAGCGCGCCACGAAGGGCATGATGAAGGCCAAGTTCGGCCGCATCGTGCTGATGTCGAGCGTCGTGGGCGCCTACGGCCAGATCGGCCAGGTCAACTACGCGTCCTCGAAGGCCGCCCTGGTCGGCATGGCCCGGTCGATCACGCGTGAGCTCGGCTCGCGCGGCATCACCGCCAACGTCGTGGCGCCCGGCTTCATCCAGACGGACATGACCGCCGCGCTCTCCGACGAGCTGCAGGCCGAGTTCAAGAAGGCGATCCCGGCCGCCCGCTACGGCACGGTCGACGACGTCGCCGACGCCACGCTGTTCCTGGCGAGCGACGGCGCCGGGTACGTCTCCGGTGCGATCATCCCGGTCGACGGTGGCCTCGGGATGGGCCACTAGCCCTCGGACTGATCAGCCGCGCAGACCGAGCGTCGCGAGCACGGCGGACAGGTCACGGTCGACGACCGCGACGTCCGCCTGCTCCCGCACGCGCGGCTTCGCGTCGAACGCCACCGAGAGCGCGGCGACGCGCATCATCTCGAGGTCGTTCGCGCCGTCGCCGATGGCGATGGTCCGTGCCGGGTCGACCCCGTCGGCGTCCGCCCACTCGCGGAGCGCGACGGCCTTGGCGTGCGCGTCGACGACGTCGCCGAGCACGCGGCCGGTGAGCACGCCGTCGGTGACCTCGAGGCGGTTCGCCCGGCAGTGGTCGAGGCCCAGCTGCTCGGCGAACGGGTCGAGCACCTCGTGGAACCCGCCGGACACCACGCCGACGGTGCCGCCTGCGGCGTGCACCCCGCGGACGAGCTGGTCGGCGCCCCGCGTCACACGGACCGCCTGCTGTGCACGGACGAAGACGTCTGCCTGGAGGCCCGCAAGGGTCGCGACACGCTCCCGGAGGCTCTCGGCGAAGTCGAGTTCCCCGCGCATGGCGCGCTCCGTGATCGCCGCCACCTGTGGCCGGGTCCCGGCGCTGTCGGCGAGCAGTTCGATCACCTCGTCCTCGAGGAGCGTGGAATCGGCATCGAGGACGACGAGGAAGCGGGGCACGCACCAACGGTACCGACTGACGAAAGGCACGGCCGCGTCCGTGACGCGAGCCGTGCCTCCAGGCCGTCCGTCCGGGGCTGCGCCCCGGGTGTCTGCTTCGTTACGCGTCGTGCCTATGCGTCGACGCGGACGCCCTTGCCGACCACGGTGATGCCCGACTCCGTGACGGTGAAGCCGCGCGCTTCGTCGGCCTCGCGGTCGACGCCGACCTGCGCGCCCGGTGCGATGACGACGTCCTTGTCGAGGATGGCGCGGTTGACGACCGCGCCGGCGCCGATGGTGGCGCGCTCGAACACGATCGAGTCGAGGACCTTCGCGCCGGAGTCGATCGAGCACCAGGGCCCGATCATGCTGCGCTCGACCTGCGCACCCGACACCAGGCAGCCGAGCGACACGAGCGAGTCCACCGTGGACCCGGTGTTGCCGTTCGCGTCGCGGACGAACTTCGCCGGCGGCAGGTTCGTCTGCTGGTTGAAGATCGGCCAGTCCTGGTTGTACAGGTTGAAGACCGGGACCGGGGCGATGAGGTCCATGTGGGCGTCGAAGAACGAGTCGATGGTGCCCACGTCGCGCCAGTAGTACTTGTCGCGGTCGGTGGACCCGGGGACCTCGTTGCGCTGCAGGTCGTACACGCCGGCGTCGCCGCGGTTGACGAAGTCGGGGACGATGTCGCCGCCCATGTCGTGCGCGGACGTCTCGAGTTGGCCGTCGCGCAGGACCGCGTCGACGAGCGCGTCCGCGTTGAACACGTAGTTGCCCATCGAGGCCAGGATCTCGCCGGGGGAGTCGGCCAGCCCGACGGCGTCCTTCGGCTTCTCGAGGAACGCGTCGATCTTCGTGGGGTCGTCGTCGGCCACCTGGATGACGCCGAACTGGTCGGCGAGCCCGATCGGCTGACGGATCGCCGCCACCGTGGCACTGCGGCCGGACGCGATGTGCGCCTCGACCATCTGGTGGAAGTCCATCCGGTACACGTGGTCCGCACCGACGACGACCACGATGTCGGGTCGCTCGTCGCGCAACAGGTTGAGCGACTGCAGGATCGCGTCGGCCGAGCCGGCGAACCAGCGCTTGCCGAGCCGCTGCTGCGCGGGGACGGACGCGACGTAGGAGCCGAGCAGCCCCTCCATGCGCCACGTCTCCGCGACGTGCCGGTCGAGACTGTGCGACTTGTACTGGGTCAGGACGACGATCTTCTGCAGACCGGAGTTGACCAGGTTCGACAGTGCGAAGTCGATGAGACGGAAGTTGCCGCCGAACGGGACGGCGGGCTTCGCGCGATCGGCCGTGAGCGGCATGAGTCGTTTGCCCTCGCCGCCGGCGAGCACGATGCCGAAGACCTTCTTTGGTGCCATGCCGCTCACAGTAGGCGTCAGCACTGGGAACCGGTTACGTTGAACCAGTGCGAGTCGATCTGCTGACCAGGGAGTATCCGCCGGAGGTCTACGGCGGAGCGGGTGTCCACGTGTCCGAACTCACCGCCGCATTGCGGTCGGGGACGGACACGGAAGTCCGTGTCCGGGCCTTCGGGGCCTTCCGTGACGAACCCGACGTGTGGGGCTACCGGACCCCGGACGGCCTCGGCCAGGCGAACGGCGCGCTGCAGGCCCTCGGGACCGACGTGGCCATCGCGGCCGACGTCGAGGGCGCCGACCTCGTGCACTCGCACACCTGGTACGCGAACTCCGCGGGCCGGATCGCGCAGCTGACCTACGGCATCCCCCACATCGTGACCGCCCACAGCCTCGAGCCCCTCCGCCCGTGGAAGGCCGAGCAGCTCGGCGGCGGCTACCGCCTGTCCAGCTGGATGGAGCGCGAGGCGTTCGAACACGCCGACGGCGTCATCGCGGTCTCGAAGGCCATGCGTGCGGACATCCTGCGCTCGTACCCGTCGATCGACCCCGCGAAGGTCCACGTCGTCTACAACGGCATCGACATCGACGCGTGGAAGCCGACCGTCGACGAGGACGCCGTGCGCGCCCTCGGCATCGACCCGACGCGCCCGAGCGTCGTGTTCGTCGGACGCATCACCCGCCAGAAGGGCCTGCCATACCTGCTCCGAGCCGTGGCGTCGCTGCCGTCGGACGTGCAGATCGTGCTGTGCGCCGGCGCGCCGGACACCCCCGAGATCCTGGCCGAGGTCACCGAGCTCGTCGAGGGCCTCCGCGCGGAACGTGAAGGCGTCGTCTGGATCGACCGGATGCTCGCGCACGAGGAGATCGTGAACGTGCTGTCCTCGGGCACCGTGTTCGTCTGCCCGTCGGTCTACGAGCCGCTCGGCATCGTGAACCTCGAGGCCATGGCGTGCGGCATCCCGGTCGTCGGCACCGGCACCGGGGGCATCCCCGAGGTCGTCGCCGACGGGCTCACCGGTCGCATCGTCCCGATCGACCAGGTGCAGGACGGCACCGGCACCCCGACCGACCCCGACCGCTTCGTGGCCGACCTCGCCGCGACCCTCACCGAGGTGCTCGCCGACGAGGGGCTGGCGAAGCTCATGGGACGCGCCGGACGGCTCCGTGTCGAGACCGAGTTCACCTGGGACGCGATCGCCACCAGGACACGGCAGGTCTACGACCGGGTGCTCGGCCAGAACCCGTAGGCTGGTCGCATGCCCTCGGTCGTGCGCTTGTCAGACGTCTCCGTGGTCCGCAACGGGGCCACCATCCTCGACGCGATCTCGTGGGAGGTGCAGGACGACGAACGCTGGGTCGTGCTCGGCGCGAACGGCGCCGGCAAGACGACGCTGCTGCAGGTCGCCGGCGCCCAGACGTTCCCGACCTCGGGTGACGTCGAGGTGCTCGGGACCGAACTCGGCGGCGCCGACTTGTTCGAGCTCCGCCCGCGCATCGGCTTCGCGTCGACCGCGCTGGCCCGTCGCATCCCGGTGACCGAGAAGGTCATCGACGTCGTGCTCACCGCGGCGTACTCGGTCACGGGCCGCTGGAACGAGGAGTACGAGGAGCTCGACGTCCGCCGGGCGCAGCGCGTGCTCGAGGAGTGGGGCCTGGGGTCCTTCACCGACCGCACGTTCGGCGACCTGAGCGACGGCGAGCAGAAGCGCGTGCAGATCGCCCGCGCCGTGATGACCGACCCGGAGATCCTGTTCCTCGACGAACCGGCCGCGTCGCTCGACCTCGGCGCCCGTGAGAGCCTCGTCCGCACCCTCGGCGGCTACGCCCAGAGCGCCGACTCGCCGGCCATCGTCATCGTGACCCACCACGTCGAGGAGATACCCGCCGGGTTCACCCACGCGCTCGTCCTCGCCGACGGCCACGTGCAGGCCGCCGGCCCCATCGACGAGGTCCTGACGGACCAGACCCTGACCGAGGCGTTCGGCATCGACCTCTCGGTCACCAAGGACGCCGGTCGCTACACGGCACGCGCCGCGTAGCGCTGCGATCCCGCCGTCTCTCTGGTATCGTGGACGGCTGGCGCAAGCCGACGACTTCCCGCGCAGTTCGCGCAATCCCATCACCGCTATCGAGGAATCTCCATGAAGACCGACACCCACCCCGAGTACCGCGCCATCGTCTTCCGCGACCTGGCCTCCGGTGAGACGTTCCTGACGCGTTCGACCGCGAACAGCGACAAGACCATCGAGCTCGACGGTGCGACCTACCCGGTCATCGACGTCGAGATCTCGTCCGCTTCGCACCCGTTCTACACGGGCAAGCAGCGCATCCTCGACTCGGCCGGTCGCGTCGAGAAGTTCAACCAGCGCTTCAAGGGCTTCAGCAAGTAAGCAGCCCCCACGCAACGCCCACGGGCGGTCCTCCTCCGGGAGGGCCGCCCGTTCGCGTTGTGCGGTGCCTCCGGCTGCCGCTGGACCTGGAACACAAGACACCGGTGTTCGCGCGTCACACCGCGTTCTGCGGGTGTTCGGCGCGTGGACACCGGTGCTGTGCGAAGGGGCAGTGCGAGGTCAGGCGCCGTTGCGGTGGGGCCAGCGGCCGTCGGCGGTGAACGTCGGGTCGCGCTTCTTGCGCATGTAGTCCTGGAACGAGGTGGCCTGCTCGGCGCACCAGCCGACCTGCTTGCGGTGGAGTTCCTCGGCGGAGATGGCGAGCTCGTCCGGGTACTTGCCCGCGATGGCCTGGGCGACACGCCCGGCAGCGATCGCGTCGGCACCGGCGTCGTGGGCGTCGTCGAGGGTGACGCCGTAGAGCTCGGACGCGGCCTCGAGCGTGCGCTTGCCCTTGCGGAAGGTGTCGAGCGCCTTGTCGATCACCAGCGGGTCGACGACGTTGCCGATGACGGGCGAGGCGAACCCGTGCCGCTTCGCCTCGCGGTCGAGGACGGTGAGGTCGTACGGGGCGTTGTAGATCACCAGGGGGATGCCCCGGGCGAACACGGCCTCGATCGCGGCGATGATCTCGGCGACGACCTCGGCCGCGGGACGCCCCTCGGCCTGGGCGCGCTCGGTGGTGTAGCCGTGCACGGCCGCGGCGCCCTCCGGGATCGGCACGCCGGGGTCCGCGATCCAGGCACCCTCGACGATGGAGGCCCCGGTCATGTCGATGAGCCCGACGTGGGCGGTGACGATGCGGGCCGTCTCGACGTCGACCCCGGTGGTCTCGAGGTCGAAGACGCCCAGCGCGTGCCACCAGGGCCGACCCGTGAGGTCCTGGGACGGAGCGGGCGCGTCGAGCTGTGCTGTGGGGAACGTCACGCGGTCAGGCTAACGGGACGCACCGACACCCCCGACTACCGGGTCGGCGCGCCGACGTGCAGCCAGTAGAACGACTGCGTGCCCATGGTGAGCGTGACGGTGCCGTCCTCGTCGAACGACGGGAACGAGCTGCCGCCGAACAGGTCGTAGAGCGGGCGCCCCGCGAACTCCGGAGCGGAGATCGTGACCGAGGTCGGGTTCGTCGCGAACGAGAACACGCACAGGACGTCCTCGGCGGAGGGGCCGAACTGCTGGCCGGAGCCCTCCCACGAGCGGACGAAGGCGAGCACCGAGTCGTTCGAGGTCTCCTGCACGTGCAGGGACCCGAGGCCGAACACCGGGTGGGCCTTGCGCGTGTGGATGACGTTCCGGACCCAGTGCAGCAGCGAGCGCGACTGGGCGAGCTGCGCCTCGACGTTCACTTGCGCGTAGTTGTACACGAGCGACTGCACGACGGGCAGGTAGAGCTTGCCCGGGTCGGCGGTGGAGAAGCCGGCGTTGCGGTCCGGCGTCCACTGCATCGGCGTGCGCGACGAGTCGCGGTCCGGCAGCCAGATGTTGTCGCCCATCCCGATCTCGTCGCCGTAGTACAGGAACGGCGAACCGGGCAGCGAGAACAGCAGCGCGTGGATGAGCTCGAGCTCGGCGCGCGAGTTGTCGAGCAGGGGAGCGAGACGTCGGCGGATACCGATGTTCGAGCGCATCCGCGGGTCGTAGCCGTACCAGCCGTACATCGCCTGCCGGTACTCCTCGCTCACCATCTCGAGCGTGAGTTCGTCGTGGTTGCGGAGGAAGACGCCCCACGCCGCGCTGGCCGGCACGTCGAGGGTCTCGGAGAGGATCGCCTTGAGCTCGGCGGCGTGCTGGGCACGGAGCGAGTAGAAGATGCGCGGCATCACCGGGAAGTCGAACGCCATGTGGCACTCGGGCTCCTCGTCTGTGCCGAAGAACGCCGCCGTCTCGCGCGGCCACTGGTTGGCCTCGGCCAGGAGCACGCGGCCGGGGTACTCGTCGTCGACCATCGCGCGGAGCTTCTTGATGAACTCGTGGGTCTCCGGCTCGCCCTCGCCGTTGCCCTCCTCTGATTCGAACAGGTACGGGATCGCGTCGAGCCGGAGCCCGTCGACGCCCATGTCGAGCCAGTGCCGGACGACGTCGTAGATCGCCTCGATGACCGCGGGGTTCTCGAAGTTCAGGTCGGGCTGGTGCGAGAAGAAGCGGTGGAAGAAGAACTGGCGTCGGACCGGGTCGAAGGTCCAGTTGGACTCCTCGGTGTCGACGAAGATGATGCGGATGTTCGAGTAGTCCTCGTCCGTGTCCCGCCAGACGTAGAAGTCGCCGTAGGGGCCGTCCGGGTCCTCGCGGGACTGCTGGAACCACTCGTGCTGGTCGCTGGTGTGGTTGATCACCATGTCGATCACGATGCGCATGTTCCGCTCGTGCGACTTCGTGACGAGCTCGCGGAAGTCGTCGAGCGTGCCGAACTCCGGCAGGATCGCCCGGTAGTCGGCGATGTCGTACCCGCCGTCGCGCATCGGCGACTGGAAGAACGGCGGCAGCCACAGGGCGTCCACGCCGAGCCACTGCAGGTAGTCGAGCTTGCCGATCACGCCCTGGATGTCGCCGATGCCGTCTCCGTTGGAGTCGACGAACGACCGGATCATGCACTCGTAGAAGACCGAGCGCTTGTACCACTGCGGGTCGAGCGTCAGGCCGGGCAGCTGGATCGGGGCTGTGAAGGTCACCGTGCTCCTCGTCGTCATCGACGGACCGGTCGACGGCCCGCCCCGGACACGATAGGCGCGAGATGCTGCGGGTGTCCGGGGTTTCGTGCGGTTCGCTCCCTAGACTGGCGCGGATGCAACCGCCCGTGCTCTCCCCGTACCAGTCGTTGATGGCCGCCACCCCGGTCGTGCACCGGGCCGTCCAGGTCGACGGCCGGACCACGCACTACTGGGTCTACGGGCCCGAGGATGCGGATCGCACCGTGCTCGCCGTGCACGGGTTCCGCGGGGACCACCACGGGCTCGAGACCATCGCCGCGCACCTCGAAGGTGTCCGTGTGATCGTGCCCGACCTGCCCGGCTTCGGCGTGTCCGATCCGCTCCCGGTGTCGGACATCGACGCGTACGTGGCCTGGCTGACGGGGTTCCACGCCGCGCTCGGGCTCGGCCGCGACACGGTCGTGCTCGGGCACTCGTTCGGGTCGATCGTGGTGTCGGCCACCGTCGCCGCCGGGCTCGACACCCGGCTGCTCGTCCTCGTCAACCCCATCGCGGCCCCGGCACTGCAGGGACCGCGTGCCGTCGGGACCGCGATCGCGATCGGGTACTACCGCGCCGGCGCGGTCCTGCCGAAGCCGATCGGGCTCGGGATCCTGCGGAACGGCGCGATCGTCCGGGCGATGAGCATCGCGATGCTGAAGTCGCACGACCCCGCCGTCCGCCGATGGGTGCACGACCAGCACGACCGGTACTTCTCGGCCTTCGCGAACCGCACGAGCGTGCTCGAGGCGTTCCGCACCTCGGTCACCCACGACGTCTCCGAGTACGCCGACCGCATCCACGTGCCCGTGCTGCTCGTCGCGGCCGAGCACGACGACATCACCGCCGTCCCCGAACAGCGCGCACTCGCCGAGCGGCTGCGTGACGCCGAGCTCGTCGTGATCCCGGGGGTCGGCCACCTGGTGCACTACGAGACGCCGGCTCCGGCCGCGGCGGCCGTGCTCCGCCGGATGGCGGACACGACCGGGCGTGCGGGACGCCATGGACGCACTGGACGCGGCGCGGCCGCGACGGACAGCCGACCGTCGGGGGCGGGGCGGGCCTCCCGGACGGCGGACGCGTCGTGACGCGCCTGCGCATCGGCATCGACTGCCGGTACGTGCGGATCGGTCGGCACGACGGCATCAGCCGGTTCACCGCCGGGGTCGTCGCGCACCTGCCGGACCGGCACGACTACGTGCTGCTCGTCAGCGACGAGCGCCAGCTCGAGTCGCTGCCGAGGGACCTGCCGTGGGAGCTGCTGCCCGCGCCGACGGACGCGGGGGAGCCGCTCGTCGCCCGGCGCGTCAACCGGCTCGGGCTCGACGCGGTGTTCTCGCCCATGCAGACGATGGGGTCACGGGGGCGCCGGTACGCGCTCGTCCTGACGCTGCACGACCTGATCTACTACCGCAACCGCACGCCCCCGCGGGAGTTCTCGTGGCCGCTGCGGCTCGGCTGGCGGGCGTTCCACCTGTCCTGGGCGCCGCAGCGGTTCCTGCTGAACGGCGCCGACGGGGTCGTGACGGTGTCCGAGACGACCGCCGGGCTGATCGCCGAGCACCGGCTGACGAAGCGACCCGTGACGGTCGCCTACAACGCGGCCGACCCGGCGACACCGCGGGTGGCCGGAGCGCCACGTGGACGCTCGCTCGTCTACATGGGCTCGTTCATGCCGTACAAGAACGTCGAGACCCTGGCGGCGGCGCTGCCGCTCCTGGGGGCGGACTGGACGCTGCACTGCATGTCGCGGGTGTCCGACGCCGACCGTGCACGTCTCGAGGCGCTGGCTCCCACGGGGACGATCGTGTTCCACGACGGCGCCACCGACGAGGAGTACCTGTCCGTGCTTCGTTCGGCCACTGCGCTGGCGACCGCGTCGTACGACGAGGGGTTCGGCATCCCGCTCGTCGAAGCGATGGGCGTCGGGACCCCGGTCGTCGTCAGCGACATCCCGATCTTCCGGGAGATCGGTGGCTCGGCTGCGGAGTACTTCGACCCGGCGTCGCCGTCCGCCCTCGCCGCGGCCGTCCGGCGGGTCGAGGAACGGTGGGACGAGGCCTCGCGGCAGTCGATCGAGCGTGCCGGTCGGTTCCGGTGGCAGGACTCGGCGGAGCAGGTCGTCCGGGCCGTCGAGCGGGCGGTGGGGGACCGGCGGGGCTGAGGGCTGGTGCGGGTTCGGGCTCGCGGTTCGTGGCGATGCGGAACGACGATGTCGATGTCGTGCGACGTCGACCGTGTCGTTCCACGTCGGACGCGCCACCGCCGCGCCACACCACGCGACCACCGCACGATCACTCCGGCGCGATGACCTGCACGTCCGCCCCGGGGAACACCTTCTGCGTCTCCTCGGTCACCCGCGACACGATCGGCGGCACCGCTGCACCCCGACCCGGGGTCCGCACGACGATCGACTGGTCGCGTGCGGCGTCGGACGGATCCCCGCCGCGCTCCCACGAGCAACGGACCTCCGTCACACCGCCGATGTGGTCGAGCGTGTCCGCCAGTGCCAGGCGCTTCGCCGCGACCTCTCCGGCGCCGGTGACGCCGACCTCCAGGTTGCCGAGGTCGGCGACCACGACGACGCGGACACCGTTGCCACCGGACTCGTCGGCTGCGCGGCTGATGGCGGCGACCAGGTCACGCCGGGCAGCGGTGTCGAGCGACGGGTCCGCCCGGACCGAGGCGATGGCGTCGTAGCTCGCGAACGCCGTCTTCGACGGGGCATGGTGCCGCACGTCGGTGACGCCGGGCAGCGCACGCACGCGCGTGTCGAACCGGTCGAGCGCCACGTCCGGCCGTGGGAAGACCCCGCCGATGCCGTTCTGGACGCTCCCGATGATCGACCCGAGCACCACTGCGATGACCGCGACCACCGCGAGGGTGCTCCCGCCGATGATGAACCACGTGCGGGCCCGGGTGCGGGTGGGGACGCTCGCCGTCTCGGGACCGAACACCCGGTCGAGGTCGTCGTCCTGCTGGTCGAGGGCATGCTGGCCGTGTCGGCTGGTTCCGTCGTCGGACATGTGGCTCCCCTCACCCCGGTGTGCGGGTGCGTCGGAGCCTAGTCCCCGGTCAGCCCCGGCGCTCCAAGGGGTTCTGGTACTCGAACGCGGACCCTCCGGTGGCGTCGGACACGTCGTCGATCGGGTCGTCGAACCGGACGAGTTCGGCGTGGAAGCGCTCGGGGTCCCACCGGAACGAGTGGATGGACCCGTTGCGGATCGGGGTGTTGCGGCGGTCGGCGGTGCCGGGGGCTGCGGCGTTCACGACACTGCGGATCACCGCGCCGTGGGTCGCGACCACGACGACGCCGGCGTCGAACCGGACCGCGATCTCGCCGAGCGTCTCGGTGACGCGGGCGAGCAGCGCGGAGCGGGACTCCCGACCGGGGATGTCGTCGTGCGGGTACCGTGCCGACACCTCGTCGTCGGTCAGCCCCTCGGCTTCGCCGTACGAGCGCTCGGCCAGGCCCGGGTACGTCGTCGGTGCGTCGAGGCCCAGGCGGTCGGCGATGATCGCGCCCGTCTCGGCCGCACGGGACAACGGGGAGGCGACCACCGCGTCGAACGGCCGGCGGGTCAGGAGCTCGGCGGCCTCGGCGGCCTGCCGTCGTCCGGTGTCGTTGAGCGGGATGTCGGTCGAGCCCTGGATGCGGCGCTGCGCGTTCCAGTCGGTCTCGCCGTGCCGGACGAGGTACAGGAGGGTCGTCACCCGTCGATCTTCGCAGACGCGAACGGCAGGCCCGTCCGGGAACCGCGACCGCGCAGGCTCGTCCGGCGGCAGCGCCCGCGCGGGTCCAGGCAAGCCGCGACCAGCAGGTCGGCCCAGGCGACCGCGACCGGGCTAGTCGGTCGCCGCCGCCGCGCTGAGCCGCTCCGCCAGGTGCACGAGCGTCTCGGTGGTGCCGGCGTCGAGCTTCACGGCCGCCCGACGGTCACTGCGGGTCTCGCCGCGGTTCACGATGACCACCGGGTTCTTGCGGCGCGCAGCGTGGTCGACCAGCCGCACGCCCGAGTTCACGGTGAGGGACGAACCGACGACGAGGAGTGCGTCGGCGTCGGCGACGATCGACACGGCCTCGCGGAACTTCTCGGCCGGCACGAACTCGCCGAAGAAGACGACGTCGGGCTTCAGGTCGCCGCCGCACACGGTGCACGCGGGCACGACGAACCGTTCGACGTCGGTGATCTCGACGTCACCGTCCGGCTGCAGCTGCACGGACCCGGGCTCGTCGATCCAGGGGTTCTCGCGGTCGATGGTGGCGGCGAGGTCGGAGCGGGAGAAGACCTGCCCGCAGCGCAGGCACACGGCGCGGTCCATCGAGCCGTGGATCTCGACGACGCGGCGGGAGCCGGCGCGCAGGTGCAGGCCGTCGACGTTCTGCGTGATGACCCCGGCGACGATCCCGGCGTCCTCGAGTGCGGCGAGCGCCCGGTGTCCGTCGTTCGGCACGGCGGCCGCGAAGCTCCGCCAGCCCAGGTGCGATCCGGCCCAGTAGCGCTGGCGCTTCGCGGGGTCGGCCAGGAACTCCTGGAACGTCATGGGCTTGCGCACCACCCGTCCGGCACCGCGGTAGTCGGGGATGCCGGAGTCGGTGCTCAGGCCGGCACCGGAGAGCACGGCGATCCGCTTGCCCGCGAGCACCTCGACGACGCGGTCCAGGTCGTCCGCGGTCACCGATCCGGCGGCCGCCCCGGTGGTCGGTCCGGTCGTCGACGCAGCATCATCCAGCACCCTGTTCACGGTACCCTCAACACCCGACCGTCCCGGTCGCTTCCCAGGCGGAGCGCATCCTCGGCGGACCCGCCCGGCGACAGCCCGGAGCAGCCCGTCGGCAGCCCGGACCCGCGCCGGCCCCGGGCCGCCGGACCCGCGCCGGCCGGCCCCGGCCCGCCTGACCCACCCGCCGCCTCCGCACCACACCGAAACGAGCCCCGTGCACCCCGTCCGCATCGACTCCCTCGACGATCCCCGCCTCGACGACTTCGCCCGTCTGACCGACGTGGCACTCCGCCGGGTCTCGGAGCCCGAGGGCGGCCTGTACATCGCCGAGTCGAACACGGTCATCGAGCGTGCGGTCCGCGCCGGACACGTGCCGCGGAGCATCCTGGTGCAGGAGAAGTGGCTCGACAGTGTCCTGCCCCTGGTCGCGGAGCACGACGGGCCGGTCTTCGTCGGTGCCGACGCCCTGCTCGAGGAGCTCACCGGCTTCCGGATGCACCGCGGTGCGATCGCCGCGATGCAGCGTCCCGAGCTGCCGAGCGTCGCCGACGTGGTGCGGGACGCGAAGGTCGTCGTCGTGCTCGAGGACATCGTCGACCACACGAACGTCGGCGCGGTGTTCCGGAGCGTCGCCGGCCTCGGCGCCGACGCGGTGCTCGTCAGCCCGCGGTGTGCCGACCCGCTGTACCGCCGGAGCGTCCGGGTGAGCATGGGCACGGTCCTGCAGGTGCCGTGGACCCGCATCGGCGACTGGCCCGCGGCTGGTGAGGAACTCCGCGCGCAGGGCTTCCACCTGGCCGCGATGGCGCTGACCGACGAATCGGTCGACCTCGACGCCTTCGTGGCGGACCTGCCCGAGAAGGTCGCGCTCGTGATGGGCACCGAGGGGCAGGGACTGACGCCGGCCGCGATCGCGTCGGCCGACACGACCGTCCGGATCCCGATGGCGCACGGCGTCGACTCGCTCAACGTGGCCGCGGCGAGCGCCGTCGGTCTGTGGGCGGTCACCCACGCCCGGCGGCTCGCCTCCTAGCGCACCACCGAGACCGTCGGGAGGCCCGGGGCGGCCTGGTCCGGCAGCATGCGCCCGCCACGGATCACCAGGGCACGGTCGGTGGCCGGCCCGCCCACCAGGCAGACGCCGACGGGCGCGCCGTCCACGGTCAGCGCCGGTGCACTCACCGCGGGCAGGCCGCCGATGCTCGCGAGCGCGGTCATCGCCGTGGTGGCGGTCCGGGTGCGCTCGAGCGCAGCGGTGTCCGCGTCGAGCAGCGGAGCGGGTCCGGGCACGGTCGGGAACAGCAGCGTCCGACCGGCGAGGGCACGGCGGATCGTCGCACGGACCTCGTCGAGGCGTGCGACGGCGTCGGCGGTCGCGTCGGGGTCGTTCGCGCGTGCCGCCCGGAACCGGTCACCGACGACGGGGCTCAGTGCGCCGGGGTGCGCGTCGATCCAGGGGCCGTGGGCGGCGAGTGCCTCGGCGGCCTGGACGAGGCGCATCTGCTCCTGCAGTGCTGCGGGGTCCGGGATGCCGAAGTCCCGCAGCCGGACGGTCGCGACGGGTTCGTCGAGTGCCTCGACGAAGGCGGTGAAGGACCGGGCGACGGCCGGTTCGACGAGTGCGACGAGTTCCTCGGGGACGACGAGCACGGTCGCATCGGAAGCCCCTGCCGTCGCGGGCGGCGGCACGGTGGCGTCGAGGGCGGCGAGCAGCACACCGTGGCTCCGCGTGAGCCACCCGACGGTGTCGAACGACGGCGCGAGCGGGAGCAGCCCCTCGCGGGACACCGTGCCGTGGGTCGTCCGGAGGCCCCAGAGCCCCTGGTACGAGGCGGGGACCCGGACCGATCCCGCGGTGTCCGTGCCGATCCCGATCTCGGCCGTCCCGAGGCCGACGGCCGATGCGGATCCGCTGGACGAGCCTCCAGGCAGTCGGGTGGGAGCCGCGCTGTTCGGCGGCGTGCCGTGGTGCGCGTTCCGGCCCGTCAGGTTGTAGGCGAACTCGTCGGTGCGCGCGATCCCGCGGATCGAGGCGCCGGCGGCGAGGAGCGCGGCGACCGCTGCGGCGGGCGCGGTCTCGACGGGGGCCTCGCGCAGGTACGTCGGGTTGCCCGCGCCGACCGGCTGGCCGGGGACGGCGTAGAGGTCCTTGACCGCGACGGTCAGGCCGTCGAGCGGTCCGGAGGCGGTGGGGGCGACGAGCGGGTCGCCGACGGCCCGCCAGACGGTGGTGTCGACGGCCTTGGGGCGGGCGGTGACGTGGGCTGCCTCGATGCGCCAGCGGGGGCCCGCGCCGGTGTCGCCGTCGTGGGTCTCGCGTTCGCCGGTGTCGCCGTCGCGGCGCCAGAGCTGGGTCTGGAGGCCCTGCCCACCCGCCGCGAACCGGGACACTGACACGACGAGGGCACGGTCCTCCGTCAGGGGGCGGACCTCGACGTGCGTCAGCGACCGGGTCGCGACCCCACCCCGTGCCCCGCGGAACGCGCTGATCGCGTCGTGCCCGACGAGCAGGCCGCGGTCGTCGCCGCGCATCGTGCCGGGGGAGTCGACGAAGGCGGCGTCGAGGGCGTCGAGGTCGTTCGCCAGCAGGGCGGCCTCGTAGGCGTCGAGCGCCTCGAGCAGGCCTTCGGGCGCGGCGTCGGGCGCGGGCGACGCCGGGGGCGTGGTCATCGGGCGGGCTCCTCGAAGTCGGCCTTGCGGATGCGGGCGTGGACCCCGGTGACCAGGTCCACCACCTGCGAGATGTTGAAGTCGGTCGCGGCCGACAGGTACGCGTACGCCAGGTGGCGTTCCATGCCCCAGCGCGCGCCGAGGATCGCGACGGCGTGCCGGACGCACTGCCGGACGGCCTCGTCGAGGTCGGGGTCCATGCCGGTGGGCACGAGGAACTCCTGCGTCTCGGCGACGGGCCAGACCAGGTCACCGAAGCGCGCGGCGGCCTCGGCTGCCGGGGTCAGGTCGAAGCGGATCGTCGCGCGGAGCGAGGCCTCCATCGCGGTGAGTGCGACCTCGCCGTCGCCCTGGGCGAAGTGCGGGTCACCGACGTGGGCGAGTGCGCCGGGGACGAGCACCGGCAGGTGCAGCTGGGACCCGGCCTGCAGCAGGTTGACGTCGATGTTGCCGCCGTGGCGACCGGGCGGGACCGAGTGCAGCCGCTCCCCGGGGGTGGCGACGCCCATGATCCCGAGGAACGGGGCGAGGGGGAAGTGCGCGAAGCGGTCGCCGGCGGCGGTGAGCGGGATACGGCCCCGCCGGCCCTGGTCGGTGTCGACGACGTCGGCGAAGACGCTCACCGTCGTGCCGTCGACCGGGAACTCACCGTGCAGGGCGCCGCGGCCGTGCCGGTTCGACACGACGCCGTAGTGCACCCGGGGCAGAGTCTCGAGGACCGTCATCGTCAGCACGTCACCGGGACGGGCACCGCGCACCGCGATCGGCCCGGACACGACGTGCGGTCCGTCCGCCGAGGGGTCGCGGTGACCGGAGTGAACGATCGCGACGGCGTCGGCGAGGACGTGCTCCGGAGCGACGCCGTGGTCGCCGAACCAGGCGACGGGGTCGCTGCCCTGGTCGGGGAGGATCCCCTCGTGGCTGACGGTGTCGATCGTGACCGACTCCCCTGGGCCGATCGTCAGGGCCGGGGTGTCACCGTCGCTCGGCAGCCGGCCCCAGAGGACGGTCTCCGGGTCGACGGGCAGGGCGTGGTCACCGCGGACGGGCCCGGCGCCGGGCTGCAGGGTCGCCACCGCGGGGGCGGTGGTCTCGCGTGCGGTGGTGCGGTGTGTGGTGGTCATCGTTCCGTCCTCCGTTCGACCAGGTGGGCCACGTCGGCCAGGTGGTCGGCCATCGCCCGCGTCGCGCCCGCGACGTCGTGCTCCCGGATCCGCTCGAGGATCCGCTCGTGCCACTCGAACGACGACCGGCGCCCCTCGCTGGTGCTGTGCGAGCGGGCACGGACGTCCTGCACCCAGCCGCTGCTGAGCTCGCACAGGGACACGAGCAGGGGGTTCCCCGAGGTACGGGCGACCTGCACGTGGAAGGCGACGTCCTGGGCGAGCGACTCCTCCGGGCTGAGCCCCGCGTGGGTGGCGGCGAGGATGCGTTCCAGGGTGAGCAGGTCGGCCTCGCCCGCCCGCGACGCCGCGAGTCCGGCGACCTGCGGCTCCACGACGGTCCGGAACTCGGCGACGTGCTCGGCCCGGTGGTCCAGGTCGTCGCGGTGGTGGTCGAGCAGGGCGGACGCTTCCTCCGGCCGCGGCAGCACCACGGTGCCACGACCAGGGGTCCGGGAGACCAGGCGACGGCGCTCGAGCTCCTGCAGCGCCTCGCGGATGGTCGTGCGGGACACGGCGAGGTCCTCGGCGAGGGTGCGTTCCGGCGGCAGCTTGTCGCCGGGCTGCAGGTCGTCGAGCACGAGCGTGCCGAGGTGGGCGGCGGTCGCCGCGCTCAGGGTCCGTCCACGGTGCATGCCCTCGACCGTAGGGCCGATTGGTCTGCTTGGTTCATTGGTACGACCATCTTTTACACGGCCGTCACACGCGGCGTCGGAAGCCGAAACACGGCGGGCGAATGGTGGAGCACGTCCCACCCGCACCGACCGGAAGAGGGGTTCGACGTGGACCTGGTCCTCACCAACGCACGGCTGACCGACGGTCGATCCGTCGACGTCACCATCGCCGACGGCGTGATCGTCAGCGTGGCCGACGCGCTGCCCGGTGCCGCCGCTCCCGCTGGTTCCGCGCGCGTGGTCGACTGCGCCGGACGTGTGCTCATCCCCGGGCTCATCGAGGCACACCTGCACGTCGACAAGGCCCTGCTCGACCGGGAACGCCCGAACCCCGACGGCACCCTCGCCGGCGCCATCGCCGTCACGGGGGAGCTCAAGCGCGGCTTCACCCACGCCACCGTCCGCGACCGCGCCCGCACCCTGCTCGACCAGGCCATCACGAACGGCACGACGCTCGTCCGCGCACACCCCGACGTCGACCCGATCGTCGGGCTCACCGGGGTCGAGGTGCTGCTCGACCTGCGCGACGAGTACCGGGACGCCCTCGACCTGCAGATCGTCGCGTTCCCCCAGGAGGGCATCGCCAAGGCACCGGGCACCCTCGCGCTGCTCCGTCAGGCGCTCGCCGCGGGGGCGGACGTCATCGGTGGCTGCACGTACAACGAGCACACCCTGTCCGCGTGCCACGAGCACGTCGAGACCGTCCTCGACCTCGCCGAGGAGTTCGGGGTGCCGGCCGACCTGCACGCCGACTTCGCCGACGACACCTCCGACCCGCGGTACGCCCTCGCCGGGCACATCGCCGACCGCGTGACCGCCCGCGGGCTGCAGGGGCGGGTGGCGCTCGGGCACGTGACCTCGGTCGCGAGTCTGCCCCGCGGCGAGCGCCGGGCGTTGTTCGACCGTCTGGCAGCTGCCGGGGTCGCCGTCGTGCCGCTGCCCGCGACCGACCTGCACCTGGGCGGCCGGTCCGACGACCACGACGTGCGGCGCGGGGTCGTGCCGGTCCGCGAACTCTGGGACGCCGGGGTCACGAGCGCGTACGCGTCGAACAACGTCCGGAACGCCTTCACCCCGTTCGGCAACGCCGACCTGCTCGACGTCGGGCTGCTCCTGGCGCAGACCGGGCACCTGTCCGGCCCGGACGACCTGCGCCGGGTGCTCGCCATGGCGACCACGGGGGCGGCGGAGGTCGTCGGCGTCGCGGACACCCACGGCATCCGGCCCGGCGCCGCCGCCGACCTCGTGGTGCTCTCCACCACCGACCCGGACGGCGTCCTGCTCGACCGGCCGGACCGCGCCCTGGTCGTCAAGCGCGGCCGGGTCGTCGCCGAGACCACCCGGACCACCCGCCTCACCACCAGCCGCACCACGAACCGATCGAAGGAACTCAGCCATGCGTGAACGGATCCCGCACGAGATCGTCGCCTCCGTCCTGGCCGGTGCCACGGCGTTCATCGGGGGCAACGCCCTGCACCTGCCGACCTGGGCGATCTTCATCAGCTGGGCGGGGATGTTCCTGCTCGGCAGCAAGCCGACGCTGCGGAACGCCACGCGCCTGTGGGCCGCGATGCCGATCGGGTCGGCGTTCGGCCTGGTCATCGTCCTGCTCGACCAGCGGTTCGGCACGCTGTTCGGCGAGGGGCAGGCTGCGCAGAACACCGTGCTGGCGCTGCTCATCCTCGTCGTGAACTGCGCGCTGATGTACACCGGTCGCACGAAGCTGTTCGGGCTCGTCCCCGGCATGTTCCTCGGGTTCGCCTCGTTCTTCGCGACCTGCTTCGGCGGCTTCGGGTTCGACCCGGGGAACGCCTGGGCGGCCTGGGTGTCGGTCGTGCTGATGAACGCGCTCGGGCCGGTGTTCGCCTACCTGTCCCGTCGGCTGACCTTCGCCCGGGCCGAGACGACGGGCTCGGCTGGTTCGGTCGGCTCGTCCGACCCGGCCGCTTCGGCCGACCCGGTCGCCGCGACCGACGCCGGCGGCGCAGCGACCCCGCCTCCTGCTCCGGAACGCCAGCCCGACCAGCCCGTCGCAGCCTCGGCCTAGGAGCGGACCGGTACGCTCGGGTCCCGTGTCACGAGTCGTCCGCCGCCCCCGCTCCGCCGTCCGGAGGCCGGTCACGATCTCGGTGGTCGCCGTCCTGCTCCTGGTGGCGGGGTACCTCGTCGCCGCGGCCGTCGTACCGTTCGGCCCGGCGAGCGCCAGCACCACCACGTACTCGGCACCGAAGACGACCGTCCCGGCGCTGAGCTTCCCGGGGTACGGCGCGACGGCGGTCGAAGCGACGGACTTCCCGGAGAGCCTGCGCACCAGCGGCGACACGAAGCCCCGGTCGATCGCGAGCATCACGAAGGTCGTCACGGCGCTCGTGGTGCTCGACGAGAAACCGATGGCCGCGGGGGAGTCCGGTCCGTCCATCCGCTTCACGAAGCAGATGGAGGGCCTGTACGCCAAGTACGCCGCGCAGAACGGCGAGGTCGCCCCGATGCCCGCCGGCCTGAAGCTCACCGAGCACCAGACGTTCCAGGTGATGCTCATGAAGTCGGCGAACAACTACGCCGGCGCACTCGCCATCTGGGCCTTCGGGTCGATCGCCGCCTACGAGCACGCGGCGAACGACTGGCTCGACGAACACGGCCTGGACGACACCACGATCCACGAGCCGACCGGCCTCGACCCGGACAACACCTCGACCGCCACCGACCTGGTCGAGCTCGGGCAGCTCGCGCTGGCGAACCCGGTGGTCAAGGACATCGTCGGCACCCAGGACGTCACGATCCCGACGGTCGGCGAGATCGAGAACTCGAACAAGCTCCTCGGCCTCGACGGCATCGAGGGGATCAAGACCGGCACCCTCGACGAAGCCGGCGCCTGTCTGCTGTTCGCGGCGACGTACGAGCGCGGCGGCAGGGACGTCACCGTCGTCGGCGTGATGCTCGGCGGTGTCGACCACGACTCCCTCGACGTCGACGTGCAGCGGTTGCTGCGGTCCGTTGCGGACAACTTCCAGGTGGTGACGCTCACGCACCAGGGGCAGACCTTCGGCACCTTCTCGACCCCGTGGCAGGACGAGGCCGACGCGGTCACGACGAAGGCCGCCGAGGTGCTCGTGTGGGGCAAGACGACCGTCACTGCGAAGGCGAAGCTCGAGCAGGTGACCTTCGGCACGAAGGGCGAGCGGGTCGGGCACGTGCGGTTCCGCATCTCCGACCACGACCCGGTCACGGTGCCGCTCGTGCTCGAACGCACGATCGACGACCCCGGCGTCTGGTGGCGCTGGACGAACCCGTTCCAGGGGGCGTGACGCCCGTCGCCCGCCGACCGTAGAGTCGGTCGGGTGACGACGATGACGACGTTCCCCCGGACCACCCCCGCCGCCCTCGGCATCGATCCCGGCGGGGTGACCGCCCTGCTCGACGCCCTCGAGTCGACCCCCGCCGTGGAGCCGCACAGCATCATGTTGCTGCGGCACGGCCAGGTCGCGGCCGAGGGCTGGTGGCAGCCCTACGCCCCGGACCACGTGCACCTGCTCTACTCGCTGAGCAAGAGCTTCACCGCCGCCGGGGTCGGCATCGCCGTCCGGGCGGGCCTGATCGACCTCGACGCGACCGTGCTGTCGTACTTCCCGGAGCTCGACGCCGACGTCACCGACGAACGCAGTCGCCGCATCCGCGTCCGGCACCTGCTCGCGATGGCGAGCGGCCACCGCGAGGAGACGATCGAACGCGCCCAGGCCCTCGACCCGACGAACACGGTGCGCGGGTTCCTGCTGCTCCCGCCGGACGAGGAACCCGGCACGGTCTTCGCCTACAACCAGCCGTGCACGTACACCCTCGCCGAGATCGTCCGGCGGGTGACCGGCGGGTCCCTCGTCGCGTGGCTCCGCCCGCACCTGCTCGACCCGCTCGGCATCGACGACCTCGCCTGGCGCCGCGACGACACCGGCGCGGAGCTCGGCTACAGCGGGTGCTACGCGCCGACCGACGCGGTCGCCAAGCTCGGCCAGCTGTACCTGCAGGGCGGCGTCTGGGACGGCGAGCGGATCCTCGACGCCGACTGGGTCGAGCAGGCGACCAGCACGCAGGTCGCCAACCCGGACGAGGCCAACCCCGACTGGTCCCAGGGCTACGGCTTCCAGTTCTGGATGGCCCGCCACGGCTTCCGCGGCGACGGCGCCTACGGCCAGTTCTGCGTCGTCCTGCCGGAGCAGGACGTCCTCCTCGCGATGACCGGCCAGAGCCTCGACATGCAGGCCGTCCTCGACGCGGTCTGGGAGCACCTGCTGCCCGCCGTCGACCGCGCGTCCGACGCGGCGTCGGCATCCGCCCTGGAGGCCCGGCTCACCTCCCTGGGACTGCCCGCCGTCGACGGTGGGCCGCTGCAGGGCCTCGCCGACGCCGGTCCGCTGGCCCGCGACGGCGACGGGTGGCGGCTCACGCTCGACGTCGACGGCGGCTCCCTGTCGGTGCCGGTCGGGCAGGGGGAGTGGGCCGTCGAGGGACCACTCGCCGCGAGCGGTGCCGTCGCGGACGACGGGACGATCCGCGTCGACGTGCGGTTCGTCGAGACCCCGCACCTGGCGCACGTCCGGATCGACCCGGCCACGGGATCGACGACGACGAGCTGGCAGACCGAGCCGCTGCACGACGGACCGCTCACGCTGCGGCGCCCCGCGGACTGAGGGCCCGCGGCTCCGCGGCCTCTCGTCCCTCGGCCCCGCGCCGCGTCTACGGGGTGTCGGAGGGGTGCTCCGTGACGATCTGCAGCTCGGGCCGCTTCGCCGACACCCCGTCGCCGGACGAGGTGTGCTTGATGCGCCGGACCACCCACGGCACCAGGTACTCCCGGGCCCAGCCGAGGTCCTCGGCGCGAGCCTCACGCCACGGGCGCGCCTCGAGCGGGTCCGGGTTGAACGGTTCGAGCCCGTGCGGCACACCGAGGGTGTCGAGCACCGCCGCGGCGATCGTCGAGTGGCCCATCGGGGAGTGGTGCAGCCGGTCCGGAGCCCACATCCGCGGGTCCCGGAGCACCCGGAGTGCCCACATGTTCGCCACCAGGGCGCCGTGCTTCAGGGCGATGGCGTGCAGGTTCTCGTTGTAGATCGCCGTCTTGCCGCGGACCATGCCGAGCACCGGGGTCATCCCGACGTCCGGGCCGGTGAACAGGACGACGGTGGCTCCGTCGCGGCGCAGGTCGGCGACGAGCCGGTCCACGCGCTCGGCGAGCTCGTCCGGGTCCGAGCCGGGGCGGATGATGTCGTTGCCGCCGGCGGACACCGTGATGAGGTCCGGGTGCAGGGCGACGGCGGCCTCGGCCTGCTCGTCGATGATCTGCTGCAGCAACCGCCCGCGGATCGCGAGGTTCGCGTAGGCGAAGTCGTCGGTCTGGTGTGCGAGCACCTCGGCGACGCGGTCCGCCCAGCCGCGGTTCCCGCCCGGGACGGTGGGGTCGGGGTCCCCGATGCCCTCGGTGAACGAGTCACCGATCGCGACGTACCTGGTCCAAGGATGACGATCTGACACGTCCCGGACCCTAGTCTCGTGGCATGACGAAGGCCAACACGGACGCCGTCGGCTGGTCGGTGCCGGACGAGCTGCTCGACCGCATCGCCGAGCGCGCCCCGGGCTACGACGCCGCGAACGCGTTCTGCACCGAGGACCTCGACGAGCTCCGCGCCGCCGGCTACCTACGGATCGGCGTCCCCGTCGAGCAGGGCGGGGCAGGCCTCGGCCTCCGCGCCACCGCGCGGGTGCAACGCACCCTCGCCCAGGCCGCACCGGCGACGGCACTCGGTCTCGGCATGCACCAGGTGTGGGTGCAGGCGGCCCGCGCGGTCCGTGCGCGAGGCGAGTCGTTCCTCCAGGCCGTCACCGACCACGCTGCGGACGACCACCTGCTCGCCTTCGGGGTGAGTGAACCCGGCAACGACGCCGTGCTGTTCGACTCGTCGACGACGGCGGAGCCGGACGGCGACGGCGGCTACCGGTTCACCGGCACGAAGGTCTTCACGTCCCTCGCGCCGGCGTGGGACGTGATGAGCGTCTTCGGCAAGGACACCTCGGGGTCGGAGCCACGACTCGTGCACGGGTTCGTCCTGCGGTCGGACGGCGACGTCGAGCACCTGGACGACTGGGACACGCTCGGGATGCGCGCGACGCAGAGCCGCACGACGAAGCTGCTCGGCGTGCACGTCCCCGCCGACCGCATCGTCCGGTCGCTGCCGGTCGGGCCGAACCAGGACCCGCTCGTGTTCGGGATCTTCGCGTCGTTCGAGCTCCTCATCGCGTCGGTGTACGCCGGCGTCGCGGAGCGGGCGATCACGCTCGCGGCGGCCGCCGTGGCGGGGCGGACCGCGGCCGACGGGACTCCGCGGTCGCAGGACCCGGACGTGCGCCGGGCGATCGCCGACCTGCGCGGTGCGGTCGACGCGATCACGCTGCAGGTCGACTCGCTGGCGCGGTCGGTCGACGAGCTCGACGACCTCGGAGCCCGCTGGTTCCCGCTGCTCGTCGGCACCAAGGCCCGGGCCGTGGACACCGCGCAGCACGTCGTGGACGAGGCCATGCGCGTCGTCGGTGGCTCGGCGTTCCGGTCGTCGAGCGAGCTGGCGCGGCTGGCGCGGGACGTCCGGGCGGGGCAGTACCACCCGTCGTCGCGGGACTCCGCGGCGCGGACGATCGCCGCGTCGGTGCTCGGCCCGCTCGGCTGAGCGCTGCGCTCGCACGGTGCGAGGGTGGCGTGGCGGCGGCGTGGCGTGGCCGCGCACGGTGCCGGGTCCGTCGGCCGGTGCGAGCTTGCTCGCTCGGTGCTGCCCTGTGGCGCCGCACCATGCAACCAACTCGGCACCGAGTCGCGAAGGGCGCGCGGTGCGGTGGGCGCGACGGCGGCGATGGCGTGGCGGCGCACGGTGCTGGGTCGGTCGGCCGGTGCGAGCTTGCTCGCTCGGTGCTGCCCTGTGGCGCCGCACCGTGCAGCCAACTCGGCACCGAGTCGCGAAGGGCGCACGGTGCGACGGCGGGCGAGCAACCGCGCACGACGGGACGAACCTCGCACCGAGCGGCCGTGAGCACGCCCCGCACGGCGATGTCGGCGGCGCCTGGCATCATCTCGGTGTGAGCAAGCAGGACGGACGGAACCGCCTCGTCTCCGACGCACCGGTGGACGACGTCTCGGCGACCGTGCTGCACGTCGACATGGACGCCTTCTTCGCCTCCGTCGAACTGCTCGACCGCCCCGACCTGGTGGGGCTGCCGGTCATCGTCGGACACGACTCCGACCGCTCCGTCGTCACCGCCGCCACCTACGAAGCCCGTCGCTACGGGGTCAACTCCGCGATGCCGATGGCCATCGCCAAACGCCGCTGCCCGAACGCCGTCATCGTCGAGCCTCACTTCGAGAAGTACCGGGCGAAGTCCGCCGCGGTGATGGCGATCTTCGACCGGTTCACCCCGCGCGTGGAGCGCCTCGGCATCGACGAGGCGTTCCTCGACGTCGCCGGCGCCCTCCGCCTGTACGGCACCCCGTGGCAGATCGGCCAGGCGATCCGCCGCACGGTCTTCGCCGAGACCGGTCTGCACTGCTCCGTCGGTGCGGCATCGACGAAGTTCGTCGCGAAGCTCGCCTCCAGCCGATCGAAGCCGGACGGCCTGCTCGTGGTGCCCGCCGCCGACACCGTGGCGTTCCTGCACCCGCAGCCGGTGTCCGCGCTCTGGGGCGTCGGCGGCAAGACGCAGGAGACGCTCGAACGCCGGGGCATCCGCACGGTCGGCGACCTGGCGAACACCCCGCTCGGGTCGCTGGTGTCGGCACTCGGCCCGGCCGGCGGGCAGCGGCTGCACGACCTGTCATGGGGTCGCGACCCGCGCGTGGTCGACACCGGCGTCGGCGAGAAGTCGATCGGGCACGAGGTCACGTTCGGTCGTGACCTGACGGAGCGCGACGACGTCGCACGCGAACTCCTGCGCCTGGCCGACAAGGTCGCCGTCCGCCTGCGCCAGGCCGACGTACAGGCCCGGACCGTGGCGCTCAAGGTCCGGTACACCGACTTCACCACCCTGACCCGGTCGCGCACGCTGGCGGAGCCCACCGACGTCGCGAAGCGCCTGCACCGCGAAGCCGTCGAGCTGTACGACGTGCTGCACCGACCGGGCAACCAGATCCGGCTGATCGGGGTGCGCGGCGAGAACCTCGTGCCCGCGGCCGCGAGCAACGCCCTGTGGGACGACGACGCGCCGTGGCGTGACACCGAGACCACAGTCGACGCGGTCGCCGCACGCTTCGGCGCCGGCGTGCTGCGGCCGGCATCCCTGGTCCGCCGGACCCCTGACGGCGGCGTCCCGCACGCTCGGCAGGACTGACGGTGGCGGTAGAATCGGGTTCAGTGAGCGCAGCGGAGTACGAAGACCAGCAGCCCGCCACGCTGTGGGCGGAGTCGGGTGACGACCAGTCCGGCGCAGGCGGATCGTCGTCGACGCACGACGGCAGCCAGGCGCATCAAACCCAGGCGTACCAGACGGCGCAGGCGCAGGGTGACGCCGCCCGTGACGAAGCCGACGCCGCGGCCCTGGCCGAAGCGGCCGGCAACTCGGCCGTCCAGCACCTCTCGCCGGCGTTCCCGGACCGGGCCGCCTGGGGCACGGCATCGAAGCTCCGCGCCTGGCAGATCGAAGCGCTCACGAAGTACTTCGAGAAGGAACCCCGCGACTTCCTCACGGCCGCGACCCCCGGCGCCGGCAAGACCACCTTCGCGCTGCGTCTGGCGACCGAGCTCCTCGCCCGCGGCACCGTCGACCGCATCGTCGTCGTGGCCCCGACCGAGCACCTGAAGCGCCAGTGGGCCGACTCCGCCGACCGTGTGGGCATCCGGATCGACCCGATGTTCAAGAACGGCGACGGCATGTTCGGCCGGCACTACCAGGGCGTCGCGATCACCTACGCCCAGGTCGGCATGAACCCCGAGGTGCACAAGCGCATCACCGAGGGCGGCCGCACCCTGGTCGTCCTCGACGAGGTCCACCACGGTGGCGACGCCCTGACGTGGGGCGACGGCATCAGAGAGGCGTTCTCCGGCGCCACCCGCCGGCTCTCGCTGTCGGGGACCCCGTTCCGGTCCGACACCGCACCGATCCCGTTCGTGCAGTACGCCCCCGACGAGCAGGGCATCCGCACCTCGATCTCCGACTACAACTACGGCTACGGCCGAGCCCTGAAGGACGGCGTCGTCCGCCCGGTGCTGTTCATGGCCTACGCGGGCCAGATGCGCTGGAAGACCCGGATGGGCGACGAGATGTCGGCGTCCCTGGGGGAGCAGGTCACGAAGGACATCACGGCCCAGGCCTGGCGCACCGCGCTGTCACCCGAGGGCGAGTGGATGCCGGCCGTGCTCTCCGCGGCCGACAAGCGCCTGACCGAGGTCCGCCGTGGTGTGCCCGACGCCGGCGGCCTGGTCATCGCCACCGACACCACCACAGCGCGCGCCTATGCCCGGATCCTGCAGCAGATCACGGGGGAGCGTCCCACCGTGGTGCTGTCCGACGAAGCCGCCGGGTCGAGCCGCATCAGCGCGTTTGCCGAGGACACCTCGCGCTGGATGGTCGCCGTCCGCATGGTGTCCGAAGGTGTCGACGTCCCACGGCTCTGCGTCGGCGTCTACGCCACGAGCGCGAGCACGCCGCTGTTCTTCGCCCAGGTGATCGGCCGCTTCGTGCGTGCCCGTCGCCGCGGTGAGACCGCGAGTGTCTTCCTGCCGAGCGTCCCCGGCCTGATGGCCCTCGCCGCCACCCTCGAGCTCGAGCGCGACCACGCACTCGACCGCCCGAAGGACGCCGACGACGGCATGTACAACCCCGAAGACGCGATGGTCGCCGAGGCCAACAAGGAAGACCGCGCGTCCGAGAGCCTGCTCGAGGTCCAGCCGTTCGAGGCACTCGACTCGCAGGCGTCCTTCGACCGAGTCCTCTACGACGGCGGTGAGTTCGGCACCGGCGGCGAGGTCGGTTCCCTCGAGGAGCTCGACTTCATCGGCATCCCCGGGCTGCTCGAACCCGACCAGGTGCGCGACCTCCTGCGCGCCCGGCAGGCAACCCAGGCCAAGCGCTCCAAGGGCCGCACGGCCAAGGACGGCATGCCGAAGCCGCCCGAGCCCGACCGCCCGATGTACATGACGATCAAGGAGCAGCGCACCGAGCTCGCCCGGCTCGTGTCGATCTGGTCCCGCCACTCGAACGAACCGCACGGATCGATCCACGCCGAACTCCGACGGATCAGCGGTGGACCGGCCGTGGCGCAGGCGAGCATCGAGCAGATCCAGAAGCGCATCGACATCCTGCGCTCCCGCATCGGCGGACGACGGTGACCGCGGCGTGATCGAGCCGGTCGACGACCGCACCTGGTACGTCAAGCGCGACCCCGAGGCGTCACCCGAGGCGATCATCGACCGCTTCGGCGGCGGCTACCGACTGCGCCGGTTCTCGCTCACCGAGTCCCGCCGCACCCCGCACGGGGTGTTCACCGGACCCGAACTGGCCGAGACCGCGTGGTGGCGGCTCCGCGACAGGCCGCGGAACTCATGACGCGCCAAGCCAAAGTCCGGTAGACCGGAGGAATGGCAGACTCGATCCCTCACGTCCTCGTCCTCGGCGGCGGCTCCGCTGGCTACACCACGGTCAAGCAGCTCCAGAAGCACGCGGCCACGGTGCCCATGCGCATCACGCTCGTGGACCAGAACACCTACTACACGTACCTGCCGTTCCTGCCCGAGGTCGCGGGTGGCCACATCGCGCCGAAGGACGTCACCGTCGAGCTGCGCCGTGCACTGCGCAAGACCCGGGTGATCCAGGGCAAGGTCACCGCGATCTCCTCGGCGGACAAGACCGTCTCGATCGCGACCGCCGGCGGCGACGACCGCACCCTCGGCTACGACCACCTCGTCGTCGCCCTCGGTTCCGTCACCCGCACCTTCCCGACCCCCGGGCTCGAGGAGTACGGCGTCGGCTTCAAGAGCGTCGAAGAGGCCGCCTACGTGCGCGCCAAGCTCCTCGACAACATCGCGAAGGCCGCTGCCACCCGTGACGAGGACGAGCGTCGCCGTCTGCTGACCAGCGTCTTCGTCGGCGGTGGCTACACCGGCGTCGAGGCGATCGGCGAGCTCTTCGACGTGTCGCAGGCCGCCATCAAGACCTACCCGTCGCTCGCGGGCGAGCAGCCCCGCTGGGTGCTCATCGACGCCCTCGACCGCGTCGCGCCCGAGGTCGGCCCGGAGCTGTCCAAGTGGACGCTCGAGTCGCTCCGTGCCCGGGGCATCGACGTCCGCCTGAAGACCACCATGCCGAGCGCCGAGGGCGGTGTCGTCAAGTTCTCCGACGGCGACGAGTTCGCCACCGGCCTGCTCGTCTGGACCGCGGGCGTCAAGCCGAACCCGCTCCTCGACGCCTCCGACCTGCCGCGCGGGCCGAAGGGCCACCTCGCCGCGAACGCGAAGCTCCAGGTCGAGGCCGAGGACACCCACCAGGTCGTCGAGGGCGTCTGGGGGCTGGGTGACGTCGCGCAGGTGCCCGACCTGACCGCCGACAAGCAGCCGGCGTTCTACCCGCCGAACGCGCAGAACGCCGTGCGCCAGGCCGTGGTCGCCGCCGACAACATCGTCGCGACCATCACCGGCAAGCCGCTCGAGGAGTACCGCCACCCCTCCATCGGCACCGTCGCGTCGTACGGTGTCGGCAAGGGTGCCGCGAACATCAAGGGCATCAAGATGACCAACCTGCTCGCGTGGCTCGCGCACCGCGCGTACCACGTGTACGCGATGCCGACCCTGAACCGGAAGGCCCGCATCATCATCGGCTGGATCACCGGTGCCGTGTCGGGTCGCGACGCGACCTCGCTCATCAAGGAAACGGACCCGCGACGCAATTTCGTCGAGGCGTCGAAGAGCTAGACGCCCCCAAAGATCGGACGGGAGGCGCGGTGCCAGCTGGGACCGCGCCTCCCGTCCGTCCGTCACGTGCGTTCGCACCCACCTGCCGCTCTCCGGCATACTGACTCCCTCGGCGCCCACGGCGACGAGGTCCCGGAAGTCGACCGACACGTGCGCCCCACCACCACCATCTCCTCCGTCCGATCGTGCCTCCGATGCGGCGCCGAGCGTCACGACAGCACCGTCCACCGGTGCCCCGGTCCGGCCGACCCGTTCCGCGCCTTCGGCCTCGACGCCGGAGCCCGAACGGTGCTCGAGGTCCTGGGCGGGATCGGGCAGCCCTCCCTGGTCGGCGGAGCAGTCCGCGACGTGCTGCTCCGGGAAGCCGGGCGCGGACCGACGACCACCGGTGACGTCGACGTCGAGGTGCACGGCACCAGGACCGATGTGGTCGTCGGAGCGTTGCGTGCGGCCGGCGCGATCGTCGTCGAGGCCGGTGCGGGGTTCCCGGTCCTCAAGGTGGTGCTCGACGGATCCCGCGTCGACGTCGCAGTGACAGCGGAGTCCGGTGCGCTCGATCCGGTCACGGTGTCTGCCCTCGGTCGGGACTTCACGGTGAACGCCGTCGCCTGGGACCCCCGCACGAACGTGTTCCTCGACGCGGTCGGTGGGATCGACGATGCCGTCATCGGCGTGCTGCGGCACACTTCCGAACGCTGCAGCGAGGACCCGCTCCGGGTCTTGCGTGCCGTGCAGCTCGTCGCCCGGTTCGACTTCGCCGTGCACCCCGCGACGCTGCGTCTGGCACGGTCGCTCGCGGCACGGTTCGAGTCGATCGCCACCGGGCGGATCTGGCCCGAGATCCGCAAGCTGGCACTCGGCGACCACGTGTCGGCTGCCCTCCGAACGCTGCACGACAGCGGCTGGGAGCGACACCTGCCCGAGCTCGCCGCGGTCCGAGACGTGCCGCAGGACCCCCGGTGGCACCCGGAGGGTCCCGTGCACGTCCACCTCGGAGCGGCGGGGGACGCTGCCGCCCGCGCCTGTACCGCGGACGGGATCCGGGGTGACGACCGGGTCGTCATCGTGCTCGCCGCCGTCCTGCACGACCTGGGGAAGGCCGGCTCCGGCACGCAGGTCCTCGCCGACGACGCAGGTGCGGTCCGCATCCGCAGCCTGGGCCACGAGGTGTCCGGCGCTGCGGCAGCAGCAGCGCTGCTCGGTCGCCTCGGCGCGCCACGCCACATCGTCGAGCGGGTCGTCCCGCTCGTTCGCGAGCACATGGTCCCGCACTCGTCCAACGGCGCGCCACCGTCCGTTGCCGCTGCTCGGCGGCTGTTCCGACGGCTCGGATCCTCCCTGCCCGCGATGGAGTCGTGGGCCCGGGTGTGCGAAGCCGACTCGCAGGGGCGTGGTCCGGGGGCGAGTCGGTCCTCGGCGTGGTCGTGGTTCGACGTCGCGCTCCGGGACCAGGTCGCGCGTCGACCCGTGCGGCTGCTGTCCGGCCGCGACCTCGTCGACGCGGGACTCACCCCGGGGCCGGTGTTCCGCGAACTCCTCGTGGCGTCCGCGGCGGCGCAGGACGACGGCGTCTTCGATGACGTCGCCGGAGCCCGGGCGTGGCTGCGCCGAGCGGTCGACGCACGCCGGTGACGGACGGGAGGCGCGGTGCCAGCTGGCACCGCGCCTCCCGTCCGTCTGTGCGGACGCCCACCGTCTGTCCGCCATCTGCGGTCCTGGGTCCGTTCCAACGTGGCGCGCGCCAGCGTGGACGCGACGAACGAGAGGAGCGTCCATGCGCGCCATGACGTACCGCGGCCCCTACCGGATCCGCGTCGAGGAGAAACCGGATCCCCGGATCGAGCACCCGAACGACGCGATCGTCCGGGTGGAACGGGCCGCGATCTGCGGGTCGGACCTGCACCTCTACCACGGCATGATGCCCGACACCCGGGTCGGGCACACGTTCGGCCACGAGTTCATCGGGGTGGTCGAGCAGATCGGCTCGTCCGTCGAGACCCTGTCGGTCGGCGACCGTGTGATGGTCCCGTTCAACATCTTCTGCGGCACGTGCTGGTTCTGCGCCCGCGGACTCTTCGCGAACTGCCACAACGTGAACCCGAACGCGACCGCGGTCGGCGGGATCTACGGGTACTCGCACACCACCGGCGGGTACGACGGCGGGCAGGCGGAGCGCGTGCGGGTGCCGTTCGCCGACGTCGGACCGCAGGTGATCCCGGACTGGCTCGACGACGACGACGCCCTCCTCATGACGGACGCACTGAGCACCGGCTACTTCGGGGCGCAGCTGGCGTCGATCCGCGAGGGCGACACCGTCGTGGTGCTCGGTGCCGGGCCGGTCGGACTGTTCTCCGCGGCGTCGGCGTGGTTCATGGGAGCCGGCCGGGTGATCGTCGTCGACCAGCTCGAGTACCGGCTCGAGAAGGCCCGGAGCTTCGCGCACGCCGAGACGATCAACTTCGCCGAGGTCGACGACGTCGTGCTCGAGATGAAGAAGCAGACCGACTTCCTGGGTGCGGACAGTGTGATCGACGCCGTCGGAGCCGAGGCGGACGGCAACTTCACCCAGCAGGTCACCGCCTCGAAGCTCAAGCTGCAGGGCGGGTCCCCGACGGCGCTCAACTGGGCGATCGACGGCGTCCGCAAGGGCGGCACGGTCTCGGCGATCGGCGCGTACGGGCCGATCCCGAGCGCGGTCAAGTTCGGTGACGCGATGAACAAGGGCGTCACGATCCACACGAACCAGGCGCACGTGAAGCGCCAGTGGCCGCGGTTGCTCGAGCACATCCAGGCCGGGCACTTCAAGCCGAGCGACATCATCACGCACCGCATCCCCCTCGAGCACATCGCCGAGGGGTACCACCTGTTCTCGTCCAAGCTCGACGGTTGCATCAAGACCGTCGTCGTGCCGTGAGGAGGCCCGACATGTCCGACCACACCCCGTACATCGCCGATCCGCCCCGTCGGGTGCCGTCGGCCGAGGAACTCCGTGCCCGCATCCCGGGGTGGGGGAGCGACCTCGACCCGGCGGACCGGCCGTCCGTTCCGAAGCTCTCGCGCGAGGCCGGTTCGGCCACCGGAGCCCACTGGGACCGCCCGCCGCAGCAGGACGGTGCGCACGGCCGGGAGCGCTCGATCGAGCACGCCCACGTGACGCCGGTGTTCGGCACCGCGCAGCCCCTGCACGGTGTCGCCGGGATCGTCCGGCGGTACGCCTACCGGCGGTTCAGCGAGGGGCGCCTGGCGCACTGGATGCTGCTCGTCGTCGGGGACCGCCTGGACGTCGCGACGCACCGGGTGACCGATGCGCTCCGGGGTCGGCCGGACCGGGTGATCAGCGAGACCGGTGTCGCGGCGGAGCGTGGGAACCACCCCGTTGCGTCGCGGCTGGGGTCGAGTCGGTCGGACTGGCGGCACCAGGTGCTCGACCCGGTGGTCGCGAACTGGGGCTGGCTGGCTGCCCTCGGCGCCGTCGTGCTGGTGGTGCGGCGGGTGCGCCGCTCGCGCTGACCGCGCGCGCCGCCTGGCCTGCACCATGGTGCGGCGTTGCCCACTCGGTGCGACGTTGTCCCGTCACACGGAGTGCGCAACCCTGCACCGGCCTCCGACGTGCGCACGTTCCGGCCTGGAGGCGCGCTGCGGCCCCGCCCCGCGCCTCCAGTCCGCACGTCCCGCGTCCACCCGCGCGCACCGACGCTGCACGGAGAACGCCCTGAGCGCAGCGAGGTGGCACGTGGATCGCCCTGAGCGCAGCGAAGTTGCACGTGGTCGCCCTGAGCGCAGCGAGGTGGCGCCCCAGAGGCGGTGACGCCCTGAGCGCAGCGATGGCGGCACTCGCCGGGAAGACACAACAGAAAATGCCCCCCGACCGAAAGGTCAGGGGGCACGCATTTCCTGTGTCCGAGAGGGGACTTGAACCCCTACGCCCTAATACGGGCACTAGCACCTCAAGCTAGCGCGTCTACCAATTCCGCCACCCGGACAGGGTGTCTGGTGTCTGTTTCCCGGGTTGAACCCGGCGTTCCTGCCGAGAGAAGACACTAGCACGGGTCTGAACGCGCGATGAACACGGTCGCGCATCCCGGGCGAGTCCTGCGCGCGCTGTCCCGGCGACGGGGTCGGTGCCGACCGATACCGTGGAGCCATGACGTACCCGGAGCCCTCCGAGCCGCAGTCCGTGCCCGAGCTCGAGGCCACCGCGGCGATCGCCCGCGACCTCATCCGCATCGACACGACGAACTGGGGCGAGGGGAAGTCCCGTGGTGAGACGGAGGCAGCCCACTACGTCGAGGACAAGCTCCGCGCGCTGGGTCTCGAGCCGCAGTTGTTCGAGTCGGAGCCGGACCGGGTGAGCGTCGTGGCGCGGGTGCCCGGTCGGAACCGTGACAAGCCGGCGCTCGTGGTGCACGGGCACCTCGACGTCGTGCCGGCCGACCCGGCGAACTGGTCGGTCGACCCGTTCGGTGGCGTGGTCAAGGACGGGTCGCTGTGGGGTCGGGGCGCCGTCGACATGAAGAACATGGACGCGATGATGCTCACGTCGCTGGCGGACGTCATCGAGCAGCACGGTGCGCCGGAGCGTGACCTGGTGATCGCGTACTTCGCAGATGAAGAGGCCGGGGGAGTCCTGGGGTCCCACCACGTGGTCGACCAGCACCCGGAGGTCTTCGCGGGGGCGTCGGCGGCGATCAGCGAGGTCGGCGGGTACTCGATCACGCTCGGTGACCGTCGCGCCTACCTGTTGCAGACCGGCGAGAAGGCGCTCATGTGGGTGAAGCTGATCGCGCGCGGCACCGCTGCCCACGGCTCGCACGTGATCCGCGACAACGCCGTCACGAAGCTCGCGGCGGCGGTCGCCCGGATCGGCAGCGAGGAGTGGCCCGTCCGGCTCTCGGCCACGACGGACGCGATGGTGGCCGAGGTGGCACGGTTCCTCGGGGTCGACCCGACGGTCACGGGCCCGGACGAGGTCGCCCTGGCCACCGGCTCGGCGTCGCGGTTCATCCACGCCGCGCTGCACACCACGTCGAACCCGACGGTGCTGACCGCCGGCTACAAGCACAACGTGATCCCGGACACCGCCGAGGCCCTGGTGGACATCCGCTGCCTGCCGGGTGACGAGGAGTCCGTGCTCGAGCGGGTGCGGGAGCTCGCCGGACCCGACGTCGAGGTGGTCATGTCGTTCCGCGACATCGGCCTCGAGCAGGACTTCGGCGGCCCGCTGGTCGATGCCGTCCGCGACGTCCTCGGCCGGCACGACCCGGGCGCACCGGTCCTGCCGTACCTGCTGTCCGGCGGCACCGACAACAAGGCGCTCTCGACGCTCGGCATCGCGGGGTACGGGTTCGTGCCGCTGCAGCTGCCGGCGGGTGTCGATTTCCCCGCGATGTTCCACGGCGTCGACGAGCGGGTGCCGCTCGACTCGCTGGCGTTCGGTCGGCGGGTGCTCGGCGACCTGCTCGCCACGTACTGATATTGTTCATGGTCGCCGTCGTGGCGGTGCCCTGACCGACCTCCCCCCGAAAGGCCCGTGCGATGCACATCCTCGAGGCGATCTTCCTCGGCTTCGTCCAGGGGCTCACCGAGTTCCTGCCCGTGTCCTCCAGCGCGCACCTGCGCATCGTGGGGCTCTTCCTGCCCGACGCGAAGGACCCCGGTGCGGCCTTCACCGCCGTGACGCAGCTCGGCACCGAGACCGCGGTGCTCATCTACTTCTGGAAGGACATCACCCGGATCATCGGGCGGTGGTTCCGGTCGGTGGTCAAGCGTGACGTGCCGAAGGGCGACCCCGACGTCCGGCTCGGCTGGCTGGTGATCCTCGGCACGATCCCGATCGGGGTCGCCGGGCTCCTGCTCAAGGACTCGATCGAGACCACGTTCCGGTCCCTCTGGATCGTCGCGATCGTCCTCATCGTGTTCGGTGTCGTACTCGGGGTGCTCGATCGTGTCGGCCGCAAGGAGCGCCGGATCGAGCAGATGACGTTCCGCGGTGGTCTGCTCATCGGCCTGGCGCAGATGCTCGCCCTGGTGCCCGGTGTGTCCCGTTCCGGCGCGACGGTGTCGATGGGTCTCGCCCTCGGGTACACCCGCCCGGCGGCCGCGCGCTTCGCGTTCCTGCTCGCGATCCCGGCGGTGTTCCTGTCCGGGTTCTACGAGGCCGCGACGAGCCTCGGCGACCACGGCTCGCCGTTCGGACTCGCCGACACGCTCATCGCGACCGTCGTCGCGTTCGTGGTCGGGTTCGTCGTGATCGCGGCGTTCATGAACTACATCAGCAAGCGCAGCTTCATGCCATTCGTCGTTTACCGGATCGCACTCGGTATCGTGCTCATCGTGTTGTTGTCGCTCGGAGTGATCCAGCCGTGAGGGCCTGGCAGGCCCCATCCGTCCCCGACGTCCCCGGCGCCGCGCCCCGACCGGTCGTCCACGACACCGCAACGGGCAAGCCGGTGGACCCCGCCCGCGACGAGGACCGTGCTGCGCTGTACGTCTGCGGCATCACGCCGTACGACGCAACGCACCTCGGCCATGCGGCGACCTACCTGGCGTTCGACACGCTCGGCCGCGCCTGGCGTGATGCCGGGCTCGACGTCGAGTACGCGCAGAACGTCACCGACGTTGACGACCCGCTGCTCGAGCGTGCCGCCCGCGACGGCGTCGACTGGCGTGCCCTGGCGGCTGAACAGGTCGACCTGTTCCGTCGCGACATGGAGTCGCTGCGGATCCTGCCGCCGGACGACTTCGTGGCCGTCACCGACGAGGTCGAGCGCGTCGCCGAGGCGGTCTCGTTCCTGCAGGAGTCCGGCTACGCGTACGAGGTCCCGACCGACGGCGCCGAGGGCGACGACCTGTACTTCGACGTGAACCGCCCCACCGACGCGTGGACCCTCGGTGACGAGAGCGGCCTGGACCGCGAGACGATGCTCGCCCTCGCAGCCGAACGCGGCGGCGACCCGGATCGTCCGGGCAAGCGCGACCCGCTCGACCCGCTGCTGTGGCGCGCCGCGCGTGACGGCGAGCCGGCCTGGGACACCGAGATCGGCCCCGGTCGCCCCGGCTGGCACATCGAGTGCAGCGTCATCGCCGGTGACCGCCTCGGGCTGCCGATCAGCGTTCAGGGCGGCGGGAGCGACCTCGTCTTCCCGCACCACGAGATGAGCGCCGGGCACGCTGCTGCCCTCGCGCACCAGCCGCTCGCGAACGCGTTCGTGCACACCGGGATGATCGCCTACCAGGGCACGAAGATCTCGAAGTCGCTCGGCAACCTCGTCACCGTGCGCGGGCTGCTCGACGACGGCGCCGACCCCCGTGCCATCCGGCTCGCGCTGCTGTCGCACAAGTACTCCGACGACTGGGAGTGGTTCGACACCGAGCTGACGAGTGCCCAGACGCGGCTCGCCGGCTGGGACGCCTGGGCCTCGGGAGCCTCCGCCGGGCACGCCGACGACGCAGCGGACGTCGCGGCACGCATCCGCGCGCGGGTCTCCGACGACCTGGACACCCCCGGTGCCGTCGCCGCGGTCGACACGGCGATCGCCGGTGGCACGGCGTGCACGCCGGAGCTCATCGACCTGATCGACGCGCTGCTCGGCATCCGCCTGGCCTGACCTGCGCGGACGCGACACGTCGCGTGCGCGTCGCCAAGGGGTCAGGAACTGTCGCCTGGGCGGTCGGCAGCCGACAGTTCGCGACCACTCGCCGGACGTGAGCGGGGTGTCGTGACCGCTCGCGTCCGCCGGACGGGAGGCCCGTGGCGGGGCCGCCACGCTCCTCCCGTCCGCGTGTGGTCGCGACACATCGCGTGCGCGCCGCCGAGGGGTCAGGAACTGTCGCCGACGCGGGCCGCAGCCGACATTTCGTGACCACTCGCCGGACGTGAGCAGGAGTGTCGTGACCGTTCGCGGCCGCCGGTCGGGAGGCCCGTGGCGGGGCCGACACGCGCCTCTCGTCCGCCGTGTGGTCGCGACACGTCGCGTGTGCGCCGCCGAGGGGTCAGGAACTGTCGCCGAGGTGGGCCGCAGCCGACAGTTCGCGACCACTCGCCGGACGTGAGCGGGGTGTCGTGACCGTTCGCGGCCGCCGGTCGGGAGGCCCGTGGCGAGGCCGACACGCGCCTCCCGTCCGCCGTGTGGTCGCGACACGTCGCGTGCGCGCCGCCGAGGGGTCAGGAACCGTCGCCGACGCGGGCCGCAGCCGACAGTTCGTGACCACTCGCCGCACGCCGCACGCCCCCCCCACGGACAGGAGGCACGGTGCCAGCCGGCACCGTGCCTCCTGTCCGTCAGCGGGTGACGGCTACTGCTGGGGCCGCCACGGCCCCTCGCCACCGGCGGTGCCGCCGTCCTTGCCGTCCTTGCGCTCACGGCGACGGAGGTACTGCTCGAACTCCTGCGCGATGGCGTCGCCCGAGGCCTCGGGGGAGTCGACCGTGTCGCGCGCCTGCTCGAGCTGCCCGATGTAGGACGCCATGTCCTCGTCGTCGGCGGCGAGGGCGTCGATGCCCTCTTCCCACTCGGTGGCGTCGTCGAGCAGCGAGCCACGGGGCACCGTGACGTCAGTGAGCTCCTCGATCTTGTCGAGCAGCGAGAGCGTGGCCTTGGGCGAGGGCGAGTTGTGCACGTAGTGCGGCACCGAGGCCCACAGGGACAGCGTGGTCAGGCCGGCCTTGTCCATAGCGTCGGCGAGGACCCCGAGGATGCCCGTCGGGCCCTCGTACGAGGACTTGTCGACGTCGAAAGCGGCGCGGACACCGGCGTTCTCGCTCGACACGAACACCGAGATCGGCCGGGTGTGCGGGACGTCGGCGAGCATCGCACCGACGAAGACGACGGCGTCGATCGAGTAGACGTCCGCCAGGTCGATGATCTCCGAGCAGAAGCCCCGCCAGGTGCGCGAGGGTTCCGGGCCGACGAGGACGAAGACGTCACGGTCGGTGGGGGAGCCGGTGGCGCCGATGACCGGACGGCCCTCGGCACCGGGGCCGTGCAGCACGATCCGGGGCCACTGCACGCCGCGGTCGCCGTTGTCGTCGGTGCCGACGGTGGGCCGGTTGAACTGGTAGTCGACGTACCGCTCACCGTCGAGCTCACGCAACTCGTCGAGCCCGAGCGACTCGACGATGCGACGCGCCAGACCGCTCGCGGCCTCGCCGGCGTCGTTCCAGCCCTCGAAGGCGACGACGAGCAAGCGACCGTCGCTGAAGGGGGAGTGCTGTGGCACGGAGCGGACCTCCTGGTGGTGGAGCGGAGCGGGGCGGGAGCGATGCCCCCGGCCGGACACGATTCAGGCATCCACTGTAGGCCCAGGGGGTGTCGGCGCACGCGCGCGTCCGCGCCCAGCGGAACGGCCCCGGTAGACTCGTCGCCCGTGACCGCGCATCCTCCTGCCCTCGTCCCGCCCGCAGCCGTGCTGTGGGACATGGACGGCACGATCATCGACACCGAGCCGATCTGGCAGCGGTCCCAGGTCGACCTGACGAACCGCTACGGGGCCGAGTGGACCCACGAGGACGGCCTGTCCCTGGTCGGGTCCGGCCTCGAGCGCTCCGGCGAGCTCCTGCGCGCCAAGGGCGTCGACATGGAGGTCGAGGAGATCATCCAGTGGATGACCGACTACGTCATGGAGGACCTGCGCGCCGGTGAACTGCCCTGGAGGCCGGGTGCCCGTGAGCTCGTCGAGGAGCTCCACGCCCGCGGCATCCCGACCGCCCTGGTCACGATGTCCCGTCGCAAGATGGCGCTCGTCGCCGCCGAGGCCCTGGGCGAGCGCGGCTTCCGCGTCGTCGTGGCCGGCGACGACGTCGACCGCCCGAAGCCGTTCCCGGACGCGTACCTGTCCGCCGCGGCGCAGCTCGGCGTCGAGCCCACCGCGTGCGTCGCGATCGAGGACTCCGCCACCGGCGTCGCGTCGGCCGTCGCCTCCGGCGCCGTCACGGTCGCCGTCGAACACATCGTCCCGCTCTCCGAGATCGCCGGCGGCGACGTGCACCTGACCACCCTGGCTGGGGTCGACGTCGACCGTCTGGTCGAGTTGACGACGCCGGCACTGGCCGCACGGGCTGCGCACTCTGGGCCCACGACGCCGGTTCCGGACAGACGCGCCAGCGGCGGGCCGGCCGTGCCGGTGGGGAGAGGCGCGGTGCCGGACCCGGCGCACGCTGCGGACACCGAAGGGGTCACCCGATGAGCCACACCGACGACGCACGCGACGAGGCGGACGCGAGCAGCGCCTCCAGTCCGACCGCGGACCCGACCGCAGCCCTCCCGCACACCGCGGGCGGCGCACCGCACACGCCGCCGCGCGGCCCGTTCCGGGCCGGCGACCGCGTCCAGCTGACCGGTCCGAAGGGCAAGCTCACGACGCTGTCGCTCGAGACCGCGGGTGAGTACCACACGCACCGCGGGGTGCTGCGGCACGACGACGTCATCGGCCAGCCCGACGGCTCCGTCATCCGGGCGAGCACCGGTGACGAGTACCTCGCGCTCCGTCCGCTGCTCAACGACTACGTGATGTCGATGCCGCGTGGCGCCGCGATCGTCTACCCGAAGGACGCGGCGCAGATCGTGGCCTTCGCGGACGTCTTCCCCGGGGCCCGCGTGGTCGAGGCCGGCGTCGGCTCGGGGGCGCTGTCGCTGTTCCTGCTCCGCGCGATCGGCCCGACCGGGCAGCTGCAGTCGTTCGAGCGCCGCGAGGAGTTCGCGGCGATCGCGAAGGGCAACGTCGGCACCTTCCTCGGCGCAGTCCCGGACAACTGGTCCGTCACCGTCGGTGACCTGGTCGAGTCGCTGCCCGACGCGACCGAGCCGCAGAGCATCGACCGGGTCGTGCTCGACATGCTCGCGCCGTGGGAGTGCGTGGACGCCGCGGCCGACGCCCTCGTGCCCGGCGGACTCATCGTCTGCTACGTCGCGACCGTCACGCAGCTGTCCCGCACGGCCGAGGCCCTGCGCGACACCGGGCGCTTCACCGACCCGATGCCGAGCGAGACCCTGGTGCGTACCTGGCACGTCGAGGGCCTCGCCGTCCGCCCGGACCACCGCATGGTCGGGCACACCGGGTTCCTCATCACGGCACGACGCCTGGCCGACGGCACCGTGCTGCCGAACCTGAAGCGCCGCGCGGGCAAGGCGGAGTTCTCGGACGAGGACATCGAGGCCTGGACCCCCGGCGCCGTGGGCGAGCGGGCGACGAGCGACAAGAAGCTCCGCAAGGTCGCCCGGCAGTCGGCGGCGCAGGCGCGCAAGGTCGCGGCGGCCGAGGCGTCGTCGGCGGCGGATGGTGCTGCGGCGCCGTCCGGGGCCGTCGAGGACGAACGGTAGGCTGACGGCGTGCCCGTCCTGCATCGAACGGAAAGAGGGTCCGTGCGCACCATCCCCGCACTCCTGGTCACCATCGGTCTCGCGGTGTCCCTCACCGCCTGCGCCTCGAACGGTGCCGGCACCACGCCCTCGAGCTGTGCCGCTCCCGGCGCCGCGTCCGAAGCGGTGACCGCCACCGGCAAGTTCGGCTCGGAGCCGAAGGTCAACGTGCCGAAGGGCCTGACCACCAAGGGCACCCAGGTGTCCGTGCTGCAGCAGGGTTCCGGTCGCACGATCGACGACGGCACCCCCGTCCTGGTCGAGTACACCCTGGTCGACGGCTCCACGGGGCAGGTCGCCCAGACGAGCGGCTACTCGGGCCAGACGGCACCGATCACCGCCGGTGCGAGCAACTACGGGGCCCTCGGCGCCTCGCTGCAGTGCGCCCGCGTCGGCGACCGCCTGGCGGTGGCCCTGCCGAAGAGCGCCCTGAGCAGCACCGGCGGCACCGCTGGGAGCTCGTCGTCGAAGAAGACCGAGGACGCCGTCATCGCCGTCATCGACGTCAAGCGCGCGTTCGACGCCCGTGCCACCGGCACCCCGCAGCTCGCCGGCGACAAGATGCCGGCCGTGGTGCTCGCACCCTCCGGCGCCCCCGGCATCACGATCCCGTCGTGGAGCGCGCCGAAGTCGAACGAGACGCACCTGCTCCGCAAGGGCGACGGTCGCGAGCTCACCGCGAAGGACACCGCGGTCATCAAGTACACCGCCGTCACCTGGGGTGCCGACCCGTCCGTCGCCGGCTCCAGCTGGACCGACGGTTCCGGCGCGCAGGCCATCCCGCTCACCAAGGGCCAGGTCGACGAGGGCGTCCGGACCGCCATCGTCGGGCACCACGTCGGCGACCAGGTCCTGGCCATCGTCAACCAGCAGGGGACCGCGTACGCGTACGTGATCGACGTCCTCGGGGCGATCTCGAACTGACCCGGTCCGACCGTCCACGGACCGCGGCGCGGGTGCACTCCGGTGCACCCGCGCTGCCGTAGGATCGGCTCGTGCCAGCGACCCGTGTGCCCCGTGTGCCCGCCGAGGAGCGGCTGTTCAGCCTCGTGCTCGCGCTGCTCTCGACGGAGTCCGGGCTGACCAAGGCCGAGATCCTGGCCAACGTGCAGGGGTACCGGCAGCGGTTCTCGACCGGTGGCGACAACGCCTCGCTCGAGCGCCAGTTCGAACGCGACAAGGACGACGTCCGCGAGCTCGGCATCCCCCTCGAGACCATCGAGACCCCGGGTGCCGCGGGCAACAACCAGACGCTCCGGTACCGGATCCCGAAGGGTGAGTACGACCTGCCCGTCGACGTCCGCTTCACCCCGGACGAATCCGCGCTGCTGTCCCTGGCCGCGATGGCCTGGCGCGAAGGCGCACTGTCCGCCGACTCCCGCCGTGGCCTGCTGAAGGTCCGCTCGGCCGGCGCCGAGGACGACGACGGTGCCCTGCAGCTCGGGGTCGATGCGTACGCCCCGCGGCTCCGGGCTCGGGATGCGTCCTTCGAGCCGCTCCGTTCCGCGCTCGATCGCGGCGCCGCAGTTCGCTTCGACTACATCACCCCGGGGCAGCACGACGCCCGTCGGCGCGAAGTGGCTCCACTCGCCCTGGTGCAGCACGGCGGCCGGTGGATGCTCGCCGCCCACGAGTTCGCAACGGACTCGGACAAGAACTACCTGCTGGCCCGCATCGTCGGACCCGTCACCCAGTACGAGGTCGGGCAGCACACCGCTCCCGTCGGCGCGGGGGAGCGCACCCTCGCCGAGCTCGAGCGAATCTGGGCCGAGCGCACCGCGCGCATCGCCGTGACGCCGGGTTCCGACGCCGAACGCCGACTCACCCGTCGCCGCGACACCGAGACCGACGCCGACGGCGCGCTCGTGCTGCACCACGTCGACCCGCAGATCCTCGCCGAGGAACTCGCCGCCTTCGGGCCCGAGGTCCGGGTGCTCGAGCCCGACGACCTGCGGTCGCGGGTCGACGAGCGCCTCCGTGCACTCGTGCGCGACCACACCGACGACGACCCTGCAGCAGCCCCCGGAGAGGACCCCGTTCGTGGCTGACGCCCAACCCCTGCAGGCCCAGGACAAGCTCGCGTTCCTGCTCGCCCTGGTGCCGTACCTGATCGACCGCGAGCGGGTCTCGGTGGCCGAGGCCGCTCGGCACTTCGGTGTGCCCGAGGCCCGCATCCGGCGTGCCGTCGAACTCATCGCGGTGTCCGGGGTGCCCGGCGAGACGATGCAGTACCAGCACGGCGACCTGTTCGACATCGCCTGGGACGACTTCGACCAGAACGACATGATCGTGCTGACCAACCTCGTGGCGATCGACGACTCACCGCGGCTGTCCGCTCGTGAGGCCTCGGCACTTATCGCGGGCCTGCAGTACCTGTCCGCGCTGCCCGAAGCCGCCGACCGTGACGCCATCCGCGCGCTGATGGCCAAGCTGTCCCGCGGTGCCGGGGGAGCGGCGTCGACCGTCGCCGTCGGGCAGGACCTGCACGACGTCGCCCTCGCCACCATCCGGCGGGCGATGTCCGACGGCCGCGGCCTGGTCTTCGAGTACGCCGGACCGCGCACCCAGGGCGGCACCCGACGGGTCGACCCGCTCCGGGTCGAGTCCATCGACACCGACTGGTACCTGCGCGCGTGGGACCTCGACCGGCAGGCACTCCGGACGTTCCGGCTCGACCGGATGTCCGAGGCGCGGGTCGACGACCGCCCGGCCGAGAAGACGATCGACCAGGTCGTCATCCCGGACACGCTGTTCCAGCAGGCCGCCGACGACGTCATCGTCACGGTGGAACTCGACTCGACGTCGCTGCCCCTGGTCGCCGACTTCCTGTCCGACACGGCCGACGCGCCCGACTCCGACGGCCGTGTCCGCATCCGGCTCGCGGCGTCGCACGGGTTCGACGGCGTGGTCCGGCTCGTCGCCGGGTTGCCTGGTCGTGCCGTGGTGCTCGACCCGCCCGCCGCTCGTGACGCCGTGCGCGACTTCGCGGCCGCGGCCCTCGCCGCGGGCTGACGTCTGCCGCTGCGGCCCGTCCGAGCGCTGCACGTTCCGACCGGGTACGCCCGATCCCGCCATGCCTGATCTCGCCAGGTACGCCCGATCTCGCACGGTGGACCTCGGGTACCTGGTTGTTCCGGGCGTACCTGGTGTGATCTTCCGACCCGGTATGCCCGACCGCGCACGGTGGACTTCGGGTACCTGGTTGTTCCGGGCGTACCTGGTGTGATCTTCTGACCCGGTATGCCCGAACTCGCCAGGTATGCCCGATCTTGCTAGGTATGCCCGATCCCGCACGGTGAAGCTCGGGTACCTGGTGGTTCCGGGCGTACCTGGTGTGTTGCTCCGACCAGGTATGCCCGATCTCGCCAGGTACGCCCGATCTCGCCAGGTACGCCCGATGGCGCACGGTGTGCCCGAACTCGCAGGTACGCCCGATCTCGCACGGCGGACCTCGGGTACCTGGTCGTTCCGGGCGTACCTGATGCGATCTTCCGACCCGGTACGCCCGATCTCGCCAGGTACACCCGATCCCGCCCGCTCGCCACACGCC